>CAIVEI010000211.1 GCA_903904835.1 uncultured Schlesneria sp. | reverse complement strand
TTGTACTTGGCGATGAACTCCTTCGGCGCATGCAATGGCGCGTGAGCCGCAGCGAGAGCAAGATACGCGAAGAACGGACGCCCTGTGTTCGCCTGCTGCTGGTCACGGATGTCGGCGATCGCACGATCGCAGAGGTCTTCGGTCAGGTGATAGCCCGGGCCGGTGGGAGTGTCGATGAAGTGATTGTCCTGAACCAGCAGCGGTGCCCACTGATCGGTCTCGCCGCCGAGAAAGCCATAATACTTTTCGAATCCCATGCCGAGCGGCCAGCGGTCGAACGGCCCGGCTGCGGTGTACGCGGTATACGGGGCAAGGTGCCACTTGCCGATCGCCATCGTGTTGTAGCCATTCTGCTTCAGGGTCTCGGCGATCGTCCTGGCACTTTTGGGAATTGACCCGAAGTTGCCAGGAAAGCCGGTGGCGGCTTCGGTGATGGCAGCGAGTCCGATGGCGTGATGGTTGCGGCCTGTGAGCAGTGCCCCACGCGACGGTGAACAGAGTGCCGTCGTATGGAAATTGTTGTACCGCACGCCACCGGCGGCGAGCTTGTCAATGTTCGGTGTCGCGATCGGACCGCCGTAACAGCCGAGGTGTCCATATCCGACATCATCAAGAACGACAAAAAGGACATTCGGGGCACCTTCGGGAGCCGCCACAGGTGCTGCAGGCCCGAAGTCCGGAGTCGATTCCTTATAGTTCGGCCCGATCTTCCCCTTGAATTCCTGCGGTGACGGCGGGAGTACTGTACGGTCAACCTTGGTCGATTCGTTTGGCTTAGCCGTCTTGTCCTCGGCGTTGGCCACAAACCAGCCGAGTGCGCAGCCGACCAGGATGACCATGGTTGGTTGCACGTATCGCAATCGCATGTTCGTACTCTTTCGAAAAGGTAAAACATGGATGAGTCAGGTGACATGCACCTGACTCATGCATCTTGTTGTTAATACATGGTAAACCGATTGTTATTTTCTGGTTAATTCGAAGCGGATTTTCTCGATTGTCCCCGCAAATGCGAACGGCGATTTCGATTTGTAGTCTGGCGAGACAGACGTGATGGAGTCGCGGCCAACTTCGAAGGGTTCAAGCCCATGCCGGAAGAAGGTGCGCTTAATCGCGCCCTCCCCGGCCGGCTGGCCGTTTACGAACAATTTGAGCGTTCCCGCTCCTTCTTTCGACCCGTCCGGGGTGAACTCTGTTTTGAGCGTCACTTTCCCTTCGGGGACGTCGAAGGTTCCCACGATGGTCATGTCAGAGATTTCAAAGCCCGTGTAGCGGAAGACCGGTTTCTTCTCCTTGATGTAAAGTGACCAGCCCGCCGAGAATGCCCCGGCACAGGCGACAACCCCTTCCGCACCACCCTTCGGGATCGTCAGATCAGCCGTGATTGAGTGGGGTCGAGGAAAAAGTTGGGGGCCGATCGGCTCGGGCAGCCAGACGTTGTTGCCGTAGTATGTCCAACTCGTCCTCGGTTCGCCTGACTCCCGCAACATTGGATTGAGTCTCTCAGAGAATCGTGGGTCGAGTGGGAACACGTCGTACTTTTTAGCCTCTTCCAGAAACTTGGCCTGTAGCGCCTTGAGTTTCTCTGTTTCCTTTGCAGCAAGATCGACAGCCTGGCTGAAGTCATCGGTGATATGGTAAAGCTCCCAAGGCGCGTTGACAAAATCCATTCCGCGGCCAGCCGTCACCCACGGGTAGCCGTATCGACTGCATGCTACCCAGCCGTCGTCGTAAATCGCCCGGTTGGTCGCCAGTTCAAAGTACTGCGTCGTCCGCTTGCTCTTCGCTTTTGCGTCGCCGAATGTGTAAAGCATTGAAACGCCTTCGATCGGCTTCTGCACGATGCCGTTCACCACGTTCGGCTCCGGGATTTTACAGGCGTCCAGAATGGTTGGTACGACATCGATGACATGATGGAACTGGTCGCGGATTTCCCCTTTAGCCTTGATCCCATTGGGCCAGTGAACGACCAGTGGGTTGCGGGTCCCGCCGAAGTGAGATGCGACCTGCTTAGTCCATTGAAATGGAGCGTTCATCGCCCACGCCCATCCGACTGGAACGTGAGGTTCGCTCGTCGGTCCACCGATCTCGTCGATCCGCTTGATCGTACTTTCCAGGCCAAGCTGCACGCCAATGAGGCTTGCGAGTTCACTGAAGGTCCCTTCCAGGCCACCTTCTGCACTCGCGCCATTATCGCCGACAATGTACATGACCAGCGTGTTGTCGAGTTCGCCAGAGGCGGCGAGGCTGTCAATCAAGCGCCCGACTTCGTGGTCGGTGTAGTCCATGTAACCGGCGTAATTCTCCATGAGCCGGGAGTAGACTTTTTTCTCGTCTGCGGACCGCGAGTCCCATGAAGGAATGCCTGGATCGCGTGGCGTCAGCTTTGTCCCTTTTGGAATAATGCCGATTTCCTGTTGCTTCGCATGGGTCAACTCACGCTGCTTGTCCCATCCGTAATCAAATTTTCCTTTGTACTTGTCCCGGTATTCCTTCGGGGGCTGATGAGGTGCGTGGACGCCGGACGTACTGAAATAAGTAAACCACGGTTTGTCACGGTTCGCAGCACGGACGTTATGGGTCCAGGCAATGGCCTCATCAGTCATGTCAGCGGTGAAGTGGTAGCCTTCCTCCGGAGACTTCGACTGTGCGACCGGCCTGGTGTCGCGGTAGAGCGTGGGGAAGTACTGGTTCGTTTCACCCTGGTTGAAACCGTAGAAGTACTCAAAGCCCTGACCTGTGGGCCAGTTGTGGAACGGGCCGGCGGGGCTGATTTCCGGCTCGGGTGTATTGTGAGCCTTGCCGAACATCGCCGTTGCATAGCCGTTATCGCGGAGAGTCTGGGCCACGACAGATGTGCTTTGGGGGATAATTCCGGTGTAGCCGGGGAAACCAGTCCCCATCTCGATAATCACGCCTGTGCCGCAACTGTGGTGGTTGCGACCGGTGAGCAGCGCCGCCCGAGTCGGACTGCAGAGTGCGGTTGTGTGGAACTGGTTATACGTCAACCCGTTCTTCGCAAGCTTATCTAAATGCGGGGTTGGCACCGGTCCACCGAATGTCGAGCACATGCCGAAGCCGACGTCGTCCAGCAAAACGAGCAGAACATTGGGTGCGCCTTTCGGTGCCTTTACCGGCTGCGGATAATCGGACGTTGAGTCTTTAAATGTTTCGCCGATTTTGCCTTTGAATGCCGGATCGGGTTTTGGCAGTTGCTTGCCTTCCGCCAACGCTGGCGGAGCCTTCGTGTCCTGGCCGAATGTCTCGGCCAGGCGGCCGGAAGCCGCAAGCCAACCGCACAACGAACCGACGGCGATCACAGCCGGAATCAAGAATCGCGAACGCATTGGAGAACGACCTTACGATGTGGGATCACTCGTTCACAGCTTTTTTTAACGAAGAACCTGATTGTTCCAATCGCTTGGGGAATCAATGATCGCGAGTGAAGAACGACTGATCCCGGCGACGATTTTATCGAGCTTCGTACGAATCGGCGAGTTCAGCGGAGCTTTGGGCGGGGCAAATTCAATTGTTTAAGACTGTTTTGACTTCCCGTCAGGACAAATAAGTCGGCTGTTGAATATAAGTCGGCTGTTGAATAAATCAGATTGGGCGTCATCGTCTGGAACGCAGGAGTGAGGGGGCCGATCGATGGCATCAAGCCCAATTTCCGTTGATGTTAAATACGAACGATCACGAGTCAGAGGTCAACTTTCACAGTCCAAATGCATGGTACCAATTCACATCAGCGGCTTTGGAAATTCGATCGTCGAATCAAAGAGAGCATTCCCCGGATTGACATGCTGTTGCATTCAGGATCACAATTCTTGAGCAAGATAGACAAAATCGCCAGTGCCGGAAGGTGGCAATTGAATTTGGCCATTCCCGTTTTCAGGCAATCAGGGCGGAGGGCAAAGTATGTTGCCGGGAGAGTTGGGTTACGGAAATCTCTATTTATTTCAAAAGGTAGTCCATAGCCTTTTTCTGATCATCACAGTTCCCGTCTGTGCTTGCGTTTTCCTGTTCGGAGTAATACTTCTTCGACGGTCAGTGTTCCTGATTCGGCACGGAGTCCGGGTAGAGGGGTTGGTCGTCGGTAACCACGTCGACCCCTGTGACCTGGAACGCTCGGAATATCGGATCGTCGAGTTCAGCGACCTCCAGGGGAACAAGCGCCGAAGAACATTGACTGTCAGCTCCAGCGACGACCCTCCCGTGGGTCAGTTCATGCAGTTGGTGTACGACCCAGCCAACCCTGATGATGTGTCCGGGGCGTCGCGTTCCAACATGTGGATGATTCCGCTCATTTGTTGCGCCCTGGGCGGGGCAGGAATGCTGGCGTTGGTCAGCCTTGCCACCGGGAGTTTTACGACAAACTGACGGATGGGTACGGTGCCACCATACGTCTACGGTACGGGCGGCGCGACGACGGACATGTCCGCAACCGCTGCAAGCAAGGCAGCCTGGATCGCGCTCGCAGCGGCGATCCATTCTTGACGTTTACCCGCTGGGCAGACTGATTGCCCGCGCCAGCAAACCAGCGACCCTGCACCCGTCTGGAAGGACCAGCCAGGCCAGGCGAGCAGCGCCGCCATCAACTTCGGGGTCATTAGCCGTCTGACCGGTTCCTCGGCCTTTTGCAGGCGTTGGGTCGTCAATGTCCACCGGCTCGGGTTGCCGGGACACTCGATCCTGAAGGACCGGCCAAATTGGCGTACCGTGTCCGCTGCTCCCGCCGGAGCGGTGGCCGGATCGAATCTCGTTCCGCCAAGTTCGAGGAGATGTGCGAATCGTCCAGCCCTGCACGGGGAGGCTGTAAATGCAGGCACCCCGTCGGCCGGGAGGAGCACGATGGTCCGAGTAAAGAACCCTGTCCCTTCAAAGGTCTCGATCTGTTCGACCATGTCGAATACGCTCACAGGCACCCCACCGACTTCTCCGACGTTGCCTTCTTTGCCGCTGTGCCATTTCTTAAAACAAGGGAGTGCTAGCGGGGGGCGTTCGACTGTCGGTAAATAAGTGAGACCAAGGTCAGCGGCGGTGCGCGCGGCACTGGCCGATTGCTCTCGCTCCAGACGGCTGTGCCGAGAACCAGTCAATACTCCGATGACCGACCCAACTGCAATAAACAGACAATAGCTGGCGACCCACGACCACGTTTCGAAGGCGAATTTGGGTCCGATGCCAATGCTCCAACCGCTCAAAAAGAACCCGAGTAAGGCGGCTTTGGCTGCGCCATCAAGAGCGTCTCCGCGGATTCGCATTGGTATCCCCCGAAGTGAGAATTGCGCGAGGCAGCCTGATCAAGCACGC
This sequence comes from uncultured Schlesneria sp., assembly GCA_903904835.1. Classification (GTDB taxonomy): domain Bacteria; phylum Planctomycetota; class Planctomycetia; order Planctomycetales; family Planctomycetaceae; genus Schlesneria. The sequence goes on along the minus strand of CAIVEI010000211.1, from coordinate 5,448 downwards.
CGATTGTATCCAAATGAATTTCCAGTTCAAAACAGTCGACGGGATTTGAACCAACGGTCGTGGGATTCGCGGAAGGCATCGTCCCGCTGTCGTGAAGTAAGCTAAACCGTTTGAATAAGGGGATTTGAGCGATAACTCTTGTGCGCGCGACACGAACGCAATTCGATCTGGTTGCCGAAACGTCCAATTCTCAACAAAATCTGGATAAAACAAGGCTATTGAGCCTTTTCGTTTGGCAGTTCAGGGCTCGGAGGTCGGGTTCCCAGGACGCGTCAGAAAGCGATAAAGATACAGGTAATTGGTTACACACATTACCTGGCACATTTTGCCGCAATATCATCACTAAGCGGAATAACGCTCGACGGCCTTCTCGTTCCAGGAAATACCCGTTCCCAGGGCATCATCAATGACTGTCATTCCCTCCTTTATTAGAAGAGGGGTGTTAAGGATGGGGTTCCACCATTCAGCGTACTCCAGCCAATGGGCGTTGGGGGTCACGCACATGAGTTGTGCGCTGATCTCCGGCCAGAGATGAGTCGAGACGCGCTTTCCATGTGATTCCGCTAATTTGACCAACTGCGGTACGTGATAACGTTCGTCCGTCTTGTTGACTTCGAATATGATCTCAACATCAGGGAAAAATGCCGGCGTTTCACGACTTATCAAATACTTCCCTTGAAGTTTCTCCTCTATCGACTGGCAATCATCTCGTTGATCTGCTTGGTCGCGATGCCGATGGGCCGATCAAGCGGTATTCCCGCGCAGGCGAGAATCGTGGTGAGCAGGTCGCCTTGATTGCCTTTGGTTTCTGGCAGGAAGCGTCCCGTGTTGATCGAGCCGCCCCCTTTGCCGGCGATAATAAAGGGGAGGTTTTCACGGGAGTGTTTGTTGCCGTCTTCGAGGCCTGAGCCCCACATCATGATGCAGTTGTCAAGCAGGGTACCATTGCCTTCGCGGAGGCTGGCCATCTTCTTCACCATGTGGGCGAACTGGGCGATGTTGAACGCGGTGATCGCGGCGACTTTCGCGACCTGCTCGGGCCTGTTTTCGTGATGGGTCTGGGAATGATGCTCGTCATTGAACCCGAGTTCGGGATAGGAAACACCGTTCGGCGTGGAACCGATGTAGGTGCTGACGCGAGTCGTGTCGGTCTGGAAGGCGAGCACGGTGAGGTCGCACATGACTTGCATGTATTCGCTGCGTTTGTCGCCCTCGGGAATCTTGATTTCGATCGGCGGGGAATCGGAAGCCTTTTGTTTGCTGGAGGCGATTCCGGCTTTCTCCCGCGCGGCCTCTTTCTGGCGATATTCGATGGCGGCGATGCGACGCTCGACGGAACGCACGCTGTCGAGGTATTCATCCAGTTTGTGCTGGTCATCCCGAGGGAGTTTTCGACGCAGGTCCTTCGCGCCACCGAGCACCAGGTCTAGCATCTGACGATCGAGCGGGTCGGCTTTTGCGAGTTGTCCGCGTTGGTCGGTTTTTCCGAAAAGCCGGTTGAGCACGCTACGGGGATTCGTCTCTGCGGGGACTGGCTGCGTCGGTGAACTGAAGCTGCAGTGCGTATAATATCCCTCGTTCAGCCCCTCCTGATTCTCCTTGTGCGTCTGCGGCATCGTCGCCAGTTCCAGCGAGGGGAGTGAGGTGAAACCGCCCACAAAGTTGGCCGCGATCTGGTCCGCAGAAATCGAAATGTTGATCTGGCTTCGCTTGTCCGCATCCGGCAGTTGCGCCGTGAGCCAGGTCGAAAGCTCCAGCGCGTGTGGCGCACCATTGAAAGGGGCGATCGGCACGCCTGAGACCCCCTTCATGAGCAGGCACTGGTCGAGCACGGGCTGCAACGATTCCAAAGCGGGCGGCGGCGAAGTCAGAAAGCTCTCCGCATTTGCCGGCCAGAACTGATCCGGAATGACGCCGTGCGGCATATACATGAAGGCAAGTCGCACGGGTGGTGTGACCGGCTTGTCCTCGCCCGAGTCGGCCCAGCCCATGGTTTCCAAAAGCGGCAGCGCGAGAGTGGCAACGAGCCCTTTTAAGCAGGTGCGACGATCGATACGAATTTTATTGACCATGGGAAGATGCCTCGCTTTCATGGATGCGGCGATTCATAAACGGATAACTGGTGACGATCTCGGAAATCAGTGTCTGCATGCCGTAACCATCCTTTGCGACGGCCTCGATCAGCTGATCGACCACGATTTCGTCGTAGCCTTCGAGCTGGCGGCACAGGGCATAGGCCAGCAGTTTCCGCGTGAGGTTCCGTGCCAACTCGTCCTTCAGCGCGGCGATAATGGCTTTCAGCTCCCGGGGAGACGAGAATCGCTTTTCGCCGGGCAACTCGCCCGCAGCGTCGATCGCTCCGCCCGTATCGTCCTGATCCCGCCAGCGCCCGATGGCGTCGAAGTTCTCCAGACCGAAGCCGATCGGATCGAGAATCTTGTGGCAATTCGCGCAGACGGCGTTCGTTCGATGGAGTTCCGTACGCTGGCGCAATGTCAAATTTTCGACTGCTTGCTTGTCTTGCTTTTCTAAAGGGGGAACGTTCGGAGGTGCCGGTGGCACGTGTTCGCCAAGCACCTGTTCCAGCACCCACACGCCCCGTTTCACGGGGCTGGTGCGATTGGGGAAGGATGTTGTTGCCAGGATGCCGGGCATGCCGAGGATGCCGCCGCGATTCGCGTCATCCAGCTTCACCTTTCGCATCTCCGGACCAGTGACGGTCTTTTCCAGACCGTACAGTGCGGCGAGAGTGCCGTTGAGGAAAGTGTAATCGCTGTCCACGAAGCCGAACACGCTGCGGTTTTCGCTAACGATACTGTCGAAGAACAGCCGCGCCTCGTCGTACATCGCCGCACGCATCTCAGCGGTCATTTGCGGAAACTTTGCGGTGTCGAAAATCTTGCTCTCCAACCCCAACAGGCCGAGCCACTGCGCGCCGAATCCATCGAACAACGCCCGCGATCGCGGATCGTCGAGCAGGCGCTTCACCTGCGTTTTGAGAATCGAGGGCTCGTGTAGCGTGCCGTTGTCCGCGAGCGTGGATAGCTCCGCATCAGGCATCGTCGCCCAGAGCAGATACGAGAGGCGGGAGGCCAGTTGGTAGTCGTCGAGCGGGACGATGGTCTGCCCCGGCGCGGCCTCGCTGGCGGGCGTGATGAAGAGGAACTGCGGGGAAACGAGAACGGCCTTGAGCATCAGACGAAGCGACGCAGGGTAGTCGAGTTCGTTCTTGTAAGCCAGATCGAAGACGCCAAGCAGCAGCTCGAGTTCTGCGTCCGATGCGGGCCGGCGAAAGGCGCGCCGAGTCAGCGAACTCGCGACTGTTTTCGCCGCCATGCGAAGATCCGTGCCGGGTGCGGGCGGTTCGCCGAAGAGCCGATTTTGCATCTCAGTGGGCGGAGCGTCCTTCGGAGCCAGAATCCGATTCAACACTTCGTTGGCGATGCCGAGATAATGCTCAGACTGGAGCGGCGACAGCGTATTGAGATACCCCTCGCCGAACACCTCATCCGGCAACTCCGCCGCGATCGCCGGAGCCACTCCGAAGAGGTCCCGCAGCGTATTGCCATATTCCACCTTGGTCAGCCGACGGATCACAAACGGCCCCGGGTCCTTCGGGCTGAGATATTTGATCGTCCCGACCCAATCGACGAGCATTTGCCGCTCCTCATCTGTCGGCTGCTTGTCCGCGTTGCTCGGCGGCATGTCGTGCGCCTTCACATTGGCCAGCGCTTGCTTCCATTTCTTGGTCGAGGAGGGAACTCCAGGAGCCGTCAGCGCCGGGGCAAAGTTGATGCCTCCCTCCATTCGATGAATCCCGTGACAATTCGTGCAGTAGGTCTTGAAGAAGGGAGTGACGCGATCCTGGAAAACCTTCTTCGTCTCCGCCTCCCGGGCAGCGAAATCCGGTTCCTCCACCGGCGCAGACACCGCAACGGCCGCAGGCAGCGCCAAGGCAAAGCCCACGAGGGCCAGAGCCAACAGGTCACGGCAAAAAGTTCTCGCAGTACTGAAGGGAAATTGCTTTTTGGACGCCACGACGCCTGCCAAGCCGCTGCCGCTGCCGTAGGGAAGATCACAACGTGTGTGAAGCGGGAATGGATTCAAGGTTTGGGACCCTGGTTGGTTAGCGGAATATTTTGGTTTTGATGGCGGGCTACGCATCAAGCGGATCATGACACAGCGGCGATTGTTCGATAGTACGCAAGTTCTGTTTTCCTCCACAAGCCCCATTGCTGGCTGTCGATATATTCGCTCTGGTGTTCCGTTAGTTTAAAGCCCTCGTTTGAACTTTTTCTGGCTGGAATCCGAGGTTGGGAAGCCGCATTGCTGCGGTCTTTTCATCGCACGAAAATCTCGTAACATCTTCAATAAAAAGGACTGTCGCTCCCCGATAGAAATGTCACAATGGTGTCGTTTCCAGGGATTGAATGTCAAAGCTTCGATTGAGTGAGAAGGAGCGAATTCGGGCAGGTGTTTTATTGAAGGTGAAGTCGAAAGGAACAACTCGCGGAATTGGAGCGGATGCTCGGTCGTAACCGCTGGTTCTTTGACAAGGTGACGGGGCGCCGCCGAATCGGCAAGACGACCCTGATCCAGCGGGCCATGCAGGGGATCAAAAGCAAACAGCCGATCTTCTATGTGCAGGTTCCCGACTCGGAGCCGACCGGTGTTCTTTCGGCTGTGAATGACGCCTCGGAGACATTCAACTTTTCTCGCGCCTGCTGGTCGGGAACTTCACTGCCGTTGACATGAATTCCACCTATTCACGGCGCCTGACATGCTTTTATCCTGGCGATCCATCAAGATTTCGGTCGATGGTCACTTCCCGTTCCGGGATCTGACACGCTGCCTGAGTTCCAGGCACAAATTGGACAATGCGGCGATGTCCTGTTGTCCCAGCTCCTCGGCGGTGGGCGAGGTCAATTCCAACAACTCTTGAAGGATCTTGATCTGACCAATCAATTCGCCTTTCTGTAGGCCTTCCTCTTTCGCGAGGCGTTCGATGGATGTCACGTAGGGCATGTGCAATTCCTCTTCGTAAGCTTCTAATTCGATTTTGAATTGTTTCTCGAATCGTTGACTCAAACGCATCATCCAGTCGATCAGCCGGAACATTTCCCGGATTGTATCAGACGAATGGCCTTGTTTGTAAAGATTTCTCACCAATTGCATTTTGGCTCCGTAACGAGCCTCCGGATCGCCCGCCGTCCTGAGCGCCGCGATCTGTGCCCGAGCGACCTGGACGATCAACGAGGAATCCTCCCGCCATTCGGACTCCAGACGACTCACCAGTTTGCAGATCGGAAACCGCCGATCCGATCGAAATCCGGCCAATTCGAACGTGTGCCGATCAGGTAACCACTGCGGATCGAGATCTGCAAGAATCGCCAGTGTCAAAACATCATGTCCCAGTTGCCATTTCAGTCCTGCGTTATACAGATCAAG
>CAIVEI010000210.1 GCA_903904835.1 uncultured Schlesneria sp. | reverse complement strand
CGCGTGATGAGCATGCGTCGGAAACGATTCAATCGTTACCAACGCATCGGAACAAGACTTCGTTTGAATACTTTTTTGAAAATATGCGGAGCGGAATTTGATAGGTTTTCGAGCGATGCTCATCACGCGGAGCGATGATGGCTACTTTGGAAGAGATCCTGAAACTTGACTCAATGAGTCAAGTTTCACGCCCGAAGAAGTCCAAAACCGTGGCACTCCGAGCGTCGACCTGATTGGCAACCAACAGGCATAGCAATTTATTGCTCGACCTTAACTTCGTCTGATGCGTTGCGGGCAAAGCCCGCGCGGCGTCCTTCGTGTGTTTCTCTGCCAAACTCCGCCCCTAACGCTAAAGGTAACGCTGGCGTATTCCCGTCGCAGGACCTTTTTCACAAGCATTTGGTGAAAACGACACTGGCGATGGCCGCTGGGGAACAAGTCATCCTTCACTTGCACTGCGTCACCCGTCAGAATGGAGTTCCATAATGACAGGGGCGACGAGGTGACCTCGTGGAGTTGTTTATTGTGTCTGATGATCTTGCAGCGGCAGTTGCCGAAAGCAGTGAAGGTGATCTCACAATCTTGCTTCAGGCCTATGCCCAGGGTGATCAGCAGGCACTCCATTCGCTCATCGAGCAGGTCTATCGGCAATTGCGCAGTCTTGCTGCCGACCGTCTTCGGGGCGAAAAGCACAATCCGCTGATGGGGCCTACGGCGCTGGTCAATGAAGCTTACCTGAGGCTCGTTGGTGGAAAGGTCCCCATCGAGTGGGCTAATCGTCGCCACTTCTTTGCTGCGGTTTCGGAGACCATGCGGCGGATTCTTGTCGATCAAGCGCGGCAACGTCTGGCAATCAAACGTGGCGGTGCAGCCGTCCAGCAGATGACGGAAGACCTGGCCGATACGGCGATCCTGCCCGATGAAGAACTGCTCGATCTTGACGTCGCTCTGCAAACGTTTTCTCAAATCGAGCCCGGTAAGGCCGAACTTGTCAAACTCCGTTACTTTGTCGGACTCTCGGAAATTCAAGCCGCCGAGACACTGGGGATTTCTCGCGCAACCGCATCCCGAAACTGGACTTATGCGAAAGCCTGGCTGTTCAACTGGCTCAAGCAGGGGGCGTCTGATTTTCCCTCTCACGATGACCGTGCGAAAAAACAATGAGGCGCTCGCCACCAAATCTACGCTAATAAGTTAGAAGAAGTGCAGTCGGTGACTTCGACATCGGAGACGGACAATGAATGAGTCGACTCGACTGGAAGAGATCTTTTCAGAGGCTCTGAAGCTTCGAGATCCAGAACATCGCCGCCAGTACGTTCATCAGGCTTGTGCGGAAAATGCCGAACTCGCACGACAGGTCTTTTCGCTCCTGAACGCAGCCGAAGAGGCTGCCAGTTTCCTTGAGTTGCCGGCGTGGCGGCGTGGCGAAAGTAAGGAGTCTGGCCTGCCAACGGGCAATTCTGATGCGAAGCCTTCCGCCGCAGAGTTTCCATTCCTTGGATCGCCGATCGTTCCTGATGACCTGGGTTCGCTGGGGCCTTATCGAATCTTGAATTCCGTGGGCCGCGGTGGGATGGGAATTGTCTTTCGGGCGCTTGACCCCAAGTTGCAACGGGTCGTGGCGATCAAGGTGCTTGCACCAGAGATTGCGATCGATCCGATGTCGCGTCAACGTTTTGAACGAGAAGCCCGCTCTGCCGCCGCCGTCAGTCATCCGAATTGCGTGGTCATTTACGCGGTGGACGAGAACCATCATCCCCCGTATATCGCTATGGAGTATGTCGAGGGGAAGACCCTGGCGCAAAAGATTGCGACCCAGGGGACGTTATCGGTCAAAGAGATTCTGCGTATCGGGGGACAAATCGCCGATGGACTCGCGGCCGCACACAAGCAGGGTTTGGTCCATCGGGATATGAAGCCGGCCAACGTCCTGCTGGAAAACGGAGTCGAACGAGCCAAAGTGGCGGATTTCGGTTTGGCCAGGATGACCGACGATACGGTGATGACCCGATCGGGCGTTTTCTCCGGAACGCCGCAGTTTATGTCGCCGGAACAGGCCTCCGGCGCAGTGGTTGACCACCGGACGGATCTCTTCAGCCTGGGCGCAATCCTCTACACCATGTGCACAGGGAAGCCGCCATTCACGGCGGACAATCCCTTAGTGACGTTAAAGCGAATCTGCGAAGAGACTCCGCGTCCGATTGGACGAATCAATCCGGAAATCCCCAACTGGCTGTCCGAAGTCATTGACCGGCTGCTGGCAAAATCTCCTGCTGACCGTTTTCAGACCGCAGCGGAAGTGGCTGATTTGCTGCAGAAGCATCTGGCGGCACTTCAAGCCGGGCCAATTGTCTCGCAACCAATTGAAAGCACGAAATCCCGGACGATGATGAGCCAGTTGTTGAATTGGCGATCACCTTTGCTCTGGCTTGCGAGCGGGGCGATCGTGGTCGCAGCGCTGTTGCTCGCTGGTAGCCAGTTATCGATTCGAGAGCCTCAGCCACGTAAATCCGACATTCCTTCAATCGCTGACGTTTCTAAATCACAATCAGCCCCTCAACCGGAAAAGCTTCCACGCACTCACAAAAATGGCCTGGGGATGGAGTTTGTCCTGGTGCCCAAGGGTAAATCTTGGCTTGGTGGCGGCGTCGCAGGTCTGATGGGGGAAAAGGAAGTCGACTTTAAGGATGACTTCTACCTGGGAAAATACGAGGTGACGCACGAGGAATGGGAAGCGGTTACTGGCTCTAACCCGAGCGTTTTCAAACGTAACGGACATGGCCACAAGTACGTGTTGGATGTCAGTGATCAGGATCTGAAGCGATTCCCGGTCGAGACAGTGTCATGGGATGACGCTCAAGATTTCGTAAAAGCATTGAATCAGCGGGAGCAAGAAGAAGGCTGGGTGTATCGCTTGCCGACAGAGGAAGAATGGGAGTATGCGTGTCGAGGAGGGCCGAATTCCAACAAGTTTGACTCCGCATACAACTACTTCTTTGACAATCCGACGAACGTGTTACTGCCAACCCAGGCGAATTTCGATTTTGCTGAGACCTCGTTGAAACGGACGTGTCAGGTTGGCAGCTATCAGCCGAACCGGCTGGGGCTGTACGACATGCATGGCAACGTTTTGGAGCATTGTGACGACGAATCGAAGGAAGCCAGCGAGGTCAGAATGCGGGTGCAACGAGGTGGTTGCTGGGGGGACCCTTCCGTGGGCTGCGCGGCGGCATATCGCGTTCTTCAGCCCTCGAACCGAAACTATTATTGCGGTTTGCGGCTCGCCCGCGTTCCTGTCAGTAGATCGGCAGATAGGAAACTCGCCTCACCTGACGGGCCGATGCCGGAGCAGTGATTGTCGAAAGTTTCCATTGGCCCCAACGAGGTTGTGCGGTTTTGTCGTGTTGGCATTAGCTGCCAATATGAAGTGTTCCGCACGGGCTAAAGCCCATGCTACGGCTTTCGTTCGTCGTTTTGGCATCAACACGGCACAGCGCCAATTCAGGCCTTCCGATGCATTTTGGGAGCGCATCACAAAAATACGTGAGGCGCTCCTGGTGCCGATTACGCCTATTTAAGCAGAAGGGGGGCGTGAAGCACCGGAGAGTTGACCACGAGCAAATCAGATTGCCTGGAACAGGTCTTCGTAGCATCACCGCAACTTCTCATGAATGGCCTCAGTAACCTCTGAGCGCCAAAACCCACAACACTGTTTGCACAAGGAGTCTCCACATTATGCGAAAACCCCGTTCATTTGCTTCGGCTCTCGGTCTTGTTGCCATCGGCCTGAGTCTACTCTCGGTGCCGGTTGCCCAGGCAGGGTCATTTAGCGTCGTGAGCAGTTTCGGCAGCAACGGCACCGGCGATGGGCAGTTCCAATTTCCTACCGCGATTGCCGTCGACAGTTCAGGTAACATTTACGTCACCGACGACACACGGCTCCAGGAATTCACGAGTTCGGGTACTTTTATCCGAACCATAGGATTCGGAAATTATAATGAGCCGATCGGCGTTGCCCTGGATAGCAGCAATAATATTTATGTCTCCAACTACTTTAGCGGCGGAGTGCAGGAGTACAACCAGGCCGGTGACTATCTCCGCACGATTCCTACCGGCGGGTATCCTTATGGCGTTGTGATTACCAGCAATGACCACATTTATGCCGAGAATGGTCCGAGTGGAAGTGAGCATATTCAGGAGTTTACCAATAGCGGGGCTGCACTTCAGAACTTCGGCAACCCCTTCGGTGCCTTTATGGTCGTGGATCAGAGTGGCAATCTCTACAGTCCCATACGGAACGCAAACCTGATTCGTGAGTTCGACAAGAACGGAAACGAAGTTCGTGAAATCAGCAGTAGTTATTTGAATGGTCCATATGGCATCGCGATGGACAAGAACGGCAATATTTTCGCGGCTAACTTTAATGGGGATAGTGTGGCAGAGTTCAGCGCCTCGGGTGACTATATCCAGAGCATTTTAACGGGGTCAGGGAGCAAACCCTATAATCTGGCATTCGACCAGAATGGAAATCTTCTTGTTGCCGAGACCGGCAACGACACTATCGTGGTTTATTCCGATTCATCAGCCCAGTCCGTGCCGGAGCCCGGTTCAGGTGCCAGTGCCCTGCTCGGTCTTACGGTTCTGTTGATCGGTGCTGTCATCCGCGACAGGAAAAACAGATGCTTGCGGGCGGCGACAGCCGTCGGAGTCCCTCATTGAATTTGAATTCGAATCGGTGAACGAACTGGCCGAGAGAATCAGTCTCTCGGCTCGCTTCGTTTTTCAGCGTTGAGAGTTCGAACCGTCAGTAGAGGAACTCTTGTGGCAGCGACCCGCTGTGTCGATTGTCACGCATGCGTAAAAGAGATGGATTCAGGGGGGGACTACTTTGGCGTTTCATCGTGGCGGACTGAGACAACTCATGAAAGGACTGAAAGGTTGGATCCCCGCATCTCGACGACGCGACGTTTGAGATTCTCATGGCCATGTCGTTCTTGCGGAATGTTTCCGACGCTAGCAGCGTCGTCCACGTGGGCGACGCTGCTAGCGTCGGTCCGGGTATTGGACTCCGAACAATATTGAAACCGCAGCACCAAGGATGTCAATTGTTGTCGTATGGGCTTTAGCCCGCACAAGATGTTGTGTAGCACGGGCTGAAGACCATGCTACGAATCAAGCTGACCTGTTGCTTTCAATAACGCCCGTTTGACCGCAGTTCGGGCAATCTGGACTTTGTATTCGTTCATCGACAGCGGTTTTGCACTTGATACCGCGACATCGGCTGCGACTCCTGCGGTATCCTCGTCGATCTGTCGTCCAATCAGCCAGCGGCTTGCGTCACCAGCAACCCAGGGGGTCGGAGCAACGTGCCCCATCACGATGCTCGCGCCACGCACGAAACCACCGTCGACGTCCAGGCAGACGCTTGCTGCGGCGAGCGGCCAATCGAGTCCCTCCATCTGCAGGACTTCGTAAGTGGCGCTAGTAATCTGATTCGCGTCGGGCAACCAGATGTGAGACACGAACTGGCCCGGCTTTAAGATCGTGTTTCCCTGTCGTTCCGTTTTAGGAGTCACATAAAAATACTCCAAAGGAATCCACTCCGCATCGACCGATGAACCGCCTGATCGGTCACGGGAAGTTGTTTTGTGTGAGGTGCCGACGATGCGGACTTTTGCACCCCACGCTATCAGTGCCGGCGCGAAGCGAGACGCGTTGACGAACTTGGCTGCTCCTTCGTTGCCGAAGATCGCGTGATAGCGGTTGTCGCCGGTTTCCGGCAGCGATACACCGTTGTCCTGGCCTAGTAATCCATATCCTTTACGAAAATACCAGCAGTTCGGCAGGTGACACAGATCGCCACCGATCGTGCCACTCCCTTGAACTTGAATCGAACGCACACCGTCGACGACATCGAACAACGAAGGATATCCGGCGAGTAAGGGATTTGTCGCGAGGTCTGCAAGCGTGACCAGCGCACCGATCTGAACTCCGCCCTCGAGGCGAGTCACCTGATGCAACGAGGGAACTTGCTTGAGATCAACGACACGGGACGGGCTGACGAGTTCTGCTCGCAGGAGGCTGGTCAGATCGGTTCCACCCGCCAGGATGGCTGCTTGAATGCCATTCTCACCGAGGAATTCAACCGCTTCCGCTTCTGTTGTTGGTCGAGCGTATTCGAAGGATTTCATCCTTTGGCTCCTTTCAATGCGTCGAGAACCCGCTTGGGTGTCAGAGGAAGAACCGGGACTCGAACTCCAACGGCATTCGCCACGGCATTCGAGATGGCGGCACCGGTGGAGATTACCGGAGGCTCACTGAGCCCGATGACTCCCCGTTTGTATTCGCTTTCGGGTTCGTAAAACTCGACAACAAGATCGCCGATGTCGCCAATCCGTGGCAGCTTATAGTCATTCAGGTTGGCATTGATAAACCGCCCCGTTTTATTGTCCATGATTCGTTCTTCGCTTAAGGAATACGCGATCCCCATGATCAGTCCGCTGTAGACCTGACTGCGAGCCAGCAAACGGTTCACGATCATCCCGGCGTCCTGAACGGCGACCATCTTCACGATCCGTATCACCCCGGTTTCTGTATCCACGGCGACTTCGGCCATTTGAACACCACCCACCTGATGATTGGTCAAACCCTCGTCTTCGGTGACAGGCCCGCCGTATAGTTCCAGGCCCATTGGTCCAACCAGGGTCGCTGCCTGTTTCCAGGTACAAACCTCTTTTTCGCCCAACCAGACTTTTCCGTCTCGAGCGGTCAACGTCGTTCTCTCGACGGTGTATTTGGCGGCGACGAGATCGAGAATCTTCCAAAGTGCCTGTTGAGCCGTTCGCCTGACTGGACCAGTCACGCCGCCGATCGTCGAACTTCCTTCCGATGGTCCCGCTTTAGGAAACTGATTTGAACCGAGCGAGACCTTGATCGTTGACATCGACACACCAAACGTGTCGGCGGCGACCTGAGCGATACACGTTCGCGTTCCTGTTCCAACATCCTGACTTCCTGTAACGACCTCCACTGAACCGTCGGAATGGACTTTCAGTGTCACGTTCGATTGGTTTGCAGCACCGTCCCAAGTATGCAACGCGACCCCGACACCCCGCTTGACCGGACCGTTTCCTGATCCCTTACCGCGCGGATGCCATTTCCCTTTCCAATCGATCAGTTTCGCCGCGATCTCGAGTTCCGGGCCATAAATATGAGGCAGGCTGGTCAGGTTCAGATTCTTTTGAAAGAACTGAAGAGAGTCGATTCCAGCCTTGGCAGCCAGGTCATCCAATGCAGTTTGAGTATAGGCACAGGCCTGCGGATGATGAGGTGCTCGCCAGGGACGTTCAGGACTGCAATTCGTCGCGATACCCGTTGAAACGCTTTGACGAGTCTTCGGCAGAAAAACATAAGGGGTCACATCGTGATCGACAATCGAACCCTGCAAACCGTTCGATCCCCAGTGACGACTATCCCAGGCGGTCACGTTCCCTTCGGCATCGCAAGCCACGGTCACTTCCGCAAACGCCGAGGGTCGGTTACCGCCGATTTGCATTTCCGTGGTACGACTCAGCATCAGCCGAACTGGCTTACCTGTTGCTTTGGCCAGTTTTGCACAGGCAACATCCCATTCATCGACGGTAGACTTCGACCCGAAACCACTTCCCAAAAAATCGCATCGGATATTGACGTTCATGGCATCGACGCCGACCGGTTGCACGTACTGGCCTGATGTCCCGGAAACATTCTCTGTCGACAGCGCGACGTTCAAGTTTTCGCCGTCCCACGCGGCATGCGACCCATGCGGTTCCATACTCATGTGAGTGATCATGTGAATGCCATACGTTCCCCGGTGAACGTGTTTGGCCTCTTTCAACGCGACTTCAACATCCCCTTGCCCGGACTTTCCCACCGACTTCGTCAGCTTCAGCGGTTTACCGCCGACAGTCACGTCAGCCTCTACGGCTCCTTTGAAATCAGATCCATCCACGAAATGCGGGAGCGGCTCAAACTTGAATTCAACGGCACGCAGACCGTCTTCCGCAAACTCAGGCCGTTCGGCCGCAATCGCCACAATCGGCCAACCTTCGTACTGGATCTCGTCACCCACCTTGGCGATTGCCAGGACTGATTTCACCCCTTTGACCCCTTTGGCTTTTTCGATGTTCAAAAGAACCAACTTTGCGTGAGCGTGCGGCGACGTCAGCAGTTTTGCAAACAGTGTCCCAGGAGTGTTAATGTCGTTCGTGTACTTGGCCTGCCCGGACGCTTTAACCTTGCCGTCGACTCGCTGGATCTCGCCACCGACGAGGGTATGTGACCCTTGAGGCTCCCAACCGATTTTCCGTTCGACCATGTCGTTTGATCCTCATCCACGTACGACGAAAGTGTCGTGAACTTTCCTGCTGATTCGTTTGCTATCGAAAAATCTCGGTACGACGTTGATTGCGGTAAACACACAAGAGCACTGCTTGGCCGAAGACGGCCAAGCAGTGGCACAAGAAGTTTCTCAATCGTTTATTGTGCAATCTGGGCTGTGTCGTATGCCGCCTTCAAAACTCCGTCGTATATTCCACACCGACAGATGTTCCCACCCAAGGCGCGACGACACGCATCCTCAGTCGCGCCAGGATTCTGGTTACAGAAACCTCGAACTGCCATCACAAAGCCCGGGGTACAGAAACCACATTGGATCGCGTCATATTTACAGAAGGCAGTCACGACATCGTCCGTCTTTTCGAGGGAATGCAGTGACTCTGCCGTGACGACCTTTTGTCCCACAACCTCAATCGCAAACCGCGTGCATGCGTAGACAGGCTTTCCGTCAATCAAGACCGTACAGGCACCGCACGTCGAACGATCACAGACATCTTTGCAGCCCGTCAAATTCAAATCATTCCGCAAGGCGTCGATTAACAGGACTCGCGGCTCGACTGTCAAATTTTGATCCTTACCGTTGACGTTGAGTTTGATCGTGTGAGGTTCTGCCGAAATGATTTTGGTTGCCGGCTGCTGAGCTTCTAACGGTCCTTCGACCGCCGATGTGGCGGCGGCTCCAGCGACCACAGCGGCACCAGACCCCTTCAGAAATTCGCGGCGGCTAAATCCTGCACCGACGCGATTGACCTCATCACGTTCCATGCTTTGCCCTCTTATAGAATGGAAGCGCAACCACTTCGGCTGATTCACGTTTTCCGCGAATATCGATTTCGACCGATGAACCAATTTTTGAATGTTCCGCAGTGACGTACGCCATTGCGATCGCCTGTTCCAGCGTTGGTGAAAATGTCCCCGACGTTACTTCGCCAACTCGATCAGCCCCCACAAAGATTTCGCTGTGCTCACGAGCAATCCGGCGCGAGCCCAACCTCAAACCGACTCGAACATTTCGATTTGTCTGTTCTGCGATCCCGGCCAATGCATCGCGACCGATGAATTCCGGTTTCTCCAATTTGACTGACGAGGCAAGTCCTGCCGTCAGCGGATCGATGGTCTCTAAAAGTTCGTGTCCATAAAGGGGCATGGCGGCTTCAAGACGAAGCGTGTCACGGCATCCGAGTCCACAAGGTTTGACACCCATGTCGCGGCCGGACTCCATCAACGTTTCCCACAAGCCTGTGGCTGACGCGTTGGGAACGATCAACTCGAAGCCATCCTCCCCTGTATAGCCAGTTCGACTGACAAACGCGGGAACCCCTTCGAGCTTGATACTTCGTCCGGTGTAGTACTTCATCGAGTCAAAGCTCTCGCTTGTCACCTGATTGAGCAGTTTCAGCGCCAGCGGCCCTTGAACGGCGATCATTGCAGTTTCAAGAGTATGATCCTGGAAGCGAAGATCGAGCGATTGGTTTGCGGCGGCGATATCTGCCGTTCGCTTCCCGATCCAATCGACGATCTTTTCGCGATTGCCGGCGTTGACGACGAGTCCAAACGATGTCGCATCAATCCGGTTGACGAGCACATCATCCAGAATTCCTCCTGCGTCGTTACAGACCAGTCCGTATCGAATCTGGCCGTCAACAAGATTGTCGACACGGCAAGTCAGCAGATGAGCTAACAACCGGGACGCATCGGCACCAATAAAGCTCAGTCGCCCCATATGGGAAATATCAAATAACCCGACCCCCTTTCGCACGGTGTGGTGTTCGTCCACGATACTGGTGTATTGGACCGGCATTTCCCAACCGCCGAATTCCACCATGCGGCCGTTATGGTTCGTATGCCAATCAAAAAGTGGTGTGCGCCGCAACGACATGCCATTGTCCTTTTTTCTTAATCGATTGGTCGATTGATTGAAGCAATCAATCGGCCAATCAGTTCCACAGGTGAGCAACACGCGATACTCTTTGTCGTGTCTGCTTCCCCCTCACATGACCTATTCACGACTCCCACAGGAGCATGACGTTGAACAACCAATTCGGCAAGATTCACACCCGAGTTACCGGCGGAAATCGAAATCCATTCTTCACCGCGATCCGATCGATCATTGCCTGCGCGTTTCTGATGTCACTGACCGTTGTTCTTTCGGCAGACGAGACTCGACCGAATGTCGTGCTGATTATCATCGACGATCTGGGCTGGGCCGATCTCGGTTGCTATGGAAGTAAATTTCACAAGACTCCCAATCTCGATCGCCTGGCGTCGGATGGGATGCGGTTTACTCAGGCATATGCCGCGGCACCCGTCGGTTCGCCGACCCGGGCTGCGATCATGACGGGGCGGTATCCCCAACGTGTCGGCATTACGACATCGGTGCTGGGCAAAGTGGATGATCCAAGCCGCCGTTTGAAACCGCCTGAAGTGGCCCCGCAATTGCCGCTGTCGGAAGTCACCATCGCTGAAGCTCTTAAACAAGTCGGTTATGTGACAGGTTCTATCGGAAAATGGAATCTCGGCGGGCAAGGCTTCGGACCGAAGGAACAAGGGTTTGATATCAGCCTGGCGGGAATTGACGTCGTGAGTGATTCCTATCGCGATGTGGCACCGTACACGGATCAGGCAGGAAATAAATTACCGGGACTTGAGCAGGCACCGGACGGTGAATTTCTGACAGATCGACTGGCCGCCGAAGCCGAGAAATTCATCGCCGACCACAAATCAAAGCCCTTCTTTCTCTATCTACCCCACTTCGCGGTTCACATGCCCGCCAATCCTAATCCGGAAATTGTCGCCAAGTACGGAAAGATGCCGACCGAACCGAATGGTTCACAGATCAACCCTAACTATGCGGCGATGATCGAAAGCATGGACGTTGCTGTCGGTCGCGTCGTGAAAGCGCTTGATGAACTTCAACTTTCACAGAACACCCTGGTCCTCTTGACTTCGGATAACGGTGGAGTCTGTAACGGAAACGGTCAGATCATTCCGTCCACATCCAACGCCCCTCTACGGGATGGTATGGGACATCTGTACGAAGGGGGCCTGCGGGTTCCCTTGCTTGTGAAGTGGCCAGGAGTTGTCAAAGCGGGAACGACCAATGACACGGTCGTATCGTGTCTGGACTTCTTTCCGACCATTATTGAGGCTTGTCGCGGGTCAGACAAACAACTCTCTCTGGATGGTGTCAGCCTTGTACCGCTTCTGAAAGGGACCGGGCAAATATCTCGCGATGCGTTGTATTGGCATTTCCCTCACTACAACGTCAATGCTGGTGCGAAACCAGGTAGCGCTATTCGAGCGGGCGATTGGAAGTTGATTGAGTACTACGAAACAACGCCCCACGATGTTTATGACAACCCTCAGGCTGGAACTCACACCGGTCGACGTGAATTATTCAACGTCAACAAAAATGGAGGCGAAGGACAGAACTTCATCTACGAGAAAGCCGACGTAGCAAAGGAACTCGCTGTGAAACTGGCCAGATGGCGCGAAGCGGTCGGCGCAAAAATGCCGTCAGACAACCCGAGCTATACTCCGAATCTTCAGGCTGATGATGGCTCGGTGATGATGCCGTCGAGTACCGCCGACGTCTTCGGGGTGATGCTGCGATACGAACCGCTCCCGAATAAGGACACGATCGGCTATTGGGTGAAGAAGGACGACTGGGCCAGCTATGAATTCACGTTGAAAAAGCCGGGCCGCTTTCATCTCGTGCCACATGTCGGTTGCGGTACAAACGGAGGGAGCCTGGTCCACTTTGAAGTTGCCGGGCAAACGCTGCCACTGAAGGTCCCAGGGACTGGACACTTTCAAAACTTCGTCCCGCAGGACCTGGGAATTGTGACGCTCGACAAACCGGGCCGATACACCCTGACGGTCAAACCGCAACAGCAGGTGGGGGTCGCCGTGATGGACGTTCGTCGCATCGAACTGAGGCCTGTGACCGTTGCTGAAACGCTGCCCGAACTGCACCTGCTAGAACCATTCTGGCGATCGGCGACCGTGTTCCGCGAAAGTGTTCTGTGTGTCGAAGACAACCCGAACCAGCCTGCGACAGGTAAGCTATTGTTCCCGGCAACAAAAATCCTTTCGGTTCATACGGCCAATGGACAGAAGCAATTCCTGGAAGGAATCGATTTCACCATCGCCGCTGACGGGAAACAGATCATTCGAACCGAAAAATCGAAAATTCCCTATTTAAAAAGTTCGGACCTGTTCATGCCACGCGGGGCTCGTCCCGTCTGGGCTGGCGGTGCACAGCCAGCCGTCCCATGTGCATTGCCACATAAACTTGGTGACCCGGAAACGCATTTGCTGTTCGACAATGGGCACTGGTTTCACGATCAACAGATTGAAGTCACGTATGTCCGTACAACAGAAGACTGGCCTGAAGAGGGACCAAAATTCGATGCCGCCAAACTGCCAAAGACGTTGGCTCGCTTAAAGGCAAAACAAAAGCTGACAATCGCAGTCAGCGGCGACAGTATTTCGTACGGTTTAAATGCCTCAGGCTTAGTCGGAGCGTCTCCCTTCATGCCGATGTATCCCGATCTGGTCGCGGCTCAGTTGCGGACCACCTACGGCGGCGAAGTCGCCCTGTTCAATCGGGCTGTCGGTGGATGGGGTGTTCCCAACGGGCTGGCTGATCTCGACAAGCTTCTTGAATCCAGTCCGGATCTGGTCATTATCGCATACGGCATGAACGACGTCGGCCGGAGAAACCCCGACGCCTATCGCGAGGGAATTCATCAGATGGTCTCTCGCATCCAAGCCGCTCAACCTCAAGCGGAAATCATTCTTGTTGCCACCATGGTCGGTAACGATCAGTGGACACATACACCGCGCGAAATGTTTCCAAAATACCTCGAAGCGCTGAAGTCACTTGGCGGTGACGGAGTCGCCCTGGTCGACCTGACTACTTTGTGGACGGAAATGCTCAAGCGAAAACGAGACTGCGACCTCACCGGCAATGGAGTCAATCACCCCAGTGATTTTGGCCACCGCGTCTACGCTTCGGCGTTGTTATCGTTATTAATCGATAAACAATAGAATGCTGAAACACCGATTCCCATCGGCGCGAGTGTTAAACGGGCCTTTGCACTCGCTACTTCTCGCCCCGATTCATGCTGGCGGAATCATGCCCGCAAAAGCTCGCTGATCGGCTCGCCAAAGGGGAGTATTGGCATCGGGCGACCGCGGTGGTCTGGGAACGAATCGGTGTAGTCGACTCCCAGGTGCCGATAGACAGTGGCCCAAAGATCGTTCGGCGTCAGCGGGCGGTCTGCAGGATGCTCACCTTTGGAGTTGGTTGACCCAACCACCAGACCAGTGTTCACCGCACCTGCCATAATGAAAGACATTGCTTGTGGCCAGTGATCGCGTCCGGGCTGCCTGACACCGGTTTGTGACCCGACAGAACTTTCCAGGCGTGGTGTTCGTCCAAATTCCCCTGTGACCAGGATCAGCGTCCGACGGTCCATGCCGCGCTGCTGTACATCTTCGATCAGCGCCGTGACTGCCTGATCGTAAATCGGCAACCGAACTTTCAAGTCATCCCAGATGTGACAGTTCACAGCGTGCGAGTCCCAGTTGTAGACCCCCTGCTTGAGTTGTGGCACTCCCGATTGATACGGGTTTTCCATGATTACGGTAACGAAATTGACCCCGGCCTCGACGAGGCGTCGTGCCATCAGTGCTCGCTGGCCCCAGCAATGTCGACCGTATCGATCGCGCGTTGCGTCGGATTCGAGCGACAGGTCAAAAGCCTTTTTCGCCCGGTCACTGGTCAACATGCTGACCGCTCGCTGTTGATAACGGTCCATCGAGTCCATCAGGTGCGAGGCATCGATCTGGCGTTCGATGCGGTCGAGGCTTCCGAGCAACGACATTCGATCGTTAACCCGTCGACCCACACTTTCCAGCGGGCTGATATTTGGAACGACAAAATTGGGGGCGGTTGGGTCACCTTCAACGGTGAACGGCAGGTACGACTGTCCGAGATAAGCAGCACCTTGAGCGAACACATCGCCGGTTCGGCCCCCTGGATTCAGAGAGACATAATTCGGGATGCCGGTGTTCTGACGCTCCCGAATTTTGGCGACGATCGATCCGGTCGCCGGTGCGTCATTGACGGTATCGACAGGGGTCAATGGGACGCGACCGGTCATCATCCGTTTGTGACCGCCGCCGTGATCGGCAAAACTATGTGCCACTGATCGCACCACCGAATACCTGTCGGCCATCGCGGCGTGTCGAGGCATCAGTTCACAGACATCAAGCCCGGCAACGTTTGTTGGAATCGGATGAAACGCACCGCGGTATTCCGCTGCCGCGTTTGGTTTCATGTCGTACATGTCCATGTGAGGCGGACCACCGGGCAGCCACACGAAAATGACCGATGTCTCGTGGTCGACCGGCTTTCCCTCTTCGGCAGCGCTCGCTCGCAAACGAAACAGATCAGGCAGACAGAGGCCGCTCGCGCCCAGCATACCTGCGGACAGGAATTCTCTTCGTTTTACAGGTCCCGAACAAAAACGGTTTGTCAACGCCATGATCTTCCGAACTCTCGATAATAACGCTATGTTTTTACTCGCGCCGCCATGTAGGCGCACACATCGGATTACGAGCAGCAGCCGGTTCCTCTACGTCGAATGATAACCAATTTCTCGTGACGCATCAGCCCTAATCGATGTTATCGGTTGAAAATCTCGGCTTTAATCAGTTTTATGGCTTGTGACGTTTCGGGACGAGTCGGCTGGAGTCCGATTGTCCGGCGCCGATGGCTTAATATCGTTGAAATGCGCCTTGCAGAGAAGCGGGAACGAGCGGCAGAATTGGCGTAAGCTGCGGAGTCATTTCTCGTCCACGCATTGCAAAAAGTCAGGGCTGGGGCGATGTTCGAAGAAATCGGCTGAACGCCGATTCGCCTGCGCCGTTGGCTTCGGGTTAAACGAAAAGGGGCAATGCGGATTAGCGATTGGCCAAAGGCTACGCCACGACAGTTGTCGCCGCTTCCATCAGCTTGTGCTCGGTGAACTCACCCCGCTTGAATTCGGCGGTGGCCCGACCTTCACACAGCACCATGATGCGGTCACAAACGGTAATCAGTTCGGGCAATTCGCTGGATGTAATGATGATCGCCATGCCTTGCCCGCATAGTTCATCGATCAGTCGGTAGATCTCGGCTTTGGCCCCGACATCGATCCCTCGCGTGGGATCATCCAGCAGCAGAAGCTTGGGCCGAGTCCTGAGCGCTCGTGCGATGATGCACTTTTGCTGGTTTCCACCGCTGAGGCTGGTGATGGCTGCTTCTCGACCTGCCGTTTTCACTCGCAACGCGCCGATTGATTCGTCTGCCGCGCGGCTTTCGGCACTGGCGTTCACGAAACCGGCAGAGGCGACTTCTGATAACGACGACAAGGTTATGTGGTCTCGAACTGTCATCTCGGTGAAAATGCCGTATCGCTTGCGGTCCTCCGTCACCAGACCGATCCCAGCACGCAAAGCCTGATTCGGGTGCGCGAACTCGACCGGATGGCCATCCAGCTCGATACGACCGAGCGGTGGTTCGGAACTTGCGCCAAACAGGCATTCGAGAAGTTCGGTCCTTCCCGCTCCCATCAGTCCCGCGATTCCAAGCACTTCTCCACGTCGAACCGTGAGGTTAACGTCTTTCAGTCGCCATTGCCGGACATGGCCTCGCCAGGGGAGCGACAGGTGTTCGACTTTTAAAACTTCGGCACCGGCAGATCGATTTGCACCAAAATCACTGGCACCAATTTCGCGGCCAACCATCAGATGAGTCACCTCGCGCGGCGAGGTTCCCGACCGATCGAGCGTCTTCACCACCTGGCCATCTCGCAAGATCGTGATACGGTCGGCATGCTGAAAGATCTCGTCCATTTTGTGCGAGATATAAACGATTGTGACACCCTGACTGCGCAGGCGGCCGATGATTCGGAACAACCGCTCGACTTCCGATTCGGTCAACGCGCTGGTCGGCTCATCCATGATCAGCGTTCGTGGTGTCGAAGAGGAAAGGGAATCTCCTCGTTCGGTTGATCCCAAAGACAAGGCTTTGGCGATCTCAACCAGTTGCTGATCACCGATTCTCAGCGAACGAACGGCAGCGCGAGGATCAATGAGGCAGTCCAGTTGTTCAAACAACTTTGCCGCTTCCCGTTCCATTCTGCGGTCATCGAGCAGACCGAGCGGCGTTCGCAATTCACGACCGAGGAAGATATTCGCGGAGACGGACAGGTCGCTGACGAGGTTCAATTCCTGATGAATGATGCTGATACCGCGCGATTCTGCGTCGCGGGTTCCACGAACCACCAGCGGCTCCCCCGCTAGTTCGATCTGCCCGTCATACTCGGTAATGACGCCAGACAGGATTTTCATCAACGTACTTTTACCGGCCCCGTTTTCGCCGCATAGGGCGTGAAATTCACCTGGAAGAACGTCGAAGCTGACGCTGTCGAGCGCCGTGACGGCGTGAAACCGCTTGGTCACACGATCAAATCGAATCAGCGGCAACGTCATTGCGCATCCTACGTCAAAGAGATGACGTGGTTACTGAGCCGTTCATAGCCCGTTTCAGTAATCAGATAATTGTGTTCGATGCGGATGCCGCCAATCCCTTCGACGTACAGACCAGGTTCCAGCGTAATGACATCCCCTTCCATCAGCACGTCCTCGCTGTCTGGGACAAGAATCGGCGCTTCAGGATGAGCCAGCCCGATCCCGTGTCCTGCGTGATGAGCGAACTTGTCCGCCAAACCTGCTTCGAGGATCGGCTTATTCACGGCATGAAAGACGTCTTTGGCTCGTGTTCCTGCTTTCAGGACGGATTCGCCACCGCGCTGGGCTGCCGAGACCAGGTCGTAAAGATGACGCTGCTGGGAATTCGGTTCGCCCACCGTCATGCAATTCGTGAAGTCAGACCGATACCCTTCCAGTACGACCGAATAATCGAGCGTGAACATGTCACCGTTTTTGAGTTTGTATTGCGTTGGCAACCCGCCGACTTTGGGAGCGGCCGCCGTTGCGGCGCGGAAGTCACCATAAATGAGACCTGGACGTCCTGCCGCAGCGATCGCGGCGTGCTGGACCTCGCAGAAGATTTCGAACTCGCTGATTCCTGGACGGATGATTTCGCGCAGTCTTACCATCCCTGCTTCGCCAGCTCGCATGCATTCTTTCATCAATGCGATTTCGTCGGCGTGCTTCTGACGCCGAAGTGACCGCAGGATTGTTCCCAGATCGATCGCACCCGGCTTGCCAACGTCTTTTGCTTCGGTTTTGACCGAGTGTTGTTCGTGATCGAGACCAAGCAGTTCGAACGCTCCGACCGGCAGCCATTCGGCTTCAACCGCACCGCTTCGCCCATAAAGACGGTCGGCGATCTGTTCGGCAGCCTTCAGCAGTGCATGATCACGGTTCATGACCGAATGCTTATGGTCATACCACTTGACCATCACTTCGCCATCGACAAAAGGATCGGCTGACCGTGACCTGAGCGAAAAATTGTCGCCAAGCAGGGTTGCCTTTCCGTCTCGTTCCAGCAGCAGCCAGCAACGCTCACCGGCCGAAAACGTCAGCGGGTGAATCCAGAAGTTCGACAAATATAACACGTGTCGCGGGTCGGCAATCAACAGCCACTCACAGGATGTGGGAACGGAATCCCACAGCAGTGCGCGACGAGCCAGGCATCCTTCTTGTGTCAGCATTTACGATAGCTTTCAAGTGAAGTTTTGTTAGTGGAACCCGTGGCTGCCAAGCCATCGCTCTGCGTCCAGAGCGGCCATGCACCCTGTTCCCGCCGAGGTGATTGCCTGGCGATAATAACTGTCGGCGACATCACCTGCTGCAAAGACCCCATCGACGCTGGTATTCGTGCGGAAAGGGAGGGAATAGACGATGTAACCCTTGTCGTCGGTCTGAACCTGTCCCGCCAGGAAGTCGGTGTTCGGAGTATGCCCGATGGCGCAAAACATCCCTGTAGCCTCGATCACTTCCGATGATGAATCTTGCAGGTTTCTCAATCTGACTCCGGTGACCCCTCGGTTTTCGTCACCCAGCACCTCGTCGACTCCTGTAAACCACTTCACTTTGATTTTCGGATTTTCGAGGACTCGTTGAGCCATAATCTTGCTCGCTCGAAATTCACCACGCCGATGGACGAGATACACGGTTGAAGCGAACTTTGAGAGATAACTTGCTTCTTCCATGGCACTGTCGCCGCCGCCAATCACGACGAGCGGTTTATTGCGAAACCGTGGAAGAGCCCCATCGCACACGGCACAGGCCGAGACGCCTCGGTTTTTGTAGAGATCTTCGGAAGGAAGTCCCAGGTAATTGGCTCGGGCACCCGTCGCGATAATCAGCGCATGAGTGGAGAATTTCTTGCCATCGAGCAACGTCAAATCGAACGGCTTCTTCGAAAGATCGACGGAAACAACGTCGTCGGTAATGATCCGAGTCCCGAAGTTCTTGGCCTGCTGCCGCATTAATTCCATCAGTTCCGGACCGGTCACTCCCGTCATGTGCGGGTCACGATAGGGAACGTTTTCTTCGGGCAGAGACGACTTCAGATATGGAGACAAATCGCCAGCGGGAAAACCGGGATAGTTTTCCACCTCGGTTGTCATCGAGAGTTGACCGAGAGGCAATGTTCCCCGGATTCGATTCTCTTCGGTGATCGCTCCCTCAATGACCAATGGGTCAAGATTGGCTCTTGCTGCATAAATGGCTGCCGACCAACCGGCAGGGCCAGATCCGATAATGACCACGCGTTCCGTCACGCCGACACTCCTCTAAGTCTGATTCTTGAAAGCAAAAACTTTTTATCGTGGATTCGGCTGCGTATCGGCAGAAATACGGAACTCAGTACGACGTTGATCGTCGTCAAGCTTCGTTCTCCGACATTCCTGAGATCTGCGCGTTGCCCTAAACGATTCATTTGACATCACAAAGGGAAACGATACTCGCGGGAACGAATGACAGCAACCTTCCCGTAGCCGTCGATATTGGCATTCTCGTTTTCCCGAATGGGTAATCGATGACGAGCGCACCCTGCACGTGGAAAGATTCATCTTCGTCGCACCAGCAGACGCGAAAAATCCGCCATATCGCTTTTGCACGGAATCGGATTTCTGTTACAGTCATCGACCCGAAAGCAATGGGGAAGTTTGGGGCGGTAGCTCAGTTGGGAGAGCGCTGCGTTCGCAATGCAGAGGTCGAGGGTTCAACTCCCTTCCGCTCCACTTAAAAAGCCTTGTTCACAAAAAAAGCCTTGTTCACATACTATGTGGACAAGGTTTTTTCACGTAGTTTCTTGTTTTAAGGCTTTTTTCCTGGCAAATATCGGTTCCGGTATCAGCTCTTGCGGTACGTCATTCCGGGATCAGACGGCTTTTCTTCAACATCGCTACCATTTCGAGAGCGGTAGCAAGGTCAACGTTAACACGCTCAAAGCACAAGCTAATTGGGGGACTTCTGCTGTAGGTACATCCAATACCCGAGAAGAGAGCCTCCCAAAGCACAATTCACGAAATTTGCCATAATGGCCCCTGGGATGTTCCAAAACGAATACCCTAATACGATTCCAACAACCCAAACAGAAAAAAGCAGGATGACGATGAAATTGTCCAAATCTTTTTTTTGAGTCCCGTATTCATCGCAGCTATGGATGAGATCTCGTTCGATCGTCAATCCAAGCCAAACCGCAAAAAATACTGGTAGCAAAATCGTACCACTGACCAGTCCAATCAGTATCGATCGAATCAACGCAGCGTTATTGTCTGGCGACCTCAAGCTCGAATTCCAATTTATCGAGGTGATCATTTACTCAACCAAAAGCAGAGCGGATTCAATAAGCACGGCGGATTGAGGTATGGTAAAAAATATGCTCTGGCGGCAATTAAGTTTCCAATCCAAGCCCTCAATGGGAATTTAGGCCCCATTCGCCGGGAAGGCAACCCCTTTTTATGAAAAAAGGATTAAACTTCGGTTTTTTTGCGTTAGAATTTGATAGCGTGTGTTCAGTGTTGGTTGTTCCATTACCTTGAGGACCGTCGATTCGTTTTAGGATTTTTCGTTGCCGATAGCCTTCGATGTTTCCGTAGGGCCAACGCGAGCAGCGCCGAAACCGTGCGACAAACCAATCACGGTTTGCAGGGTGTTTTTGTTGTTAATCAACAACGCCGATTCCAACGGATTGCGGTGTGCCATTAATTGAGTCATATGGTTCAACCGGTTGCAATTAGCGATGCGTCGTTGAAAGGCGGTTCATAAGAAAATGTCGATGGGTTGTTGTTGTCTGAATCAGGGCCGGATAACTTTACCCTAAACGTCATTGTGTCGCTTTGAAGACGCAGCAGGCTAAGAGGAGAAGATTGATGTCGAGAAAGTTTTCAGTTCGTCGAGCCTTTACTCTGATTGAATTGTTGGTGGTGATCGCCATCATTGCCGTCTTAATCGCCTTATTGCTGCCTGCCGTTCAACAGGCGCGTGAGGCAGCTCGACGAGCCCAGTGCAAGAACCACCTGAAGCAGTTGGGGCTGGCTTTGGCAAATTATCACGATTTTACAGGCACGACGTTTCCGCCTGGATATCTGGACATGAATTCAACTCGAACGGCGTTTCTGGGCTGGGGCTGGATGGCGATGATGCTGCCACAGATCGATCAGGCGAGTCTTTATAATCTTCTGGGTTCGTCATCGACCGTTCCCAATTTCAATACAGGGTTATCTTCGGCCACGGCCGCGACAGTCACTCCCCAAACTGTTCAAACTGTGATCCGTGCGTTCCGGTGCCCTTCGGACGTGGGCTCAGACACAATTCCCCCCAATAACCTGCTCACTTATCCTTGCGGTCGTTCGAATTATTTGGGCGTTGCAGGAACCGACCCGGCCTGGAATCCGGTGACCGGAGGAGCATCATCAAAATCAGGTTATGGGAACACCGTTTACACTCAGGGAAACAGCGATAGTTCTGCATCGGTGAGTGGGGCGATCTGGGTTTTGGACCCGTGCATCGTTACGACAGGAAACTACGTCAGCCCGATGATCACAGCGCAGGGATTTTTAAACAGTGACGTTGGCGGTAATTCCTACAATTTCGGTGGGACGTTTGGTGCCAACAGCAAGATTGGTTACCGCGACATGTTAGATGGGACCAGTAACGCCATTGTGGTTGGCGAACGATACACTCCATTTGATACGACACCAAATCGTATTGACGCAATGGGCGATGCAACCTGGGTCGGAGCGGGTGGCGATAACGGGCCACGGGGCCAGGGAGCCGCACTGGGTGAGGCCTCGATCCCCATCAATTTTGGTTTCAGTTCGACGACGCCTCGTCCTGAAACAGTCGGATTTGGCAGCATGCATTCTGGTGGTTGCCATTTTCTACTGGGGGATGGATCGGTGCGGTTTATCAGCCAGAATGTCGATCTCAATACCTATCGAAAATTATCTCGTATCGCTGACGGCGGGGTGACTGGCGAGTTCTGAGACGATGACTCACGCACGGTTTCCTCGGTTTTTGAGCGGTTTGGGTGAACCTTTAGACGTTACAAATTGTCACGTGTGTATTTGAGAGAATGCACAAACGAGGTGGCCGATGGAAGCGGTCGTATTCATCGGGGTACAGGGGTCAGGGAAGTCGTCGTTCTTCAAGGAGCGATTCTTCACGACCCACCTCAGGATCAGCCTCGATCTCCTCAAAACACGGAATCGTGAAAAACGACTGCTTGACGTATGTCTTGGCACCGATCAGCGATTCGTAATCGACAACACCAATGCGACGCGAGCCGAACGAGTTAATTATATCGGTGCAGCTAAAGCGGCTCGGTTTCAGGTAGTTGGATACTATTTTCAATCGAAAATCGAGGACTGTCTTCGTCGTAACGGTAACCGGACACAGGCAGAGCGTGTCCCGGATGTGGCGATCTATTCGACAGCAAAGAAACTGGAGCTGCCCACGCGGGAAGAAGGATTCGACAAGCTGTTTTATGTTCGGATTGAGAATGGACAGTTTTTCGTTGAGGATTGGTGTGATGAAGTTTGATGACCTTGACCAGAAGATGCGAATCTTCGAAACCGTTGCCGACTACTATGTGTTGCCGGGAATGTTCATGGTCGCCCGACTTGATGGTCGCAGTTTCACAAGATTGACGAAGGAGGTTTGTCAATTCGAGGTTCCATTCGACGCGCGGTTCCGTGACCTGATGCTGGAAACGACAGAGAGTCTGATGAATTGTGGGTTTCGAGTGATTTATGCTTATACAGAAAGCGATGAAATCTCATTGCTCTTCGATCAGAACGAGCAACTCTTCGGACGTAAGATGCGGAAATACAATTCCACACTTGCTGGGGAAGCGAGTGCCAGGTTTTCGCTGCTGCTCGGGAGCGTGGCCACTTTCGATTGCCGGATCTCGCAATTGCCAAACGTCGGCATGGTCGTCGACTACTTCCGCTGGCGGAACGAGGATGCCGCCCGAAACGCGCTGAATGCCTACTGCTATTGGACGTATCGCAAACAGGGGTTGGCGGAAACGGCGGCCACAGAGAAACTCATTGGATTATCGGTCAGCCGAAAAAACGAACTGTTATTCGAACAGGGGATCAACTTCAATGACGTTCCTTGCTGGCAGAAGCGAGGTATTGGCCTGTACTGGGAAGATTTCGAAAAGCCATCTCGCAATCCCGTCACGGGCGTGGATGTGATCGCTCGTCGTCGCCGGATCAAACAGGATTTGAACCTGCCGATGAAGGAGGATTACAGCCAATTCATCGAGTCTATCGTTGCCGAAGCCCAACACCGAGTCGGTCCGTGATGGGTAATTCATTTACCGTTTGCCTGCTACGCTTGTCTCAATGAAACCCCATATCAGCGCGAGATTTTCCAATGGATATCGACAACTGGCTCACAGCTGTCCTGGCGCTCCGCAAAGCGAAGCGAGTCGTGGTCTTTACGGGCGCAGGTATCTCCGCCGAAAGCGGGATTCCGACGTTTCGTGACGCGGATGGGTTTTGGCAGCGATTCCCGCCTGAACTTTATGCCACTTGGAATGGTCTGCTGACGACGGTTCTCACGAAACCGCATTCGGTTGCCGAATTTGTTTTGAATGTCATTGAGCCTGTCGCAAAGGCGGAGCCGAATGCCGGGCATCTTGCGATTGTTCGCATGGAGCAACGAGTCAAAACAACGGTCATTACGCAGAACATTGATGGTCTTCATCAGTCTGCAGGTTCGACCGAACTACAGGAAGTTCACGGATCGCTATTAGAGGTTGTCGATACTTCAACGGGCCAGTTGGTGAAACGATTTGAGCGGGATGATTTGATGCGGATCGCAGACTGTTTGCATCAATATACGAGCAGACAGCAGTCGGCAGAGACTTTGTTATTGGAATTGCAACAACAATATCCGTTCGATTGGATGGGCCGTCATCGACCGAACGTGGTCCTGTTTGGAGATGGTTTACCAGAAGCGGTATGGACCAAAGCCTGCGAGGCTGTCGTAGAATGTGACGTATTGCTGTCAGTGGGAACATCCGGGGCCGTTTATCCGGCGGCGATGCTGCCAGAGAACGCCAAAGCTGCCGGAGCAACAGTGATCACAATCGATCCCAAACCCCGTCATGGATGCTGGCTGGAAGGGGATGCCGGAACTGTCCTGCCGGATCTGATTCATGATGCGTATTGAATAAACCATGACGGAACGAGTTCATCAAAACCCGAGTCTGATTTACTCCGAGGGGACGCAAGTCGTTTCTCTGCGGGAAATCGTGGGTCAAAATGGCCGAACGCTGCATCCAACGGGTGCAGTCGGGGTGATTGTCCGTTCGCCAGATGATCTGGATCATGCTTATCGAGTCCGGTTTCCGGATGGTGGCGAGCATGCCCTTTCAAGGAAAGACGTGGTGATGCTAGCTCATTTCAAGGAAGGTGAGATTGGCGATGCTCAAATCTCTGCTGCTCGCAGCAATCTGTACGACCGTGTAATCCTTCGGTGCGTGATTGGTTCGCGCGCATATGGTCTCGATGATGACCAGTCCGATACCGACTATCGGGGGATCTTCCTGCCGTCTGCCGAGTTGCACTGGTCTTTGTACGGTGTGCCGGATCAGCTCGAGTGTTACGAGACTCAGGAACATTACTGGGAGTTACAGCGTTTTCTGGTACTCGCATTGAAGGCGAACCCGAACGTGCTGGAATGTCTCTATACACCACTTGTAGAGAAGGCCACTCCACTGGCGGAAGAATTGCTGCGAATGCGGTCTGTGTTTCTTTCAAAGCTGGTTTACCAGACCTACAACGGCTACGTGATGTCGCAGTTCAAGAAGATGCACTCTGATCTTCGCAATCAGGGCAGCGTGAAATGGAAGCACGTGATGCATCTGATTCGACTATTGATTTCCGGAATCAGCGTGCTGAAACATGGGTTCGTTCCTGTGCGAGTCGAGGAACACCGGGACCAACTGCTGGCGATTAAAAAGGGCGACGTGTCGTGGGGCGAAACAGAAAAATGGCGGTTGAGCCTGCACACCAGATTCGATCAAGCCTTGTCAGAAACCAAACTTCCCGAACGGCCAGACTACGAACTGGTAAATTCCCTGTTGATTAAGGCTCGACTTGCAGCGCTGTCGGAGAACCTTCCATGAATATCGACCCACGACTTCAC
Organism: uncultured Schlesneria sp.; assembly: GCA_903904835.1. Lineage (GTDB taxonomy): Bacteria > Planctomycetota > Planctomycetia > Planctomycetales > Planctomycetaceae > Schlesneria. The sequence goes on along the minus strand of CAIVEI010000210.1, from coordinate 33,458 downwards.
AAGCAGATCGCCGAACATCCTTATCCACTACTGTTCGCCACGATCAGTGGCGCGCACCTTTATGGATTTCCGTCGCCGGATTCTGATTTCGACCTGCGAGGTGTGCATCTTTTGCCGTTGCGGGATGTTATCGGAATGACCCAACCTGAAGAGACGGTTGAGAAATCGGGCATCCATGACGGACTTGAAATCGATCTTGTGACACACGATGCCAAAAAGTTCTTTGGACTGATGCTGAAGAAAAACGGATACGTCCTGGAACAATTACTTTCTCCGCTGATTGTCTTTACGACGCCGGAACACGACGAGTTAAAGGCGATCGCCGCTGACTGCATCACAAAACATCATGCTCATCACTATTTTGGATTTGCCGAAACGCAATGGAAACTGTTCCTCAAGGATAACCCGCCGCACGTCAAGCCTTTATTATATGTCTATCGGGTCCTGCTCACGGGTATTCATCTCATGAGGACAGGCAGTATCGAAGCGAATCTTCTCCGACTGAACAACGATGCGAAACTGCCTTACATAGCGGATCTGATCGCGCGCAAAACCAGTGGTCCAGAGTTGGGGTGTTTGGAGGCGGCGGATATCGAGTTTCACGAGATGGAGTACGAGCGACTGCAAACTGTGTTGCAGATGGCCTTCGACGAGAGCCGCTTGCCCGAAGTATCGACTGCTGGGTCTGCGTTGAACGAGTTGCTAGTTACGGTACGGCTCGCGGAGTCATCAAGGGCTTCGAATGATTGAATGCGTAGCGGAGTTCTGACCGACCCCAGTGGTTCCAAAAGCGGCCGTTTGCGCGCAATTTTTTTGGCCAAGTGAAGTCTTGTCGTCCGACGATTGCCGTGGTTTGGTCAATGACGATGAAAATGATCAGGCAGCGAATGTCGTTGTGTTCGATGTGATACGAGGGAGAAGCGGGCTTGTAACCCCCGTAAAACGTCGAGGTCGAGAATACGCATAGGTCGCTAGATCTTGGTAAGATTCTGGCCGACATTGAGAATCTTGCAGATCACAATGTCGACCAGCTTGCGTTCTTCTCAAGGCGCAAAGCAACGAAGTCGCCTGCCACAATCGCGAACGACTGCGTCGTTATTTTACCTGAACGGCCTGAACCTGCTTGATCGCTTCCAGAGCGGCTTCGGCACCACCGACTTCGCTGAGGAACTTGGCCGCGGCTTGCAGTCTTGCCAGATCAACTTTTGGATTTGGGCCTGAAAGTGATTTTCGCACTCCAACTTTTCTGCCACGGCCAGACGACGTCTTAATACCGAGCTTTTTGCGACCCGTATAAAATGCTACCGAGAAGCTGTTCTTATTAATTTTGGCTCCAGGATGCTTGGCCAAAATGGCGTCGGTTACTTCCTTTGGACCCAGCTTTGGGTTTTCGGTCAGAATGTCACGAATGGTTTCGGACATATTGAAATCGATGCTAGATGCTTTCTTCGCCATTGTGATTCTCCATTAAAAATGTGTGAAGATCAGATTAGATAACAGAAACGATTGGGAGTCAAGTAATCGAAGGGAGAACTTACGTTGTTCAATCACAAATACTGAATTTGCACTCTCGCGCTTTCAGCAAGACATAGCTTTTTACCCCCCCATTGTTACAACCGAGGCGAAAAATCATGATATTGTGTTTGTTAAGGAGCAGAGAGACGCTTTTGTTAGTTCAGCGGCGTTCACAGACATCCGTAGAATCGTTTTCCGCGAATTAAACATATCATTCAATGATAACTTTGGAAGGAAAATAATGCCCGCCGTCAAATGTTGGCAAGTTGATGCATTTACCAATCAGCCATTTGGTGGGAATCCTGCTGCCGTCTGTTGGCTTAACGAGGCGGCCGACCCAAAGTGGATGCAATCTGTTGCCGCTGAAATGAATCTTTCGGAAACGGCATTCGTTCGGCAACGAGACGACGGTCTGGAATTAAGATGGTTCACGCCCACTGTGGAAGTGGATCTTTGCGGTCATGCCACATTGGCTACGGCTCATGTATTATGGTCATCCAATCTTGCCGCTCAAAGAGTTCCTATATGTTTTCAAACTCGTAGCGGCGTACTCACGTGTACACAAGATGGCGAATTTATTGAGCTTGATTTCCCGGCAACAGCCGCAGCGGCAGTCGAAATTCCTGCGGAACTATCGAATGCGCTTGGAGCTGTGCCCAACTATTTAGGTAAAAGTTGCTTTGATTATCTCGCTGTGTTTGATTCAGCAAAGACCGTCAGATCCTTGAGGCCCGACTTTCGCAAACTGGAGAAACTTCCCGTGCGCGGTGTCATCGCCACATCAATAGCTGACGACGGCCAGTTTGATTTTGTAACCCGCTTCTTTGCCCCGGCAGTCGGTGTCGATGAAGACCCCGTCTGTGGTTCCGCACACTGTTGTTTGACGCCTTATTGGTCAACGCGACTGAATAAGTCACATCTGATGGCGAATCAGGTATCAGCTCGCGGGGGTGTACTGCGATTGACGTTGAAGGGTGATCGAGTGATTCTTGGCGGTCAGGCCGTGACCATTTGGCGAGGCGAATTACTAGTGTAAAACGGAGATGCGTTATTCAATGGCGGCGTCGGTTTCGTACCGATCAAGGTATGGACTTAAGGTTGACCGGGCTTTCAGGTATCAGCAGGCTGGCAGCCGATGTGATACGCAGCTTGACGTTGGCCACTGGCGTTTCAGCAGCGACCTTCGGTCCTCGAACGGTCATTTCAAATGCATCTTGATCAGCGGCAACGGTTCCTGGCTGAACGGAATATCCTGCTGGAAGTCCGACCAGCGTGACTTCGACGGGTCCCGTAAATCCAGCCGTTCGCTGAAGGGTGCCTTTAAGTTTGTGATCAACTTCTCCGGTAAGCGCGAGTGTTGCCTCATCCAACTTCGGCGTCACTCCGTTCTTAATCTCGACATGAAACGGTTGTGAGAATGCGGTGGACAAGACGCGATCCGAGTATGCATGCTGAACGGCTTCGACTTTGAGCGCAAAGTTGATGACAGGTTCGGCGACTTCCAATGGGACCGAAAGCTTGACCGATGACTGTTCGGTCTCATTAGGTAGGATCATGCGGGGCGCGATAGCAACGACGGGAAACGTTCCTGCAGCAGCATTATTAGGATCTCGCTTGCGAACTGGTTCAGTGGAGTCGAGACCGAGTCTGACCGGTAAGGTCGCGGCAGGATGTCCTGCGTGACGTTTTACAACGAAACCCAGTTCAGAAGTTACACCTCGGAAAAGGACCGTGGGGAGTTGCAATAGTTCCAATGAAAGGCCCGCAGGCGATACGGTTCCCACGGCCATTGTGTCGGTAAATGTGGGGGCCACCACCCCTGTTTGCAAGGTTGCCGTCCGTTTAATCGGTGGTTCGATGCCGATGGATTCGCCAACGACACGCAATAACGAGCTTGTTGTTCCCTGGTTGCCAACGCCACGAATAAGTCTCAACAAAAGTTTTCCCTGTTGGTTGGTCGGAATCTCATCGGGGGAGACTTTGACGGAATCGTCACCGACGACACTGAGTTTGATCGGCCCGTTATATCCAGAGCGATTGACTTGCAGCTCGACAATCGCGGACCCGTCTTCAGGAAGATTAACAGTCGGTGTATTGAGCATCAGGCCAAATCGTGGTTGATCAGCCAGTTCGATCACGAGTCTGTAGAAGGACCGAGTGTTTCCGCGACCGAACAAGTCTCGCACCTGGATTTGAATTTGGCCGGTACCTGCGGGAACTGCAAATTCCAGGGTTGGGTCGCTGATTGTTGGCTGGTCGCTCGTCTGCGCCAGCACGTTGCCACCAGGGTGTCGCAATACCTTGAGTTCGCCCTCAAGTGTGGAATTCAGTGAATCACTCTGTAATGTGAATTTCAACTTCTGACCCGCCGTGACATTCAGCAGATACGTATCCCGCTCGGCCTTTGTTGCAATTCGTCCGCTGATAGCGACTGTAGTTGCTGTCGGTTGAGTGAACGTTGCGTCGATCGTCTGCAACGTGCCGTCGGCTGCGGGAGCTGCTTCAACAAATTCGATTCCTCGGCTTAACGTCACAAACGGAATGCTACCCGCGATTCCTGCATCCTGGCCAATCGACAACGAACCCGCGCCACTTCCGTTTTGTGTCGAGAACGTTCCCGAGAACTTTGTTCCAGTCGTGAATCCTGTTCCAACAGGTTCGATCTCGACCTGACCGGGAGCAGCCGCAGCAGGAATTACTCCGTCAACTAATTTTAGATCCCCTGCCTTGATACGAAATGGGGATATCCCCGGCGCATTGAAGGTGAGGTCGTGCAATTCAACTGTGTAAATGCCGTCTGCTGGCAATATCAATTCAGCTCGCGCATCTCCGCGAAGAGAGTTTTGTCCCCAGCCAATTGTCAACGGCGTTCCAGACGGAGATTTGATCTCGACCACCGGATTTGCTGTTCCACCGAGTCGTTTTAGTTCGACATCGGTGACGACTCGTTGGCCTTTAGTTCCCGTAAAGTAAACCATTTGTTGCTGTCCGCCCGACAGGCTTCCGAAAAATGCTGCGGGAAGTGTTGCGGGCTTTTCGATTGGACTGCCCATCGCAACTTGCGGCAACCGATCAATGGCCAATGCCACCGATTTGCTCATTCCCGCTTTGGATTTCACCCAAATTGGGTAGATCCCAGGTACAGTTTCAGCGGGAATTGTGACGTCGATGGCAAGACGATTCGGCATTGATCCGTCGACAACAGCGAACTTGACTTCAGGAACGGGAAACAGAACGGTCGGATCAGGTCCGAGGTCAGTCCCGTTGAAAATCAATCGCGTTGTTTGACCCGTCTGCAGTCCAGGCTGAGACAAGTTATTGATGACAGGAACAGGGCGGGCAACTGGCTTGTCGGCGGCGATCAATTCGTTAACGTTTGCCCCGGCAACTTCGAGGAACAGTTTCTTGACTTCTTCCGCCGACAACGCTCGCGGAAAAAGTCGGAAATCACCAATCACACAGCTTGTATATTCGCCGGCAATTTCACTTCGACCAATTGAAAGCGGCAGATTATTGATGAGTCCTGCCAGGTTGACATCAAGCGTCCACGCTTCGTTACCGTTGATAAAGCCTTTCGTGGCGGACTTGGGGACGAGCGGTTCACCATTGATAAAATACTGCATCCGGACATCATCGACATCTGTATCAGCGTCCTGGCCAGGCGCGTCCCCGGCTGTGTAAGTCGCAGTAATATATGTAAGTTTGCGGAACGGGACCGCGTCTTTCGATCCATACGTCGCCACGCGATATTCCGTTCCATCGTGAATATAAACCTGAAAATTATCGCCAGCTGCGACAAAGTTGATACCGTAATTTGTTGAATATTTGCCGTCCGACATGCCTCGCTTCGCGAAAAGTCCGTGAAAAGTCGTGTCTGCTGGTTCCGTGAGGTTCACTAGAAACATTGCGACAGTGACACCCACGGGAGCATCAACATCTGCGCCATCGGCAACTTCGATATATTGTTGTTTCGAGCTGTCAAGTTGTAATGCCTTTTTCCCCGTTTGATTCCAAAACGGACTTTCGACGCGAATCGGATCGTTGATCAGCTTTCCCTCGTCAGACGCCTGCCCGATCGTTGCTAAGTCCTTCGAAGGACCATTCTCTTCCGCGAACGTGAAATGGACGACCGCTTGAGAAGCGATAGGCGAGTTCTGATCTTGCCCGACAGAAATCTCTGCCAACAGAAAAAGTTGTAGTACGACAGCAAAACTGCGAGCGTAAGTCAGCATCAGCGGGAAGTCCTCGGACAAAAACAATTGCAGGGAGAGACTAGCGATTCTATGTCCGCCGTTGACCATTTTGAAGATATCCTCAGCAGAGAATATCAAAATATTTTGATCCATATCCGCCAGGCGATGTCGACGTAAGGGATCGATCGTTCGCGACGCCACGAAAGACTCGCTATTATGCGTTTGTACTTGGCACCATCTCTGCGGATAGACGATGATTACTGTCGATAAATTGACTCGCCACTTCAATTCAGGCGGTAAGACTCTTGTCGCGGTCGACCATCTCTCGTTCGAAGTGAAGGCGGGTGAGGTTTACGGGCTTCTCGGTCCGAACGGTGCTGGCAAGACGACCACGCTTCGAATGATCCTTGGATTGCTTCAACCGACGAGCGGTGATGCCGTCGTGGACGGCTTTCACGTTTCGCAGTTCCCAGACGAAGTGAAACGCCGAATCGGTCTGGTTTCGGCCAGCGCCGGGTTGTATCAATGGCTGACGCCACGAGAGATGCTGCTCTTCTTCGCCGACCTTTATAGCGTTGACCCGGCATACGCTCATGAGCGATTAGAATCATTGGCCGATCTCCTTGATCTTCGGCGATTTATCGACCAGCGATGTTCGACGCTCAGCACCGGTCAAAAACAACGAGTAACTCTTGCCCGTGCACTGATGCACGACCCGCCAATCATGCTTCTCGACGAACCGACGCGCGGTCTGGATGTCGTCGGAACACATGTCATTTTCGAATACATTGGACACCTTCGTTCGCTCGGAAAGGCCGTTGTGGTCTCGACACATCGATTGGACGAAGCATCGCAAATCTGCGATCGCATGGGGCTTTTGCATCGCGGCACATTACGCCACGAAGGAACATTCGCCGAACTTCAACAGGCGACCGGCTGTTCGACACTGTTTGACATGTTTCTTCAATTAATGAATCAACCGCATCCGCTTGCCGCCAGCTTGAACGGAGGTGATGCGCATGAATAGTAGCCCACCTTTCGACAACTCCGGTTCCTCTGATACGACACCGACAATTAATCGGGAAGCCGTAACGACGAACGCCGGAACCTTGAATCCAACGAATCAGGTTGGTTCTACAAATCAGCTCCGTCCCTTCTCGTCACTTCGCTGGTGGCGAATGACGCAGAAGGAATTGCGAGAGATTTTGCGAGATCGACGTACGATTATTACGTTGATCGGCATGCCATTACTCATTTATCCATTGCTCGGGGTGACATTTCGAACGTTGCTGGTCACACAGGCCACAAACAGGGCCAAGACGGAATATCGAGTTGCTTTTGCTAATCAGCGGGATAGTCGAGTTTTTCGTCGATTATTCAATGAAGGAGCCGTTCTGCAGGCAAAGCGAGCGGGTCATCAGGGGCCTGTGAATCGTGACCCTTCAGGGACGCCTGAAGATCCCATATGGCAATTCATGATGTCGAACGACCACGAGACAACGGTCGATGTCGGTAGTTTTGTTGCGGATCAAACTGCAGAAATCGGCATCAGACTGAAAGAGGGTCAGGATGAAGGGCCGTGGGACTTTGAATTGACCTACCGTTCCTCTTCGCAATACAGCCTCGACGCGCGCCGTATGGTCGAAGATCGGTTGCGCGCCGTAAACGACTTTGTGATCACCGAGCACTTGCGGGAACTCGATCCAGCTTTTCGAATTCCAATCACCTGCAGTCCCAAACCGATATCCACGGTGGATTCCGGCCCACAATTCACGATGGCCTCGTTGATTCCATTGATCTTAATTTTGATGACGGTCACGGGGACCGTCTATCCAGCCATCGATCTGACTGCTGGCGAGCGTGAGCGTGGTACGTTAGAAGCTTTGATCTCGGCACCGGTTCCAAGGCATGAATTACTTTTTGCCAAGTATCTTGCAGTGCTGGCAGTAGCGCTTTTGACGGCACTTGCCAACCTGTTTTCGATGGTCGTCACCGCTTATTCCCTCGGGTTGGAACATCTGATGTTTGCGCCGGGGGGAATCAGCTTGCGGATGCTTGGTTTAATTTTCGGTTTGTTGATCGTTTTTGCCGGATTCTTTGCTGCGGTCATTTTAATCCTGACCAGTTTTGCTCGCAGTTTCAAAGAAGCACAAGCGTATTTGATCCCGGTGATGCTGGTCTCTCTTGCCCCCGGCGTCCTATGCCTGCTGCCAGGAATCGAGATGACGGGATGGATGTCGGTCACACCCCTCGTGAATATCGTGATTCTTGCGCGAGACATTTTCGATGGTCGGGCTCATGCAGCCTGGGTGCTTGCGGCTCTTTTGTCGACCGTACTTTATTCGGCAGTTGCCCTTTCCGTTGCCGCTCGCATCTTTGGAACGGATGCCGTGCTTTATGGAAGTGAAGGGAGCTGGGGTGATCTGTTTCGTCGCCCCGCGACACAACAGCGCGCCGCTTCACTGTCACAGGCAATGTTTTGTCTGGCCCTGCTTTTCCCTGCGTTTTTAATCTTGAGCGGTCTCCCTGGACGATTGCTTGGTCAGTGGATCGAAGGCCGACTGATCGGAAATGCTGTCCTCACGATTCTTTTATTTGCCATTGGACCGCTTGCATTCGCGAGCTGGAACCGGGTTGAATGGGGTGAGGGATTCCGCTTGCACGGATCGACTCTGGTCTCGTTCGTCGCAGCCGCGTTACTTGGATTGTCGTTGTGGCCGTTTGCTTATGAGTTGGAACTCAAAGCGATCTCGCCTGACCGGCTGGAGGTGATGAAGGATTTGTTTAAGCAGATCAAAACGACACTCGATGCGATTCCACTACCAGCAAAACTGATTGCGCTTGCTGTGATTCCCGCAGTCTGCGAGGAATTGTTTTTTCGAGGCTACTTATTGACCTCGCTAAGGACAGGAATGTCGACGCCGCTTGCGATTGTCCTCTCCGGCTGTCTCTTTGGTTTGTTTCACGTCATCGTGATGGAATCGCTTTTTTTTGAGCGTTTTGTTCCCACTTGCTTTCTGGGAATCATCCTGGGCTGGGTCTGCTATCGCACGGGGAGTGTGCTGCCAGGAATGCTGCTGCATACACTTCATAATGGGCTGTTGCTTTCGGTGTCGTCATTCACCAAAGAGCTTGCAACACTTGGGGTCGGGACGGAATCTCAAGAACACCTGCCGACATGGTGGATCGTGGCCGCAGGTGTCACGGTCGCGATTGCTTTCCTGATGCTAACTCTTGGCACGCAGCGACCATCCAGTGTCAACGCGGCTCCTATCACGTGATCATTTTGATCGCGTTCGCCAGGGTTTTATCCTCGAGCAAACCTTATTTATGTCGGAGATTACTAGATGTCGTTCCCATTGCTCGTCGTCGAAGCTGGAAACAGCCGATTGAAGTTCGGGCTATTTGTCCCTTCAATCAGCTCGTTCTATCGACGTAGCGGTACGACAATCTCCAAAGTCATTGATGTGGTGGGAGAATGGCCAAGTTGCCGTCGTTTTCTTGCGATCCCTGTTGATGATGATATCCCGTGGCAAACCCTTGCAAGTTGGAAGCCTGAAGGAACGATCATTGCCGGATCAAACCCTCGGGCCGTCGATCGAGTCCTCAAGGATTGGCAGCAGATTGGTATCAAAACACCTACGGTCATTCGCGAGCGATCGTCAATTCCAGTCGCGGTTGATGTCGATTCACCCGAGACCGTTGGACTTGATCGGCTGTTAAATGCCGTCGCCGCAAACGCCTTGCGGCCTGCATCCCGGCCTGCGATTGTCGTCGACTCAGGGACGGCAACGACCGTGAATTTCGTCTCAAAAGCGGGTGTCTTCTGTGGTGGAGCGATCCTTCCTGGTCTGGAAATGTCTGCCAAGGCCCTGCATTACTACACGGCCGTTTTGCCGCTCATTCCCGTCCATGATCTCGGCGGAGATACGCCGGTGACACCAGGCCGAAACACCCGCGAAGCCATTCGAAATGGCTTGTTCTGGGGCCAAGTAGGGGCCATCCGCGAACTTGTTCTGCAGATCTGTCGGCAACAGAAGCTTCATGAACCCGACTTCACCGGAGCTAACGACGCGGCTGACGCCCCCTGGATGATCCTCACGGGTGGCGGCGGTCCAGTCCTTAGCCCCCAGTTTCCTGGCTTCCTTGCATTGCCGTCGCTCGGTATGCATGGACTGGTTCTGACCGCATGGAAACAGAAACTCGTGTGATTTTCATGCCACATGAACAAGCCCTGTCCGATCAACGTCTGAACCCACAAGTACGTCGAACGGCCGCAGTTCTGACCCCTTTCGGTCGCGGGGCTGTTGCCACGATCCGCGTCGTTGGCGACTTAACTTTGCCCGTCGAAGGCTCTTCATCGATCGCGATCGGCTCGTTATTTCGTGCTGCAAACCGACTGCCAGTCCACCAGCAACCTTTAAAAAAGATCGCGTTCGGCCAGTGGGGAATGACCAATCCCGAAGAACTTGTCATTTGCCGGATTGCGAAAGACACGCTTGAGATTCACTGTCATGGTGGTGACGCAGCCGTACGACGAATCTTAAATGACCTGTCAGCCGCTGATTGCGACATCGTTGATTGGCGACAACAAGTGGCTTGGACGACAGACATTCTCGATATGGAATGCCTTGACGTTCTCAGTCGAACAACGACATCACGGACAACCGAGATCGCTCTTGAACAGTCAAATGGGTTGCTGAAAGACGCGATCGCAAAGCTGAACGGACTCGATGGCGATTCAATCTTGTCCATTCATCGTCTGCTTGACGATCTGCTTCAATGGTCGAAGTTTGGCCTGCATTTATCAACCCCTTGGAGTGTCACGCTGACCGGTCGGCCGAATGTGGGAAAATCGAGTCTTATCAATGCACTGCTCGGATATCAGCGCTCGATCGTATTCGACGAACCGGGAACGACGCGAGACGTCGTGACCGGTGAGACTGCCTTAGATGGTTGGCCCATCATCTTCGCAGACACCGCTGGCATAAGACACGGTGCTGGCGAGTTAGAGTCTGCGGGGATTGCTTTGGCTCATGAGCGGTTGCAGGCGGCCGACCTGCGGCTGGTCTTGATCGATCTGAGTCAGTCGCCGACGTCTGATGACGATGAGCTGCTGAGTCAATGGCCCGATGCATTGGTCGTGGCTCACAAGTGCGATCTTCCAGATCAATGGAATGACCGCTTGCCAAGCCTGGCAATTAAAGTTTCCTCTCTTTCAGGGGAGGGAGTCGTCGAATTACAACGAAAGATCGTGAACCGACTGATTCCTGTTGTTCCCCCACCAGGAACACCAATCCCGATCACGGCTCGACAAGTCGATCTTCTCACGGCAGCAAGACGTACTTCGCAAAGTATGGAAATACGAGACGCTATCCAGCGTTTGTAGCAGAGAAAAAAACGTTCTTACGGATGAACGAAATTAAAGGCCGCGCAACGACGAATATCGTTGCACGGCTCGTTTTTTGATGCCATCAACCGCGACTTCAGGTGGTTGGAGACGGCACGTCGGCCTGGCTCCATGTTCCATCAATTCGTCGCCACAACGAACCAGTAGGGTTCTTGTTTTGAAGGGCTGCCGGTAATCGCTGGGGACGGACATTGTCGTAGCATTGCAACATCGCAAACCGTTTAATCGATGACGGTATGCCAACCGCCGTAAAGCCAGGATGACCTGTTGCTGGAAACGGGCCGCCATGATTCATTGACGGGACAACGGCGACGCCCGTCGGCATTTTGTCATTCAAAAGTCGCCCGACTTTCTGACGAAGAATTGTTGTGATCTTCTGGTATAACGCATCGTCTGAACCATCGTTGGCAGAATATACGCTGCCGGTCAGATTCCCTTCGAGGCACCGGGTCGCCGCAAGCAGTTCCTCTTCGTTAGCAGCGACCACGATCAACGACGAATTGCCGAATGCTTCGGTCTGCAGCAAGTCGGGGTGTCGAACAAACTGCTCGCCCGTGACGCGAAGCAGCGTGTTTTGGCAACTAAAGCCCTTTCCTCCACCGAGCGAACCACCGGTCAAAAGCTGTGCACCGGCTTTCACCAAAGTCTGGATTCCTGAATGCAGGTTCTTTTGAACCCCTTCGCTCAGCAAGGTTCCGACGGGAGCTGCTGCAAACTTTTCAGCGACCTGGCTGATGAAAGCTTCCGTGTTCGGACCGGCGATGGTGAAGATCAGCCCTGGATTCGTACAGAATTGACCTACGGCCATCAGGCAGCTTGTCGAGAACTGTTCAGCACAGGCCGTGACTCGCTCGGAAAGCGCACCCGGCAGGAAGTAGACGGGATTGATGCTGGAAAGCTCCAGGTAAATCGGCTTACCGACTCGGTCAGCCGCCTCTTTCAGGACGACCCCTGCTGATCGTGCGCCCGTATAGCCAATGGCACCCAGCGAATGGTGCGAGGCCAGTTTCACGCCATCGCTATGCTCAGTCCGGTAGATCAACTGCACGAATCCGGCTGGCATTCCCGTTGCTTCCGCCGCCTGATGAGCAATTTCCGCGAACAATCGAGTCGTTGATGGGTGCGACGAATGCCCCTTTGCAATGACCGGGTTTCCTGCGGCGACTGCCGCCACAAAGTCCCCGCCGACGATTCCGTTGAAAGCAAACGGGAAATTGTTCGGGCCGAACACCGCGACCGGACCGATTGGTCCAAACATCGAACGAATGTTGGTGGAAGTATCGATCGTCGCTTCAACCCACGATCCGTCACGAGCGGCTTTTGCTCCTTGACGCAGTTGATTGGTTGTTCGAGGCATCTCAACGTCTTGCAACCGAGGGGCCACCGGCAAACCTGTTTCCAGGTTCGCAATAGCAATCAGCTCAGGTGCACGCTGCTCAACTCGTTTGACGTATTCTTCGAGAAAGTCCGCGAAACGTGAACCATTCCAGCCTCGTACGGTTTCAGCCGCTCTCGCTGCGGCATTGATGGCTTCTTCAACTTCTGACCAGGGACTGACGGGATAATCGCCCGGAAGTGGTTCCGTGGTGGCTGGGTTCACGGCCTGAAACGTTTTCTTGCCAGCGGAAGCCTTCCATTGGCCATCAATTAATACGGGATGCGTCGTCATGTCAGTTCCTTCTTCGTACCCATTCATTCTGGGCCGAGAATCTCCAATGTCGAATAAGATGAACGAGTATCTTCGCGTTGCGCGGCATCGCAATCAACCGACTTCGAGATGATTCGTTAATTACAGGAATAGTTCGCGGACGGCTTTACCCTGGCCATCTTCCGTCGGGTAAAATGGTCGACCTTCGACTTCAAACGTCGTCTTGGGACTGATCCCCATCGCCGTGAAGATCGTGGCATGCAGATCCATCACGCTGATCGGCTTTTCGATCGCGACATAAGGGCGTTCTGGGGCCGAAGCACCGTACAACACCCCTCGCTTGATTCCACCACCGAACATCAACACACATGACCCGCCTGTAAAGTGCCGATGTTGTCCGTAATGTTTCATCTCGGCCAGTTTCTCAACCGGGAATGACGTCTGATCATTTGCAGTAGAACCGGGCTTTCCTTCCATGATCATGTCGCGACTGAATTCGCTGGCAAGAATCACCAATGTCCGGTCGAGTAACCCTCGCGATTCTAGGTCGAGAATCAACCGTGCAATCGGTTGATCAATCTCCTGCTTCATTCGAACCAGGGTTTCGTGGCCGTTGGCATGAGTGTCCCAGTTCAGGAAAGGAACATACTCCGTCGTTACTTCGACGAACCTCGCGCCCGATTCCACAAGTCGCCTTGCGAGTAAACAACCTCGTCCGAACTGGCTGGTCCCGTAGAGCTCGGCACTCTCTTTCGGTTCCAGACTCAAGTCAAACGCGGCACGGTCTTTCGAACTGAGCAACCGATGTGCTCCGTCCAGCGAACGTAAGTATGACTGCTGCTGGAAGTCGCTCATGCGGTCACGCTGAGGTGATCGATCGAGCAGCTTCTGGAACAGACGTTGTCGACTTTCGAAGCGGCCTGCTTCCATCCCCTTCGGCGGGCGAACCGATTGAGCCGCTTGATCAGGATACGGCAGTACCATCGGACCGAACTCACTGCCGAAAAAGCCGGCGGTGGTAAACGCTTTCAATTCTTCCGATTCGCCAACCCCTTCTAACCGCTGACCAATCGTAATGAATGGCGGCATCACGGGGTTTTTCGGGCCAAGCACCCGAGCCATCCAGGCACCCAGATGTGGACACGCGACCGTCTGAGGAGGCACGTATCCGGTGTGCCAGTGATATTGATGGCGCGAGTGCAAAATGCTGCCCAGATCCGGCAACACGTGCGAGCGGATCAACGTCCCCCGATCAAGGATCTTGGCGACATTCTCAAATCCCTTTGTAATCTTGATGTTGTCCACCACCGTGTCGATCGCAGGGAATGTGCTGCCGATTTCTTTCACGGGGACGCCAACTTCAAACGGAACATACTTCTTGGGATCGAATGTATCCGGTGCGGCCATCCCGCCACCCATCCAAAGCAGGATGCACGAATCGGCGGTTGGACTCGGATGCTCAACGGACTCGGCGCGCAGCAACTTTGGCTCGTTCATCGCCAGTGTTGCCACACCGGCCATTCCCAGTTGCTTCAGGAACAAACGCCGGGCAACGGCTTCGGACTCATTACCAAAAAAATCAAAATCTGGACGGGTCATGGCTCGTATCATCCATTCAACAAGGTCATCGCACGAGTTGAAACTCAGGCTGCATTAAGACGGCCCACAAAAGATCCTGAACACTCTGCTCATCATACGATGGACCGAGAGCCTCGACCGATAATGCTCGTTCTTCGGCAGTCGGCATTCTCGTAAGCAGTGTCAGGTAGATATTGTCGACAAGTTTATCCGGTTGTGAAGCGTATTTCTGTAGCCATATCCTGGAACCTGCAGAAAGGCTGTCCGCCAGGGGTTGAGCATTATTCAGATCAATCGCTTCCAGAGTACTTAATTCGTTCGGTCGGGTCGTCACGATCTGATCCCGGTTGGGACGTCCCAGCATCTTCTGCAGAAAGTCCGCTTTCAACAACGATGCACGGACCATTCGCTGAGGCTTGATCGCTACATGGGTCAATTGTACCAGAAGTTCGCCCCTCGTGCGGCTTCCCCAAACATCCTGATTGGCGGCGGGAACCGCTTTGGCCCAATCTTTCGGTTCACTGGCAAATTTGCCATTCGCCGCTGGCAAGGTTGATGTCCATTCCCATGTTGCGTCCGTCGCAATCGTTTGCGAAGTTCCATCCGGCAGGCGGACAAAGATTTCGCACAAGATCGCGGCAGGGTTCGGGTCGCTGCCTCCATTTTTACCCACGATCAGCACTTCGTTATTGCCCGCTCGAAGCGATGACTCCAGCGAAACCCCTTCGATCCGTTCCCAATTGGTTGATGCAAAAACCTTCTTTCCATTCACGTAACAATCGCACGAATTGTCGCAGGTGAATACCCCCCCTGCTCTCTTCGGTACGGCAGGTAAAGAGAATTGCTTGCGGATGGTGATTGCTTCGCCCGCTTTAGGGACTGCTGAAGAGCCCTCGGCGGACGACCAGACCCATTGAGCAGATAGCTTGCTCAGTTCTGGTGATAACCCATCCGCTTTGCCCCGGACAAACGGCGCGTCGTAAGTCTTGGGAGCTGAACCTGAGATCTGCCAGACCGCATCCACAAATTGCTCAGCGGTCATTCGTTTGGCTCGCGGTCCGCCATAGGTGTAGTTCTGCTGGTCTGACTGCGGATCAATCACTTCCGCTTGTGACTGATAAGCTGCCGAGGTCGCAATCAACTTCAGCGTTTGCTTTAAATCATACCGGTTTTCGGCAAAATCGACTGCGAGGTAATCGAGCAAGTCTGCGTTCCAGGGTTCTGACTGCATGGCATCAACCGGATGAACAATCCCGCGCCCCATCATGCGCTGCCATAAACGATTGACGATCGTACGAGTAAATCGACCGTTGTCGGGATGAGTCATGAGTGCCGCGAGTTGTTTCAACCGCTCGGGCTGGGGATCAGTCGCGACCACCTGGCCCAACTCTGGAAACAGCCAGCTCGCGACCGCTTGACGTCCAATTGGTTTGTCACAGCGATGGATCTCTTGAGGCTGAGTCGCAAAAATCGCAGCCAGGCCATACGCTTCGTCCAACTTCCAGCGATCAATAAAACTGTCGTGGCAGGAGGCACATTTGAGATTAATTCCCAGGAATGCTTGTCCGACTGACTGAGCAAACTGAATCTCGACTGTCTGCCCGGCACTGACTGTCCCTCGCCAACGTATCCCTTCACCGAATCCCGCCGATTCTGGACTGGGTGAGATCAATTCCCTCGCCATCTGATCGTAAGGCTTGTTTTCGATCAATGCCTGATACAGCCATTTGCTGATCTGCTTTCGCCCGCCCGTGATAAAGCCCGTTCCGCCATAGTCGTTTCTCAGCAGGTCGTTCCAGAACGTCAGCCAGTGCTCGGCGTAAGCCGTGTCGTCAGCCAGCAGTTGGTCGATCCATCGGGTTCGTCGATCTTGACTTTGATCCGCCATGAACGCATTCACAGATTCAACAGAGGGAAGCAATCCCGTCAGGTCGAGTGCCGTTCTGCGGGCGAACGCGACATCATCCAAAGGTGCAGGTCGTTGACGTTGCTGTTTCGCGAGATCGGCATCAATTAACCGATCGATCGGGTGTGATCGTAACGACACCATCGGAGGGAGCTCAGGACGTCTTGGCTTCAACGGAGGCTCATAACTGGGCTTTTGAAAAACGAAGCCTTCGTCCCAGTTCGCTCCTGAGTCGATCCATTCTTTGAGTTTCGCGACCTGAGCGTCAGTCAGCCTGGCCCCTTGAGGCGGCATCTGAAGATCAGGATCGCGCGAGACCACAGCCGCAAATAACCGGCTTTCACCGCTCTTCCCAGGAACAATGACCTTGCCATCGTCCCCCCCGGCAAGAAGCGTCGCACGAGTATTCAGCGACAGCCCCCCCTTCTTGTTCGCCCCGAGATGACATTTGCCACAATGCTCGCGAAGGATCGGAGCAACATCATGAGCAAAGTCAGGCGGAGCCGAATAAGCAACGGAAACACTCGTCAGGACGAGCCCGACGACGAACGCGGTGAAGTATCGATGAGTAAACAATGGTGAAGATCTCTGGGAGGCCTAACGTAGCGGAGGCTTCTAGCCTCCGCGAAATGCAGCCGCGTGCGGCAGTGCTCAATACCAAAATATAGCGAATGTCGATCCGACTGACGACAGTCAAAGCACATGCCAGTGATGGGAGTTTTGGCATGCTGGGAATGATGCGCTTTTCAAACAGAGAGTACGATAAAGGGTGCCACGGTGTTACCGTCGTCGGCAAGGTCGTGATCTTCGAACACGTTTCAAACCATGAAGGCACGGCTTTGTCGAAGACTCCAAAACTGCGGCACCCCGATTTTCGAACGCCATTTGACTCAGAAGGCGTACGAATAATTCCCCTTAGTTGGTTTTAGTTCGCATCGTCGGACCAGCCAAGCTCCGCCCATCAACGCGCGAGAGATTCTCCTATTCTAAACCCATCGTGCGACGCGCGTGAACCGGCTGTGCCGGGCCGGACAACGCGCGAACGATTTACCTATTCTAAACCCATCGTACGACGCGCATGAACCGGCTGTGCCGGACGACGCGCGTGAACCGGCTGCGCCGGGCCGGACAACGCGCGAACGATTTACCTATTCTAAACCCATCGTACGACGCGCATGAACCGGCTGTGCCGGGCCGGTTAGAGGACTTCGTGTAATGGATCGTTGCCGGGGTCGACCAGATACTGTGGCACCCCTGCGAGGTCGAAGACTCGCACGTTTTGCACGTCGATCCCCGCGCACTTGTAAAGTGTCGCGAAGATTTCCTGGAACTTGACCGGACGTGACGAAGGATGTTCGCCGTTCCGGTTCGTGGAGCCGACGACCTGACCCGTCTGCATGCTTCCACCGGCGAGGACAGCGGTGTTGGCTTGCGGCCAGTGATCACGGCTGTTGTTGTTATTGATCTTTGGTGTCCGTCCGAATTCGCCCCACACGACGACAGAAACGTCCCGATCAAGGCCTCGTTCGTGCAGGTCGGTTACGAGTGCCGATAATCCCTGATCCAGCAGCGGACATTCTTCACGGCATTTTGGATAGTTCATTCCGTCTGCGCCGTGCCAATCCCAGCGGCTGTAGTTCAGTGAAACAAATCTGGCTCCTGCTTCGACGAGTCGCCGAGCCACACAGAAGTTCTCGATCATCGGCGGAGCACCGTCCCGCTGAAAATCTTCACGGCTCTTACCGTAACGGGCGACAATCCGAGGATCTTCTTTTGACAGATCGAGTGCGTCGACCAGTTTCGATGTGGTGAGGATTCCCATGGCCTGCTGAGCGTAAACGTCCATGCTTTCCATCTGCCCACGCTGATCCGCAGTCTTTTGGAATTTATCCAATGAGGCACGTAGCGAGGTTCGGTCACGCAGCTTATCCAAGGTGATCCCGTGCAGAGTCATGTTTTCAGAGCTGCTGCGAGCTTCCCTGCCCAACAGGTTGAACGGTGAATGGGCGACACCCAGAAAACCACCATCGCCAGTTTCACCCCAGGTCCGGTTGCCCGTCTGATACATCAGGGCCACATTGGCGGGAATGGCCGGATTGACCTGGCCCTTCATCCTGGAAACCCATGCACCTCCCTGCGGCCAACCCCCAGGCGGAGTTCGTCCACCCTTCCGGCGACCTGTCATACACTGATAAGCATCGTGTGCTCCGTCCGAATCTGACAGCGATCGCACCAGGACGAACTTATCCATCATTTGGGCCATTCGCGGGAACATTTCGCTGACTTCGATTCCCGGAACGTTAGTCTGGATCGCCTGAAATTCCCCTCGGATTTCGGCTGGGGCTTGTGGCTTGGGGTCCCACATATCGAGATGCGGTGGTCCACCAGGCAGGTAAATATTGATAATCGCCTTGTGAGAAGTCCCCGCCTTCGCCAGCGATTCTGCCCGAAGAGTATCCGTCAGGGCGATTCCCCCGAGAGCCATCCCGCCGACAGTGAGAAAATCGCGACGTGAGATTCCGTCACAGAAGCCCTTCATGGACGATGGCCGGCGACCCAGAATTGTCAGCATGGATTTCTCACATTCGTAGTAGCATTTCAGAATGCATTGTCATCAAGTGTGCCCAACAATCGCATTCGCCAGTCCAGGCTCCGGGCGCTTCAGTGGTTGCAGCCGCAGCCCCTTTGATGACATCAAGTTAGGTTTTACAATAAAAAAACCAGACTCGATAATATTTCATCGAACCGCGACGGCAGAACGCATCACATAAAATCTATATGTTGCAGTACCTTAAGTCAACTCGGCGTTCCGGCAAAACCAACCCAACGCGGGAATTCTTTCCAACAAGATCCGGCACAGCCGGTTGATGCGTGTCGGATGAATGGTTCAAAATAGGGCCACCAATCGCGCGTTGTCCAGGCGAGCCGAGGTGCGTAAGCCCTCGGACTCCTCGTTCGCGTCGTTCTCCGCGGGTCTCCCGACAACAGCCCGACCGAAGATCTCCTCTTCTGAATTACTCGAAAAGTAAAGATGGTCAAGTTGGCCAACATCGACCAGTTTCATTCGTTTTTCAAATTCGTAGGGTGCGGTCGAGCCTTCGAGGCCCACCAATACCAACATCCCCGGACACATCTGAAGACAATCTTTTGTTTCTTATTTTCTTCCCTTCGTTACCTTCTGTTCAAAGTTGTTTCCTCATTCTTGCGGATTTCGCCGTCAGATAGATAATAGCATAAAACTACAAAACAACTTGTCGAAAGTAAATAGAAAGACGGACATGCTTTCTTAACGTTTGGAAGCTGCTGATGCACAATGTGAAATTTCACTCCTCTTCCGACTCCCGCAAGCGTTGTACGGTGTCGCGAAGTTGTCTTGTCATCCTGACTTTGGACTGATGCACGTTGTTCACGGTCGTACCAAGTTCCCTGGCAACGATTTCCGCCGAACGATCCAGCAGGACGTATTGTTCGAACGCCTGAAACACGATGCTGTTCTGACAGGCGTTCCGCACGATTGATAATGCCCGTGCGACAAGTTGTTCTTCCCAGACGTCGTTCCAGATTGGTTCGACAGCCAATTCTGCCTGCGGGATTTCTTCGAGAGGGATTCCGCGATACCGAATGTTCTTTCCAGCTCGTTTGATCGCCGCTCGGACGGTGCAGGTCTTCAGATAACCCCGAAATCGCCCTTTTTTCGGATCATACGAAAATTCGCCGCTGGCTCCGAGGAAACTCGTCATGACATCCTGAATAATATCGTCAATGTCCTGTCGATTGGCTCCGCATCGGGTGGCAAATCCCGCAATGATCGGCGCGTATCGCGACCGAAACTCGCTCCACGCCATTTCGCGATCGCCGGCGTTCGCCGTGTTGAGCTTGTGGAAAATACTCGCGCGAGTCAATTCGCCGGTAATCAAGTTCGCGGAATCGGTCTCAATCGATTCTCCAGGATCATTTTCGTCGTTTATGCCGAAAGCCTCCATGAACGATTAGGCTTGGGTTGCAGGCGTCTGACACGAAATCCGTACATTAATTTAAGAATTCTCAAAGTCTGTTGCCAGAAACCGCTGAATGGTCGCTATTTAGTTGTAGGAGTTTAAGATTTGCACCACGGAGTCACGGAGGACACGGAGAATACACGGTGAAATAATCAATTGCCAAATCAAAAGCGAAACTTAATCGTGCAATTTGAATTCCTCCGTGATCTCCGTGCCTCCGTGGTGAAAGTCTTTTCATGTTCGGCAAAACTTGCACAGACGAAAGTGAAGATAATGCTCTTGTATGAAGAACTTTCGGGAAAGATTCGTGGTGCGGCAATCGAAGTTCATCGGGAACTGGGGCCCGGCCTTTTGGAGTCTGCCTACGAAGAGTGCTTATGCTTTGAGCTGACTCAACGCGGGATTCCGTTTCGCAGGCAGCTTCCGCTTCCCGTGACATATAAGGGGACTCAACTCAATTGCGACTATAAAATCGACATTCTTGTTGACGACAAGATTCTCTTGGAATTGAAATCGGTCGACGTGCTCCTTCCCATCCACGAAGCTCAAATTCTCACATATCTCAAACTCAGTGGCTGCAAGCTTGGCTTGTTAATCAACTTCAATGTGCCCCTGATGAAAGATGGTATCAAACGCTTCGTTCTTTGAATTCTTTGTTCCTCGCGCCGTTTCGTTGCAGGAGTTTAAGATTTACACCACGGAGACTCGGAGATGTCACGGGGACAACCTCAATGACTATAGAAAACGCTATGCGTTCTTATAGGATCTGAAGTCCTCCGTGATCTCCGCGCCTCCGTGGTGAGCGCTTTTCATATACAACAAAACCCGTCACAAAGAATGTGAAACGCAAAAGTCTCAAAGGTCTGGTTCGAAATTCGTCCATTTCTCAGGAATTCTCAAAATCCGTTGTCAGGAATTCTTGAATGATCGCTATTCAGTTGTATGAGTCGATGATTTACACCACGGAGACACGTAGAATTCACAGAGACGAAATCGATTACGATAGAAAACTCGCGTCGTGCTCATCCAAGTTGAATTCCTCCGTGATCTCTGTGTCTCCGTGGTGAAAGTCTTTTCTTTTTCGACAAAACCCTAAACGTTACTACTCCAGGAGCGAGGCCATGTCCGACGATCCCGACGACTCCTCGTTAAAGCCGACGCTTAAGTACGAACAGCAATACGACGAAATCGCGATCAAAAGGGCGCGGGAACTTCTCACTGCCACGCCCGAGAACGTCGGTCCTTACCGGATTCTCGAACGGATCGGTGGCGGCGGCATGGGAGACGTCTATCGCGCCGAACAACGTTCACCCATCCGACGCCAGGTCGCGATCAAGTTCATCAAGCTCGGCATGGATTCGAAAGCAGTCATCATTCGATTCGAAGCCGAGCGGCAGGCGCTGGCTTTGATGGATCATCCGCATATCGCCAAAGTCTTCGATGCCGGAACCGACGATTCAGGCCGACCGTACTTCGTGATGGAATACGTCAAAGGCAAACCGATCACGGATTACGCCGACCAGAACCATCTGACCATCGCGGAACGACTGAAACTGTTCGAACAAGTTTGCCAGGCGGTCCAGCACGCTCATCACAAGGGAGTCATTCACCGCGACCTGAAGCCCGGCAACGTGTTGGTCAGCACACAAGACGGCGAACCGTTCGCCAAGGTTATCGACTTTGGAGTCGCCAAGGCCATTTCGCAGAAGTTGACCGACGGCACACTTTTTACGCAACACGACCAGTTCATTGGCACGCCTCAATACATGAGCCCCGAGCAGGCTGAGGGAAGCGTCGACATCGACACGCGAACCGACGTCTACAGCCTGGGCGTTCTGTTGTATGAGCTGCTCACCGGCAGTACGCCGTTCTCGAAGAACGAGTTAAAAGCCGCAGCGTTCGAGCAGATCAAAAAGATGATCATCGAAGACGATCCTCCCAAGCCCAGCACGAGACTGGGGCCGAACACGCCAACATTGTCGTCATTGGCCACGTTCCGCCGAACCGAGCCCAAGCGTCTGGGCACATTAGTTCAAGGAGAACTCGACTGGATCGTGATGAAGAGCATCGATAAGGATCGTAGACGGCGCTACGAGACGCCGACTAGCTTGGCGAACGATATTCTAGCCCATCTGAATGGCGAACCGGTTCAAGCCGCCCCGCCGAGCACCGTGTACCGGATTCGGAAATTTGTGGGAAAGAACTCGGGCCTGGTTGTTGGAGTCGCCTCGGTGATGACGGCGTTGTTAATCGGTGTTTTCGGAACGACGTGGGGCTTGTTTCGAGCTTGGGTTGCCGAAGAGAGAATGGCGGACGCGCTTCAACTGGTTACGGACGAACGCGACGAGAAAGAAAAGCAGCGACAAATCGCGGAGACCGCGAAGAAAGCGGAGGCGAAGCAGCGCCGAGAGGCTGAACAAAACCTAATTACGGGAGTTTTGCGACCAATCGGCTTTAATTCAGGCCCCCTACCTCCTGCTGAAAGAAGGAGCCTGATCGATTGGTCCACTTTTGGAAATTCGCAGCTTAAGTTGGTCACCTTGGAAGTTGCTTTTCAAGATCCGACAACGGCACTGCAACTTGCCCGCCGAGCAGAACGCGTCTTGCAGTCGTGCGTCGGTCCTAGTCCGATTCGCCGAACCGTAGCGACGGAGTTCCTGAGCAGGAAACAACGCGACACGAACTCGGCCCCTCAGACCCGCGTTGCCGCTTGTTGGCTTGCGTTGGAATTGGGATCGGTGGACGTCCCCGCTTTAGAAGAAAGCTTCGTCTTCTTAAGTCGCCAGCCGTACGTCCGTGATGCTGATTTTCGCAACTTCCTTGAGATCGCCATCTCACGCACGGATTCACAAGTGCAGAATCTTGTCAATCGAATTGGAGGCGATGTCGTAATATCACTCCTCCAGACATCAAAGGACAACCTGTTTTCACAAAGACGGGCTTGCGAAGGGCTAATTGCTCTGGCACCACGGTTGGAGCCAGACCAGGTAGCACGGGCAGGTGAAGCTGTCATTGAAATCATGCCGAATGCAGGATCGACTTTTATAACAATAAACAACGAGGAAGTTTACGCTCGCTGGGATGAGGCACTGTTCGCGTTGGCACCCCGATTGGAGCGGACAATGGTGATGCGGGGCGAAGAAGCGGTGATTGCCGTGTTCGAGAAATCAGATCCCCAATATGGTGAGGAAACACTTCAGTGGGGGCTTAAGATACTGTTCGAACTTTCCCCCTGGCTGGAACCGGAACATGCTAAACGTGCCCTGGACGCCGTAATCGCCATTGCGTTCAGATGCCCCAATTTCGGACCGAAAAAAGCGGTGGAAGCTGCAATCGAAGCGTTGGCGAGCCGATTGGAACCAGACATGGTTACCCGTGAATCGGACGCTATGATTCTTCTTCTCGAAACATCTACGGATTACACAACTTTCATAGGGGCGGCCAAATGCGTGGCGACTTTGGCGAATCGATTGGACAAGCAACAGGTCGCGAGTGCCGCAGGCGCATTTAACGCAATTATCAAGTCAGATGCCGAAAATTGGAAACGGTATTCTGCATGCGAGGGTCTCAAAGGGCTGGCCCCGTATCTCTCGGAGGAGCAAACGATTCACGCTTGGGAGACAGTGCTAGAGCATCTGCAGAACATATTACCTGATAAAGCCGGAAGTGGCGAATACTCTGTCGTGCTTGATGCGTTTGCTGGGCTGGAAGCACTTGCTCTTCGGATTGATATCGAACGTGCAATACCAACATGGGAGACGTTCATTTCAACGAAGCGCGAATATTTGGGCGGTGAATATTTGCAGCTAGCGGGTCACGTGATTGCTGCGTTGGCACCGAGGCTGACGCCCGAACAATGCATGAACTCATGGAACGCAATCTTCTTGGCTGATATCTCGTTCGACGTCAACTGCGCTGAAGAAACGCTCGAGGCGCTAAATCCACTTCTTTCGCAGGACCAAGTAATACCCGCGTGGAATCGACTTCTCGCGGCGATTGCGAATAATGACGGGAACACCCATTTATCGACGAAAGGAGAATATGGATTGGTATTGCTCGCCCGTCGATTGCCAGCACATTTGGTCGAGCACGAATGGAGTTCACTGTTAAAAGTTCTGAAAGGCTCTAAGTGGTCGCGGATGGATGAAGTACGCATCCTGGCACTTTCTGAAATGGCTTCACGCATGGTGCCAACACAAATCAAGGAAAGCTGGGACTCACTGATTGACCTCGTACAGCCATCGACAAGCCATAATGAATTCATCGCGGCGTGCCAAGGGATGATTTCCCTGGTTCCGAGGATGCAAGGGAATCAGGTCAAACGTAGCTGGGATGCCCTGGAGGCGTACCTAAAGACCGATATATTGAATGAGTCAAATCGTCAATTCAGTGAAGAAGGGGTTCTGATTGCCTACAGGGCATTAGCTGCGTTGGCGCCGCAATTGCAGCAAGAATTCTTGGTGCCTGCCGGAGATAGTTTGTTAGCACTGCTGAAATTAGCTCCTTATCGGAACTTCGACGCAATTATTGACGTACTGTTCGCACTTACAAATGGCCGCGATGCAACGGAGTTGCGAAACGTCGTGGCGGATGTGCTCGCGATAGGACTTGACATAACTGCGTCAAATGAAACGGTGTCGAATCCAAGTGTCCGGGGAATACAGATAAATGAAAGCGATTTGACGTGGGTCTCTGAACCGCGCACATTGGCGAAATTGTTTTCGCATGCGGGGTGCATCGGCGAGTTTCGTCAGAGCATGCTTCGACGATTTGAGGAACTTGTGTTGCATGATGGGCAGTCTGTTTTTTCACGAGACGAGAATCAAGACGGTGAACCACCGGCACGAGGTTCAATGCCACAACGACAGTTCCACAATCTTCAGGATGCCGCCGCGTGGATACAAAAAAACTGGCCCGACTTCGATCTCGAAACGAATCACCCGGTCACATGGCGAGGCGAACACAAGTAGCCAACATCACACGGGAGACTGGTCTTAGTCCCGGCAGGGACGGTCGGTAATAGCCCACCGTTTCAACGGTGGGGTACACGACGTGGAATTCGATCGAGTCCCGCAGGGACGACAGACCATCTTCAACCGCGTTCCCATTCGGTGATCGTCTTTTGAAAAGATCGTCGCAAGTATTCTTAATTGTTGGGAAACGATATCGAAAACGGGGAAACCCAACGCATAGAAAACGACAAAACCCCACCTCCCCTGCGGTGGTGCGATTTCGGTCGAATTGCGTTCGACGCCGCCCTTTTTCACTGCGATTTGTATGACATCGGATCGCCCGTGTTGGTTTGTCTGTCGTCCCTGCGGGACTATTTCGTGATGGTTGTTCCGTTATCCCACCGTTGAAACGGTGGGCTTTTATCGGGTGTCCCAAGGGGACAAAGACGGTGGCTTCGACGCTGCCGCGTGGATCGAGAAAAACTGGCCCGACTTTGATCTTGAAACGAATCACCCGGTCACATGGCGAGGCGAACACAAGTAGCCATCATCACACGGGAATTTGGTCTTAGTCTCGACAGGGACGGTCGATAATAACCCGGTTTGGAACTTTAGAACGAGAAGAAACCTGCGTCGCTTCGCGACTTCGAATTGGTTCAACGCGATGACCTGTGGTTGAAACCACAGGCTACAGGCCTTCGTCGCTTCGCGACTTAAATACGTACTGCCACATCGCGACTGCGGCCGTGATTCGGACAGGCGCCCGACCAATGCGACAGCGACCATCCTGACCAATACACGGGCCATCGCGAGCACAAAACGGAACATCGCGCCACGTAAGACCGTCGCTAAGTCGGCATGGACCACAACGACTAGGGTGACGGTCGTCGCGAATACAAGGGCGACGGTCGTCGCGAATACAAGAAGGAAGAATACTTTCTTACGTCGTGAAGCGACACAGGCATACAGCCGTGGGTTTCAACCCACGGTAAACGGCCATCTGACAACGCCACAAACCCCAGCGGGGTGAAGGTGGGCCGACATCGTGCCATCGATCCACAAATCGGTTCCTCATACGCGTCGTAAATCAATTCTCTTCCGTACCGAATAGGCATGCAGTTCATTCATCAAGTCTCGTTTCGGCCCTGGAAACCGACCCAAACGAAAAACGTCTATCGGGCCAACATGACCGAAACCCCACCACTCGTGCGGGGTCGGCGGGGTTTCGGTCGGCTTGCGATCGACGTTGCCTGTCGTGTTGTCAGTCGCTTCTTGTGATTGGACTGGGATGTGCCTTCGTTAACGCGTTTAGTGTTGCTTGCCGACGCTAGCAGCGTCGGCCACGTGGGCGACGCTGCTAGCGTCGGTCACACAACGAGCACCGGCAAGCGTGCGTGATTATCGTTTCGGTGGATTAGCCTCACGTACCAATGCTCCGAATTCGTCACTCAGTACGAGTATCGAGAACTTCTTGGCGACGTCGAGGGCGTTCGTGTTGAGTGATGCGAAGTCGAAGCGACCGCGAAGATCGGTGTAACCGTCTTTGTAGAACTTGACGCTGCCGTCTGCCATCTGGGCATAGACTTTGACGTACGCTTTAGGGACCGGCTTGCCCGTGGTCTGGTGAGTCACTTTGACCTGACCGTAATTCTCGATCACCTGTACCGACAGCGAATGAGAATAATAGGCCTGAGTCTTCGTCTGCCCTGCCCCGACAATCTCAACAAGCACGTTTTTGTTATCCAGTTCCGCAGGCAGACGAATCAGTTTTGTGGCAGGCTTTCCACGCCCCGCTTCGGCGCCGTTTTGCCCATCATCCAGCGTCACGTCTTCGCTGCGATTCGGTTTGATCGAGCTGAACTGGCCGCTGAAGCGTTGGACGAAGGGGTTCCGGCTGAACAGCAGTTCGACATCCATTTCATAAAAGTTAATGCGGGCCGACTTCAGGTTCTGGCTGTCGAGCTTGATTTGTTTCGCTTCCACCGTGAAGTCGAAGTTCGGCTCCGTCGCGGCCAGTTGAGTTTGCTGCTGGTTACGGTCTTCGTCACTCACCAGCCTGGTGTCTTTCCCTTCGGCTTCGTCAAGCTGAGCACCAATCGCCGCGAATGTTTCTCGCCATCGATCGACGGGATGATCGGAGTATTTGTCGGCAATCCGTCGCGCTTTTTGATGATCATCCGTGAAGAAGTCGAGGTACGCTGCGCAGTAGTCATATTGCATCTTCGTCGAGACCTTTTCGGCATTAACCTGGGCAAACGTTGCCAGGGCTTCTTCGATCCGATCCTGAAGCAACAGATAGTAAGTCACGGTTAACAGATCATCGTCGTCGAGTTTTCGCTCGTAGGAGAGCTGATGCAATGTCTCATGATATTGCTGATAGAAGCGATCGTTAAGAATCTGTCGGCGTTTCCCCAGTGAATGAGCACGAGCATTGACCAGCGGTTTGTATTCGAGGTGTTGGAACGTCCGTCTGGCGACGGGATCGATCGTCAGCAGCGTGCTGGACAGTCGACCTCCGCAGGTGTTGATGATCTGGTCGGCGTGCATCAGGTATTCACGAGCACGTTCGGGAATATTGTGCTTTAACGCGTATGACCACAGCGTGTGTTGATACACGTGTCGCTGAGTCAGTTTTGCTACGACTGCGACAAACACTTTCGGGTCGTTCATCCGCCAGGCGATTCGGTCGAGGTTCACGGCATCAATGTTATTTTTGTCGAGAAACGTCAGGACGTCGTCGGTTGAACCGAATTGCGAGACATAATCCCATGAACCGGTGTCGATTCTGGTTGGTTTGTCGACGACATTCAGAGTCACTCCCTCCGTCGATGCGATCAACGTTTCATTTCTGGCGACGTGCACGGGAAACTGCGCGAACTGGCCCGCAGCGGGGAAATAGAAATGAGAGTCCAGGGTCTGTGTGTGATACGGTTCAAGACTGACATGGACTGTTTGCGTTGGCAGGCTATTCAAAACCGGGATGGCACCTACGGGAATCTGAAGCAGGACATTCAGCTTTTGACGAGTCGATGTCGGGTTCGTCACGACGATCTGACAGCCGTAGACAACCTGCCTTAAAAATTCATCGGTCACGAACTTGTCAACTTGTTCACCCGCTTCAAGGCGAGTGCGATCACCGTGACGGTAGAAGTTCTGGCTGACAAGAACTTTGGTCGAGGCATCAGCAGCCGCCGACGGCTTGATTTCTTCGTGGAAGACGACGAGTGGTCCGCCTGGAGTCAGCGTCATCTTGGAGCCATCGAACTTGGTCTCATGTTTCGGAGCTTCGAAGGGAAGATCAAGAACGGCCAGGGCCAGCAGCATTTCGGGGAAGTTCCGCGACGCTTCGGCCAGGTTTCGTGAGAGAAACGGTCCGGCGGGATCGTGCTGGGCAAAATCTTTCCAGAACGCATTGACCGTCACCAGTCCCGCGTGCTGCTGGTCGATGGTCAGGTGATGATAATTGTTTTCAGCCCACTCGCTCGTCTGGTCGAGTTTACGATAGAGTTGGCGCAGCTGCGGAATTTGCTCGGGGGATGCATAGAAGGGTGTGTCGCTTACCGATTCACTTTCAGCCAAATCGTCCGTATGCCGTTGTAATTTTCTTTCTGACTTTGCATCGTCACTTTTGTCGGCACCTTTGCCGAGCGTCGCACCGCGCCGGGCTGGCGCTCGCTTGGCAGCTTCAAGCTGTTTTTCGACCGCGTCAGTTTCCGATAACTTCAACTCCCGCTTTGATCGTTGTTCGCCAAAGGCAGCCGCTCCCGGTAACGGGCGTCCTAACATTTTAACGTCGCTTCCTAACGCCATCGAAGAAGATCTCGCATACAAATTACCTGTGTCCCGCTCGTCGGATGATTCAAGCACGATATGGTCACTCAGCCGATCGCTAGCGGCCTTTAACCCAAAGATATCCGATGTTTCCAGAGAACTTCGTTTGACGGCGGTCTCAAACAGTCGAATGAAATTCTCGGTGTTCGGTGGAAGAAGCGCGTAAAGATCTGACACGTGGCGTGCTGCGTGCGGTTGTTCGTCCTTTAATCGCTGTGCAAGCAGAATCCGCTCGACGATATTCAACTGCTGATACTGCCACGGCTGCAGGTATTCTGTCAGATCGTCTTCGAGCAGAAACCGATCGATGAACGTCTTATCCTTTTTATTGGCCAGGTACGGTTTAATCACCGTCTGAAAGAATTGTGGGTCTTTCTTGAACAGGAAGAACGAAAGTTCGTGGCTGGCATGTTTTGAATACAAAGCCCGTTTTTCTTCCGGCTTCAGTTTTGGCCAGTTAAGGATGAACGAGAACTCGATCAGTTTGGGGTCCTGGCTGAGTGTGGTATACAGGCCGTAGACCCTCGACAAGCTGTCATAAGCTTCAAACTTTGATGTCGTGATGTCATGCAGCGTAAATGTCTGACCGACAGGAACAATGCTGATCTGTTTTTGCTGAGTGAAATGGGCCTTCGGATCAAGCCCGCTAAGAAGTCGCAGGTCAAGAATGTCCGTTTTCGGTTCGGGCAATGAAATGCTGCGATACGTGGTACTGACGGGGTCGACCGCGACAACATGAATGTGCTGATGCGGCCCGATTGCGTCTTTGTCGATCTTGATGATTCCCGCGTCATCGGGGACGAGGTTTGCTAAAACCACGGACGCTTGCGCAAGAAAATCCAAATCCGCAAGGTTCGCTGTGGCACCGAGTCCTGCACGGTCCAAAACAGAATCACTCCGCATGGCTTTGCTCATCGGAGCGGCTCCGGTGGCGAAGAAGCTATCCCCCCCCGCCGCATCTTGTTCACCGGTCTCAGTCGTGCGGACTGCCCACGGATTTAACAGCAGTGATGGTCGCTCCAAAGTATTCCCAGGAAACTTTTTCGCATACTTGCGTTCGATGATATAACGGTATTCATCGCCAATGTTGCGTCCCGTCAGATAGACAGAATTGGCAGGAGTTTGCTGGAAAACGTACGGCTCGGCCCCACGTACGCGGCTCAGTTTGTTGAACACGTCGTATTCGGGAACGTAACGGCTGGCGAAGACATGGACCCGCGTGAATTTTGTCCCGTTTTTCAGCTTGATGCTGATACTGTTATCACTCGGAGTGATCGATTCGATCTGCAGCGGAGCCAGTCGAGGTAATTCGAGCTGTCGCACATTTCCCAGGACGAACCCGGCCAGCTTGGGGCCGTCAGTCACCCGAATTCGCATCTGGGCACCGGTCGATTTGAGCAACAGGTCATAGTCTGCTGCGGGAAGCTTATTGAGTACGACAAGCCCATCCTTCAAACTAAGGTGTTCAAAACGGTCAGCGACATAGACATCGTTACGGACTTCGAGCAGCGAGAATTCGTCTCGCGTCGGTTTGACGTTGGCGTCTGGGACTGGTGCAGTGGCGCTGCCGCGAAGGAATGGAACGACGATTGATTCGCCGACTTTACCATGAACGGTTTGGAAATAGGTGTGTGAATCACGGGGCAAACTCCACGTCTGCGGCGTGTTTCCTGGGTTCCAGGCCGTGATTGAGACGATGTCGGTCAATTGGCCCAGCTCAATCCGTCCCGCTGCATTGGTCTTCAAAGTCACCTGATAAACGTCACGAAAGTCACGGTGTTTGAAGGCCAGTTGAACCGGTCGCGACGACTTGGTCTCGCCTGTCTTTCCTCGCAGTTCAATCACATAGGCGTCACCAAATTTCGCGAGATGAGGCAGCTCGATCTTTTCAGTCCGGTCGATACCGTTGAGTGCGACGGAATCGCCGACAGACAGATCAATCTTCTGTCCCCCTTCGCTGAGCTTCTTGGCGCGCCCCGTCAACGTAAACTGAAGAGATGCTAGACGTGCAGGAACCTGAAACTCGTGAGTCGACTCACGGTCCTCGAACAATTTGAAATCGGTAATCTCTTGCGACGTGGCAATTCCGTCGAGATCAGTCGAGGTGAGTGTCAGCTTGACATCTTCAAGCAACTTTAACGAAACGGGGGTACCGTTCACGGTCAGACCGGCTCGAACGATCAACTCGGCGGTTTTCTGTTTCAGCAGTGATTCTCGATCAACATAGAAACCAGCCGTCAGGTTAAACGATTCCGCCTCTTGCTGGAAAAAGTCGAGCGACGAAAGTCCCCCTTGCGAAATCACAATGGCCTGCCGACCTGCATTGGCGGCGAATGGCACATGGATCGCACCATCGGCACTGGGCAGATATTCATGCCCCGACAGCCACAGCGTCGCATCCTTAACTTGCTCATTTTTCTCATTGAGAATCGTAAATACATGCCCAACAGGGCCAGTTTTCACAAGGTATCGCAATCGACCCTTCCGTATCAGAGCGCGGCTACTGCGTCCGTTTCCAATAAAATCGACGATGTAAATGCCGGGTTTTTCCAGCTCGGCGAATTCGAACCTGACGGGGACGCGTCGCAGCGGAGGTTCTTTCGACGGATAAGTCTGCTCGACGTTCGCTACCAGGCCATCGAGGCTGATATCCGTGTCGATCTCTTTCAATTGTGACCGGTAAAACGCCTTCGTGTTGATCTCAAACACTTTCACGATCAACGTACCAACGTTTTTCAAGTACAGATCAAGCTTTACAGCTTCGTCGGGCGCGAATTGTGTCTTGTTCGTAAAAGCAAAGTCGAGATCAACTCGGTCTTTCAATTGCTGAAATTGCGCGGGAGGAATTTGCGCCGCGAGCTGATCGGCATCACCTAACCCATTAACAATTTTCACTTCGGCAAACAGTTGCTGCAGGTAAAAGTCATTGAGATAGGGATCGAATTCCTTCGTGTTCGGCGCGTCAACCAGAAACGCGGCGAGATAACTGCGGACCAGCGGTTCGTCATCGCCGACGACTGGAAGTAATGTCGCAGCGACGTAGTTGGCATTGAGATCACACGGAAAATTCTTGAAGGCTTCGGACTCGGCCATCCGTTTGGAAAGGTAACCGACGCGTCGTGGCAGCTTCAGATATTCGACGAAGCGGTCTTTGCTAAGATTACCTCGCTGTCGGTCGAGGACAAGGCGGTGATACAGCACGTGGGCTTTTAATGAATTATGCACCGGTGCGAGTCGATTGGTGAATTTGGCAAGTCGTTCGAGCCAGGCCTCTAATCGACTCGGGTCGCGTCGCCAGTCTTCGTCAGCCGTCGGCTGCAATTTTGTCAGATAGGCCATGACAAGATTCTGATTGTTCAGCAGGTCGGGGATCGCCTTCACCAGTTCTTCGAGTTGAGGGATCAGCAATTGACGATGAATCCCGAGCGATCCGAATCCTCCAGAATTGACATGCTTCAGGTCATCAATGACAAGCTTGACAAGTTTTTCGTGGTCGGGACGCGAAAGTCGAGACAGTAAGCTGCGGCGTTGATTTGCCCCAAGCTCGGTATCGACCAGCCAGTCAAGCGCCGTGTCTTCGAGCGAGTTCGTATGATCGGTCGTGACGGCGTTGGCTCGTTTCAAAAACGCATCGCGAGAAATGAATGCCTGATCGAGCGTCGTCGGCAGGTTCGGTTCCTGGTTCAGCTCTTCCTTCTGGTGCGGGTAGTGCAGCCCCAGCCGTCCGCGCAGAAACTCCACCGTCCTTTGCGGATTCTTGTCGTAGGTGGCGAGGGCGTACCGCGTGCGAATCTCTGAGACTCGCGGTGTCTCGCCATGCCGTTGTACCCAGGCCGTAATCAGGCCGTCAATTTTGTCGAACTGCTCGGTCTGAAGATAATGCAGTGCATGGTAATAGCTGAATTCTTCCGTACCGGGGACGAGCTGTTTCAGGACGGCTGCCCGATCTTTGGCAAGTACAAAATCTTCGACAAAGTCGATTTCTCCGCCGAATCCCGTCGACATCCAATTCATAGCCAATACTCCGATCAGTGCGAGGCGACGCATGTTTGCTCCTGATTGTCGTAGACTTGCTGACAATTCGAGATGAGTTCTCGTCATAGTCTGCGAAAGAAATTCGAGTTTGACGAGTGAGTGAGACGTGCGTAATGACAGAAAGTTCCCGAAAAGTTGCTGTAGACTTCTTCTGGTCTGATACTTGACTCAATGAGTCAAGTATCAGGGTTTCTTCCAAAGTAGCCATCATCGCTCCGCGTGATGAGCATGCGTCGGAAACGATTCAAAGGTTGCCGACGCATCGGGACAGATATTCCGTTTGAATTTCTGATTTGAGACCATGTTATTGGAATTTGATAGGTTTTCGAACGATGCTCATCACGCGGAAAGGCTGTCCGTTTTTGTAGTGTGGGCTTTAGCCCGCACAAGAT
>CAIVEI010000209.1 GCA_903904835.1 uncultured Schlesneria sp. | reverse complement strand
TCAATTGCGGCTCGCAAGCGATCATAGTCGGCAACTTCGATTTTCCCTTCGCCTCGATGCCTCCCGATGATCGTGGCAGGAATACCCGCCTGCTTGGCAGCCGCCTCCCATCGCTCGGACCATTGATAAAACGAGATTTCAAATTGAGGTGTGCCGCCCGCTCCGACCACGACAATCAGGGATTGCGGTGGAGTCGTCGCTTTCTCTTCCGCCAGCAATATGGCTTGAGCGAAGAACACAACAAGGAACAGCCACGCAGAAATGACTGGTTTCATCAGGGGAGTCCTTTCCATCGTCGCAGTCCCCATTCAGCACAGAGGCAACTTGCAATGAGCATTAACATCCAGGGCTGGTGCCAAAGTGGAGTCGTGTAGCCCTCAGTTAATGGAACCTTGCGGCTTGGTAATG
This sequence comes from uncultured Schlesneria sp., assembly GCA_903904835.1. Taxonomy (GTDB): domain Bacteria; phylum Planctomycetota; class Planctomycetia; order Planctomycetales; family Planctomycetaceae; genus Schlesneria. The sequence continues at coordinate 92,693 of CAIVEI010000209.1, read as the reverse complement.
AGCGAACGAAGGTGTCGAGATCACGAATGGCAACGACTTCGCCGGAAGTTTGCTTCGCAATCCGTTCGAGTAGCTCTACGTTCGGGGTGACTCGCGCAAACTCGTCGGCAGCGGGATCGGCTGACCAGCCGGTGTTGGATTGCCCGAGCGACTTTCCTTCATGGTCGATGACTTCGACTGCGGCGCGGTAATGGCCCGACTGACGGGACGCAAATGTGGCCTGGTAAAGCCCCGCCTCCTTGAGTGAGGGTTCCGCAGGTTGAGTGACCGTCGTGCCATCCGGGAGCTTCAGGTTAATTGAGACCGATGCATTATCCTGCGGCTGGAATTCGTTGGTCCGAATGCGAGCCTCGATCTGCATTAGCGGTTGGCCCAAGTCGTTCTTGGGGGTCGTACGCATTTCGATCCGATCGGGAACATCGGCGATCAGCCAACGAACCGTCTGTCGCCAGGCTTTGCCGAGATCGTCTTTCTCCCGCTGGGTGTCGGTTCGGTTAAGCTGCCACCGCCAGAGGTCTCCGATCAGCATGGCACCACATCGGCCACGACCAAACGCCTGCACGGCCAGCGCCGGAAAGGCCTGGCCCGTCGGTTCAGTCACTTCGGCAATGACCGTTGCACCAGGTTTCACATGGCCCGCTCGATTTAACGTCAAGAAATTCGGCAATTCTACCAACCGCTGCTGCTCTTCGGTTTCCGTTAGACGAAGACGTGCCCAAGGCTGAAGCCAGCCTTCTCGCGTCAGCCGCAGTCGATATCCGATGGGATTTGCCGACGCGGGAGTAGCCTCAAGCGATACCGGCAGCATCCGTCCGACGGAGGTTCTTTCGTATCCCCCTTGCCGGAAGGACTCCGCTCCTCCCAGCATCAGTAAACCGCCCCCTCGTTCGCTGACGAATCGTTCGAGGAGTGCAAGTTGATCGGGTGAGAAGAATTCCGATTCCAGATCGTCGATGATGACCGCGTGGAACTGGTAAAGATCCACTGCCGTTTTGGGAAACCCTTCGGCCAACTCATCGGCGGTCTTCGTGTTCAAGCGGACGAGCACCGGCTGGTCATACCGTTCGGTCTCTTCCGTCTTTCCTTCGAAACCGCGGAATAAAGGATTGCTGACTTCACCTGCCTTACTTCGCCAATCGAACTTGGGTTCTTTTTTGGCAATGCGAATGACGCCTGTCAGTTCAATCTGCTCATCGGAATCGATCGCTCGTTTCAAGAACTTGTATTCCCAGTTGGGTCGACCACAGAGATACAGGACGCGATATTTGGCACTCCCGCGATCGACAGCAACCAGCCTGCGATTGTTGGACAATGTCGATTCGATGGATGAGGCATCGACGAGTGGTTTCAAGACGTTGTCAGATGATGGACTGGCCGGTGTCGGTTTTGCCGCTTCGGCTCGCTTGGCTTCGTCTTCCGTGCGAACCCTGACTTCGTAAAACGAGATTCCTGGTTTGGTTGGCCGAATCTGAAATCGAAACGGAAGTGGTGCCGAATTATCGGAAAATGCTTGTGTCACTTGTTTGACGATTGTTCCCGCTTCGTCGATGACCTGCGCCGTCACCTTGGCATTGGGAAGCGAAGATTGCGTGACATCCGCCTGTATCGTGACCGGCGCATCTTCGAATGCCGTTGTCGTGATTGTGAGGTGCGACACCGCGAGATCCGGGATTGGCCGGTTTAGCGATTCGGTCCCGAGGATGACGGGGTAAATCGGTGGGAAACCTTGAAGATTGATTTTGCTTTCTTTTGAATCGGTCGCAATCCCGTCTGTGAAAAGCAGTACGCCAGCCAGCGGACGGTCTCGAAAGCGATCCTTCAGTCCGTTAAGGACTCCGATCAGACTCGTTTGCGAACCCTGGAACGTGAGGCCGGAAAAGTCGGTGACGTTTTGTAAACGGGAATCGAACAGGTATCGGCGTAAATCAAAGTCCTGGGCCAGGCGGACCTGCCAGGGAGCATCTTCGGCGTTTAACAGGCTCTTAAGCTGCTCTCCGCGAGTGACTGTGGCATTGGGATCTTTAATTGTCAGGCTTTGGCTGTCGTCTGCCATCAGCACGAACAGGTTGGCTCCCGGTCGCGCCCGCTGACCGCTCCAGAGAGGTTCGAGCAAACAGATGGAGAGTAATAACAACCCGAGAGCTTTAAAAAAGGACGCCATCAGTCGGGTGGGTAGATCCGTCCGCGATCCGGAATAACGCCACACGACAAGAGCCAGGCCCAGTCCGAACAACACCACAGCCACAGTCAACCAGGACTGACCGCCGAAGATGAGTGTTCCAAGCATGCTCTGATAGCCCTCTCAAGCCGAAATTCTATTGATGCGTCGCGAAGGACACCTTCGAGCATAACTCGTCGGACTTCGTCACAGTAGCGAGCAAGATGAAGAAAATCACAACGTCTGGGTGTTTCGTTTGTAGATCCACCAATTCCAGCCTGTCAGGCTGTGATGGAGAAAGGTCCGTTCCAACCGGTATCCATTTCCAAAAGAGTCGGTGATAAATTTTGGATGAGGCGGATCACCATCGAAATTATGGCGGATGAACCATTCGGTTCCCTGCGGTGGAACATTGCGCTGGTCGATGTAAATCAAAGGGGGATCTTTGGGCCAAAGCTGTGTCGAGAAGTATGCGAACATCAGGCCGTTACGAAAATCGTGATCGCTGCTGACCGTCGCCGGGGAACTACTGGTTTGCACCATCCAGGCGATCGCTTGCGAATAGTCTCCGCGCCCATGATTGAGTAGCAGTGCCGTCCACCAGCCATTTCCTGCGAGAAAGGTGATGATCAGCCCGATGGAAATTAACCGTCCTGTCGTGCCAGGCTTGCAAAGGCTCGCGAGTCCCTTGCCGATCAACAGCAGCGCGAATGCAACCGGTATCAAAAAATAGCGTGGGTAAATCAGTTGATGTCCGGTAAAGCCCAAGACTGCGGCTGGAGCCAGGAAAATGATGGTCGCATAACAGGCCGCAATTGCTCGGTCTTTTTGCCACAACCGCACGAATCCGATGCCCAGCAAAATCAGCACGACGAGGGCGGTGACCAAAGCGCCATCGTCGTAAAGTGGTCCACCTGCGAGGATGGACAACGTCGAAATCACGGCGGAGGCGATCGTCGTTTCCGGGCCGCCTCCAATCGCCATTCCGCGAATAAAGAATGTGTATAGGCCGAAGGCCACGATGAACGGAGGAATCAAAGCCAGTGGCAGAATCCAGTTTGGTTTCTTTAACCACATCAAAAAGGCCCAGACGCAGAAACCGGCGTAGCAATAAAGGAATGTCAGGTGAGCCAGAAACCCCAGGCTGGCACTGATCGCAAATGCTCCAGCATCAAGCCAACGCCGCTTCTCTTGAACACGCAACAGGAGCAACCACGATAAATATGCGAAAAAGATGGCATAGGAATATCCGCGTGCCTCCGAGCCATAAAGAATCAGAAGGTACGACGACCCGACAAGCATCTGCGTAACAAGTCGCGATGGAGACCCGCCCTGGCGAATTGCGATCCTGCCGGAAAGCCAGACGGCCAGAATCGAAGCGACGGCCGGCGCGATCCGGTAACAGATGCCCCACTCATTCGGCCCCACAATGTACAAGACGAACGTATTCAGCAAGTGATTATTGTCATGCCGTAAGAGGAAAATAGAGGCGATGCTGCGGATCCAAGTACGCACGAACCAGAGCGACCAGACTTCATCAATCGCGAGATCGCCCAACGTCGCAGCGAGTCTCAGGATGGTAGCGAGGCCAAGGATCAGGATCGTCCACCGAAATTGCCAAAAGAACGAGTCAGGCGCGGATTCCTGATCGCTGGGCCGACTACTGAGATTCGGCATGGAATTGCGAGAATCGGTTGTCTTAACGGGAGTGTCGGACATGGCAATCGGGAAAACCCCTCGGGTGATCATCGGCTCTCGAACTGGTGATCAAAATCAGTTTCATGGTGGCACACGGCCGAAGACTTTTTCGGTCAGCGGAGCTGTTGTGCTTCTTCGTCCTCGTGTCGAATAGCAATATACGCATACCCCAGTGCCGTGAATAATGCGATGCTGCTGGAAACACAATACATGGTCTGGAATCCGAATCGATCACTGATTCGTCCAAGGATCGGAGAGAAAACGAGTGACCCAAAATCGGTAAAGCCAAGGATGATCGCCGTCCCAGCACCTCGGCATTCTTTCGGGAAGGCACCTGACCCGAGCGAAACGACTGCGGGAAAGAGCAAGGCGTGACCGAATCCACAGATAATCGACGGTATGATGAACTGCCATCCCTCCGTAACGAACGCCAGGAGAAAATGACCGATCGTATGGCCAATCAATCCACGCACCAGCATCCAATGCCGCCCGATCGTCTGGCTCCAGTTTTGCACCAGTAGACGAAATACAAATGCGGAGATTGCATAGCCGGTAAAAAAGAGGCCAATTCCTTCAATTTTTTGTGAGGTCGCGTAACGAGTCAGGAACGTTTGAGTTGCCGTGACCCCCAATCCCATTGTCATCGCGGCAAGGACAACAGTACCTGGCCAGAAACGGATCATGAGTCGAAATGCGATGGGTGACGAGGTTCGTTTCACCGCGTGATCGTCGTAAGTCAAGAGAATCACAATGACCAGGTAAAGAACCCCGATCAATCCAGCACCGCCGAATAAGATCAGAAATTGAGTCTGCAAGTCAGCAACAAAATAGCGGATCCAATCCCCCAGATTTGAACCGAGGATCATTCCAACGAAACCGCTACTTCCGAGATTACCAATGATTTCGGTTCGTCGTTCTGGCGGGACATGGTTCTGGATATGCGTCATCGAGCAGGCGAACATTCCCGTCAGTCCTACAAAAAACGCGACTCGAGCCAGATAAAGCAGCCAGGACATCTGGGTAGCGCCAAGAAACATTCCGCACCCTGCGATGAATAACAATGAGCAGATTGGCCAGATCACGCGTGTGCCATAGTCATCAAGTACGTGTGATACGCTCAATCGTACCGCAACAGCGACAAGGGTTCCCAAGGCGACGATGTCCCCGACAACGCTTTCAGTTCCGCCAAGAAAGTGAACCAGTTCGGCGAACCGGAACGTCAGCGCATTGGCCATCACTAATATCGAATTCGCAAGATAGGCGAGCCAAAATGTTCGCCCATAGACGCCAGTCATCGAAGCGGGCTGCGATTGAATTTCTGGTTGGATTGTCATGAGTCAGATGTACGGGATGTCGGTCAGCGATGCCAGAGTTCAATGAGAAACGCGAAGCGAAGCAGTATGTCCAAATTCGATCATCTCAACCGCCGAAGGCGCTGTAACGTTTGATACCACGCACCAACGCCAGACGATTGAGCGCCAGTAACACCACGACCCAAGCGAAGCCTTGGACTAATTCGACTGCCAACTGACGATGGTTGTATTTTTCGAGCAGTATGGCTGCCGGCACAAACGCCAGATATTTAAATGGGAGCAGTCGAATTGCATCGCCGTAGGGTGGTGGAAGCCAATCAAGTGGAAGCATATGGCCTGAGAGAAAATAGCTGAGCAACATGTACACGAAAACGAGAGAGCTGACTTCAAGGAACCAGAACGCAACCAGGCCCATTAAACTTTCAATCAGAAATCCGATCAGAAATGCGAGAATGAGTGAAATGAGCCAACCCACAAACATCGTCAGATCAGGCCATCCATGCAGATAATTCCGGCAGAGCCAGAAAACAAACGCAAAAGGGAGGAAAGCCACGGCATAATAGACCAGCTTATGTGCAACGCGATGCCAGAAGAGATAGTCCAACAGGTCGATTGGCTGAATAAGGAATTTTTTGATCGCACCGTCGCGGATATCGCGAGCAATCCCTGTCGTCAGTCCTGGCATGGAAGAGAATGCCCGCCCCACCATGACGAGCAACGAGTAAGCCACCATATCTCCGTACGTGTACCCGTTGATCAGCTTGGGATCACGTGGCCCGGCGGTCTGATAAATTGCTCCCCACAAAAAGACCTGTGTCACAATCGGCAGGAATCGGACCAGAGTCGCAAAGGCAAAGTCGGCGCGATAAACGAGCCTCTCTTCGATGGACGTCCTGAGTATGCACCATTTGACACGGAGTGATGAGGGCATGGAAGTGATATTTTCAGCCTCGAACCAGGAATGAGTCTGGTCGCAGAATCAACCTCAATCGGACGATCGCCGGCGCATTGAAGTCAATCGCGCTACTACAAATATCGTTATTCATTCGTCTGAGTTCTTCCGCGAAAACAACTCGGCCATGGCGTCCTCCAGCGGACGTTCTTGAACACCGACATCCTCGATCGTGTACCGATCAAGAAGTGCGGCAAGGATTTTTGGAATGTCCTGCCGCGGCACTTCGAGTTTGACTCGGGGTGGTATCTGTTCAAGCACTTTACCATAACGATCGATATCCGCAGGAATTTCGGTTCCTGCAAACTGAAGATGAATCTGTTTTACGCTGCTGAAACGATCGACGATTTCCGCCAACGGCCCATCGTGTTTGATCTCACCCTCATTGATGATAATCGCTCGACGACACAACGCTTCGACATCTTTCATGTAGTGACTGGTTAGCAGCACTGTCATTTGTTGTTCGGACTGATAATGGCGTAAGAATCCCTGCACTTTTCTCTGGGAAACAACATCGAGCCCGATTGTTGGTTCGTCCAACAGCAAAACTTCCGGCGAATGAAGTAACGACGCGATCAGTTCCATCCTCATTCGCTCGCCAAGCGACAATTCCCGGACGGGCTGTTTGACAAGCTGTCGAACTTCAAGCAGATCGGTCAATTCATCCAGTCGCCGCTGAAAGGCCGCGTGGTCGATGTCGTAAATCTCACGATGCAGAATGAACGACTCTTGGGCGGGAAGATCCCACCACAACTGGTTCTTCTGACCCATAACCAGAGAAAAGCGTTTCCGATACGCGTTACTGCGCTGCCAGGGAACGTACCCTAGTACGGTGGCGGTTCCCGACGTGGGATAGATCAATCCTGACAGCAGCTTTAGGGTCGTTGTTTTTCCGGCACCATTCGGACCGAGAAACGCGACCATTTCGCCTTTCTCGATCTGAAAACCAACTTCTTTGACAGCGCGTACGGTATTGTACTCGCGGTGAAAAAGGCCGGTGACGGATGCCATCCATCCCGCATTCTTTCGATAGACGCGATAATGTTTTGCGAGCTGGGAAACTTCAATAATGGCCATGTGCGGACCGCGGCAGGGCCGAATAAGAATCGAACGAATACTGAAATCTACGCGTCTGTCGTTGCAGCAATCAATTGCACCAGCCGTTTTCAGCGGTTGGCAGCAGTCTTTTGCGATTTCAGCAGCGACGTGTAGTCGACGGCGATGTGCAGAATCTCGTCGTTGTATTCGGTTTTGGCAAAGACCGGGGCTTTGTCGGATTTGGTCTCGTGCTCTTCCTCTTCTTTCTCAACTTCCTTCGCGGCCTTGTCCTCGTCCCGTTCGGCTTTCAATGTTTCCTCATTGAGCGACACCGACTTACGATTTTTGCGAGCAACATACCGATCGATATCTTTCAGGGTCTGCTGAAACTTGGGATCAGTCGCAACTCGTCGTTGGCTGTTGTCTCGGAGAGTGGTAATAATTTGAGGATTGGCGTTCGGCCAGAGTTTGTGAGGGGCTGGATTAATGTGATCGAACGCAAGTGCATTATCGAGGAATGATTCCCCCAGATCCATATGGTCAAGAAGTGAAGGAAGAACGACATCGGATTCGACGCCTCGATTCTGTGTACTGTCTCCGTTCACTCGATAGAACTGATTTATCGTCAGCTTTAAAGCCCCGCGATCCTTACCGCCAGGTAGTGCACGAAACATCTGGCTGCTGACAGGCATGATGTTCTGTACGGTTCCCTTACCGTGGGTCGTGGTATCGCCGATGACGATGCCGCGGCCATAATCCTTGATTGCTGCCGCAAAGATCTCGGATGCCGAAGCAGACAAGCGATTGCAGATGACAACCAGAGGACCTTTGTACTGTTCTCCTGGCTCTTCATCATCGTGGCTCTTGATTCGCCCGTTTTGCTCTTTCACCTGAACGACAGGACCCTGATCGATGAAAAGCCCTGTCACTTCGATGGCTTCGCTGAGTGCACCACCACCGTTCATCCGAAGATCGACGACGACTGCGTCGACGCCACCTTTGTCGTTAAACTCAGCCAAGACTTTAGCGACGTCACGAGCGGTACTCTTGAAATCGTCCTTGCCTTGTTGAGCACCTGTAAAATCGCGGTAGAAAGACGGGATGTTAATCACGCCAATCCGGAATTTGGGTCCGCCAAAGGTACTGCCGAACCGTTCGCCAGTCTGGATGATTTCTCCTTTGACTTCAGACGACTTGAGTTCAATCGTCTGCCGAACCAGTTCGATCATCTCGGTCTGACCGGCATCCCTGAGTACTTTCAAACGGACTTTTGTTCCGCGTTCGCCGCGAATCAGGCGGACGACACGGTTCAGTTTCATTTCAATTACGTCCTGGAAATCGCCGTCATCCTGACCGACGCCGACGATTTTATCGTTCACTTTCAACCGTCCATCTTTCTCAGCGGCACCGCCGGGAACGATCGACGCGACGGTTGTCATACCATCTTCAGACCGCAGGGCCGCACCGATTCCCTGAAGACTCAGTCGCATGGTAATTTGGAAATCTTCGACAGTTTGAGGCGACATGTAACTCGAATGGGGATCGAAGCAGTGAGCCACCGACGAGAGAAACATTTCGAGAACTTCGTTGTCTTCGGTGTCGTGCGCGTTTCGCTTGAGGGTCTCGTAACGCTTGTGCAATCGTTTTCGAGAGTCTTCTGGGGATGTTTTATCGAGGTGCATCGAAAGGAGTTCATACTTGACTCGCTTTCTCCATCGCTCATTAAGTTCTTTCGCGTCGACCGACCAGGACAGTTGGTCTCCGTCGACCATCATGGATTCATCGAGGGCAAAATTGTGAGGCGCATCGATCATCATATGGGCGACCACCATGCGTTCGTCCAACCGTTGAAGATAGATCTTGAATACTTCGTGAGCGAAGTTAACCTGACCCACCTTCAAGAGATCGTCCAGTTGATCACGATACCTTGCAAATCCATCAATGTCCGATTTCAGAAAATACAGCTTCTGAGAATCAAGGTCCTTGATGAACTTATTTAAAACCATCGCGGAAATTCGGTCGTCAAGCGGCTTTTGAGTAATGTGGTACTTGGAAATCATTTCTGAAACGAGTTTGACCGTAGCCTGCTCAGACACCTGTGCCCCACCAAACTGCTGGGCGAATATCGTCGTCGCAACAAGCAAAACGACACCAACAGTAACGATTCCAACGGGGCGTGACAGAGCGAGAAACTTCATAAGGGATATCCGCTTGTACCGAGGATTTTTAGAACCTTTGAACTTCGAAATGGCGTTTGGACCGTCATCCAATGAACTGGTTGACGAAACATCCATTCAGGGAATCCTAGTCGAACCCCAAAATCACGACAAGAGGCATCACGAATTCCCTCTCGCTAATTCGGTTGCAACCGGGTGTTCGATCCCAAATGGTTTGCCATTTTTTCGCTCGTGCGCTGGTTCACTGAAAAGACAAAAATGATCGCTTCTCACCTTCGATCGAGGATTACGTCATGACGAAGTTTCGCTGAAGCAAATCGACGAAATCGACGGCCAGTTCTTTGAGGCAATGAGCGACAACCGCGTGATCCAAAGGGGGCAGCGGCGTGCGAAAGCTGAAGTTTGCTTGATTCATAAACGGCTTTTTTACGGCAACCTTGCATATTCGTTAGGCAGATTTTCCGCCTTTAACGCAAAATCCAGCTAGAAAACAACTTGGCGCGCCATTTGCATCTCTAACCAGTAAGGAGAATTGCAATGTTTGATTTAGTCGTAGACATTTTTATGGTTGTAGGTGCATTGACGCCGTTAGCGGCGTTTGAGCAATGGCGCGAATTCGTTAACTCACGACCAAATCCAAGCCGGGCCGTCAAGTAATCACCCTACCACTGGATGGTTCTCAGGGTCGTATTTGAGAGTGTTTTCGGCACATTTCCGCGTGGTTAACGCGCGAATGAAACCTCGCAAAACAACGCGTTAAGTCGTTGTGTTACAGCAACTTTTGCCGCTTCCTGATCAGCCATTCTGCTGTTAGCAGCAGTGTGGCTAATCCGAGAAATTCCCATCGGTTCCAAATCGGCATTGGTTCATCCGTTTCAAGCGGAATTGGTGTTCCTCGCGGGATTTCTGAAACCAGTCGATCAAAGTCTTCTAACGTATATAAGCGCCCATACGTTGTCGCCGCTGCCAACGTCAAATCAGCTTTGTCCATTCCGCGGCTTTGCATTTCGCGCTGTGGTGCTTCCACTCTGAAGTCAACCGATGTTGGTGCTTCGCTAAAAGCTGGTTGCGAGATCCAGCCGTGATATGATCCTTCGCTCAAGCGTGGCAACAGCCCTTCAAACGCTCTGGAAAGTTCACGAACTCGGTTTAATTTGACCGTCTGTCGCCCTTCACCTTTTCGCTCGACAGTGACAGAAACTCCACTTGAATCGGATGGAATGAATCGCTCGTCAACAAACCTTACTCGAAGTGTGGCGGATTGCCCTCGCTGGTAGACTTGCTGATCAACCGTTAGTTCAGCGGTTCGATCTTTGCCAATCATGTGGCTGCGACTGAGATATCGAATTGCCTGAATCCAGTAGCGCCCATAATAGAGGTCCCCTGTGCGGAATCTCCATCGCCAAGTTTCATCCGTCGCGTGGAATAAAACTTTTCCTGCGGCGACCTGATGCATGAGTATGACAGGCAACCTTCCGCTCGCCCCCATCTTCGTGGGATGCTCAGCAAAGACTCGAGCAGCCGGTTTCAATTTTGTGAGTTCCACCATCCAGGTGAAATTGGGTAGATCATTCCAAATTGACAGACTTTCTGCCTCACTGTTGCCCAATCGAAACAGGCTATTTCCTTTCTGTCCATCCAATGTCAATATCGGGTGAAACGAGTCCGAACTTGCCTCGCGCGGACTTCGGACTCCAGACATCTCGAATGGAAGAATGCTTTCAAGGGGAGTTCCCGCAAAAGCAAGTGGGTTGAATTGCGCTCCGGCGATCATCACCACACCGCCCCCTTTTTCCCGGACGAATTCGCCAACGTTTTCGAGGGCGGCGTTACCGAGTTGCTCGGGCGCGAGATCTCCGAGGACCAGCACGTCGTACTTCGCCAGATCCTCCTTCTTCACGGGAAAACGGGGGATTGCGGTTCGATCTTCCTGAGCATATTCAATATCCGCTTCCTGCATCAACGTGCTCAGTTCAATCGACTTATCGCGTTCGAACAATTGCTTCAAGAATCGGAATTCATAGCGTGGACCGCTATCAGCCAATAAAACGCGAATCTTCTCTTCTCGAACACTGACATGTCGAATTTCAGAATTATTTGAAAGATTCGTTTCATCGGCTTGTTCAACGACTTCGAGCACGTAGTCAAATTCACCCGACAACGGTGACGCGTATGAAAGTTCCACTGCAGTGGTCTGTCCATCGGCGGGCGCGACAAACTCCTGTTGGGCCAGACTCGCTTGCTCTCCTTCCTTGCGAACTCGAAGAAGAACTTTTTTTCCGAAATAACCAAAGCTTCGAACCTTGGCTTTGAACACCATTGGATCACCAATAAAGGCGACTTCATCAACCAATGTATCGTATAAATTCAAATCTTTTGCGGCGATTTCGCTGCCAATTCCAACGATATGAAATTGGACTCCTTTCCTGCGAGCTGACTCCCCAACGGTGGAGAGGTTGTCTTTGTCCGAGACGCTGGCGACACCGTCCGTGAAAAATACGATGGCTGCAGGAGGAACGCCGCGCAAGTCGCTGAGGACCTTTTTTGTTGCCGCAGCCGGCCGCGTTTGATCGCCGTCGGGAAGCAGAGATCTAATCTCCAAAAGCGCCGCATTGAATGCTTCTTGTAACGACCGATCAGGTGATGATGATTGAGTCTCCTCCCCAATGTCTCCTGATTCCAGCGGCGTGGCATTCTCTGCAAAACGATAAACCCGTAGCTGATGAGCGCGCTGGAGGTCTCGCAACAATTGGCCGTCGTTTCGCGTCAGCAAATGTTGCGCAATGGCGAGACGGTTTGGCTCTCGTCCGATAGATTTCGCGAGCTCGTCAATCAGTCGAGTTCCCTTGGAAGGCCCCGCGTATTGATCCTGAAGCGACATACTCGACGACGTATCGACCATGACGGCGACGATTGGCAGCCCAGTCCGTTCAATCGTCAGGCTCAGCTCCATCAGCATCCCAAGGATCAGTGCGAAAACGGCAAGCCTGAGTCCGATTAAAATTGAACGACTTCGCCAGTGAAGCGATTCTCCATCCCGCCGATAAATACCGAATACAAAGAGTGCGACCATAACGGCCAAGATCAGCATCAGCCATTGCGGGGCGGGCCAATGATAGTCAAATCGCCATGCAGTCCCCTCGCCTGGGCGAGGTGCACGCAGGCCAAGATACCACGCCAAGATTTGTTGCAATGCGTCCATTAAAAACGATTGTTTCAGTGGAATTCAGTCAGGTCGATCCTAAAGCATTATCTGGCTGATGCGATCGTTGCGGGAAAAGTATTCCTGTCAAAAAACTACATCGAACCCTCTGAACGATTTGACCACCAGGGAAGACTGACTCCGCCATCAATTGTCAGTGTGCTTCCTGTCATGTAGTCGGCATCATCGCTCAACGCGTACGCAACCCCTTTACCAATTTCATCCGGCCGTCCCATTCGCTTCCACGGCAATGTCTTCGCACCTTCGGCGATTTGTTCTTCGGTGAAAAATTTTCGTTCGCCCGGCGTATCAATCCAACCCGGATGGACAATATTGACTCGAATTCGATGAGGGGCCAATTCAATCGCTGCTGTTCGAGCCATATGATCGATCGCCGCTTTTGCCATGTTGTACGCCATTGCCGTTGGGATCGGAATCACGGCATGTGGCGAACTGATGACGACAATCGAACCACCAGAATTCTGCTTTACCATTTGCAGTGCCGCAGCTCGAACTCCGTAAAACGCGCCCCACATACCAACATCAATTGTTTTCTGGAAGCCGGCAAGATCGGCTTCAAGCATCAGTTGTCGATCACTGTATACCGCGTTCGAGACGAACAAATCGATTTGGCCGAAAGCGTTCGCAGTTTCGGCCACCATTTCTTCCACACGCAGCCGATTTGAAACATCACCCTGAAGCGTGATTGCCTTGGCTCCGAACGCACGTATCTCTTTGGCAACTTCCTCTGCCTCGTCGCCGTGCGAGTAATAATTAATTGCGACGTTCGCGCCCGCTCGCCCCATTTCGATTGCGCAGCCGCGTCCGATCCCTCGGCTTGCTCCCGTCACTAGCGCATTCTTGCCCTTAAGATTCATCCCGACAACTCCCAAATAGCAATCCCGACTTCAGGGAAGAAGAACTGATTTCCATCCCGCTCAGATTGTTGCGGATTGTCCGCCGGGATGCGAGCGAGGCAACTGTCTCTCTGGTCACGAATCCAGGAACGTGACACAAAACGATCTCGAAAAAAGAATGACGTGACCGTACGCGGAGATCGAGATTGCCCGAGATTGCCGAAGTCCATTAACCCATGCACGGAAATAGGCTAATTCAAAAAAGCCCAAGTTCCTGAGGTGGCGACTCGCAGCAGGCGTCGCGGGGATGCAACTCAGTTCGCATCCAGCAGCAGCCGACACAAATTTGCCATGCGTCTTTTGTCGTAGGCGGCAGAATTTGTTTCGTGACTGTTATACGTGAAATTCACCGTCTAGCGGCTGATCGTCGAAGCTCGGACTTGCTGAATTTCTGTTCGTTTATCGAGAACAGAAGAAAGGGTTGACTGGAAATCCTTGGCGTTCGCAAAACCTTCGGTCCGCAACAAAAGATCTGCCTGCGGAGTGAGAAATACGGTGCACGGAAGGCGTTCCACTTCGAGGATCTTCGCGACCTTGGGTTCTTTGTCGAAGTCGAGGTGGACAGGAACGAACTCTCGCTCAATGAAGCTTGAGATCCGCTTGTCAGAAAACGTCTCTCGATCCAGCTTGTGGCAGAATGTGCACCAGCTTGCACTAAAGACAACCATCATTGGTTTATCTTGTTGAAGAGCCAGCTTTTGAGCCGCTTTCAAGCTCTTTTGCCATTGAACTTTGGTCGCCCCCGTGGCTGCCGATGCCAACTGGGCTGCGTCAATCAGCTTCACCATCGAACCAACAACAACGCCAGTACCAAGCAATTGATGGCAAAATGAGCGGCGATCCATGATCCAGCTTTCCGTAAACGGACAATCCATTGCACTCGGACGCAATCGTTACAATTCTTATCGGCGTTTTGGTCAGCATTTCTGGCATGGTTTTCGTGAGTCAAAGCCGACATTTTTGGGTTTTTCCACAAGTTTTGTACGATTCCTTCGATTTATGGACACGGATGTCACGCGTACGTAATCTACTGTTGTGTATTCGATGATTTCGAACAGATGACCTAAAACTTCATCCACACAAGGTCGCAGCCGATGCTTTTTACCGACGGCTTGAGGGCGAGGGGATTCGTAAACCGTATAACAGATTGATGATATGACGATACAAAATTCCAAAGACCCTCTACACGGTGTCACGCTCGCGATGATCATTGAGCGACTTTCAGACCATTATGGTTGGGACGAACTCGGGGTGTTGATCCCCGTTCGTTGCTTTCTTTTTGACCCGACGATCAAATCAAGCTTGGCGTTCCTGCGTAAAACCCCTTGGGCACGGTCGAAGGTCGAAGCTTTATATTTGAGACTCGTTGAGGATGGCGATTCGTCGAAAATCACTGAAAAACCGTAATGAATTGTAAAATCGAACGGCTTGTTTTGGCGTTAATGGAATTTTCGATTCAAAACAACCTTCACAGCGGGGGTTCAACCCGATGTCGCAAGGGCTTATCTGTCGACGTTTTTTCTGCATCGGAAAGCACATAAGCGTTCGAACGGAGACTTCTTCATTGCGAGTGCCTCTTGGCAACCCATAGAATCATTGCGATTTACCCAAGTTAACGTTTGCCGCCGAATTGGCCGTTGCTTGGACTTGAGCGATCGACATTGATTCTCGGAACTGGCATGGCATTGGAAATAGAATCACCACGGAGTAAACAATCCTCGATTGGGATCGAGCGTCATTGGTTATGGCGCTGGTTGGCGGGAATTGCCGTAATTCTTTTAATTCCCACAATATTTATTTTCGTCGACGAAACTGAATTTGCAGTCGTTGAGCGACTCGGTCGGATCACTGCCGTCTATGACCAGCCATCACACCGAGGCCTTCATTTTAAGCTCCCCTGGCCGGTCGAAACTGTTCGCCGATTTGACCGTCGATTACAGCTTTTGTCTCCTTCAGGACGCGAGGCGTTCACGCGAGACCGAAAGAATGTCACCGTTGAGGCTTATCTCTGCTGGAAAATCGCTGACGGCCAATCGACCGGATTGCTTGATCGCCCCGTCGTAAAGTTCTTTCAGGGACTGGGAAGCGTTGAGGTTGCTGAATCACGACTGGCGAGTCGATTGCAGTCGATTTTGACGGAACAGATCGGTCGAAGCGAACTATCGGAATTGCTCAATGCCACTCATTCGGAAGCAGGCCCTTCAGACGGCCCTAGCTCGTTGGAGAAAGTCTCAGCGGAAATCCGTAAAGAATTTGAGCAGCGCCCCAACGAAACACAGTCGCTCAGCGACCGATTGGGAGTTGAAATCATTGACGTTCGCATTCGACGACTCAATCTTCCTACTGGAAACATGCAGGCGGTCTTCGAACGGATGCGAAGCGAACGGCAGAAGATCGCCGAACGATACCGAAGTGCTGGCCTGGCGGAAAATCGGATGATTCGCAGTCGTGCCGACCGCCAATCGGGAGAACTCTTGGCAAAAGCCAACGCTGATGCCGAGAGAATTCGTGGTGAAGGTGAAGCCGCTGCAATTCACATTTTGAATGAAGCCCACGCGAAAGACCCGGAGTTTGCCGCACTTTTGCAAACGCTCGAATCTTATAAACAGATCCTTAATGAGCGGACCACTCTCATTTTGTCTGGGTCAAACAGTTTGTTGAATTTGTTGATTCGTGGTGTTCCTTTGACAACAAAGCCAACGCCTGCGACGACGATCCCGGATGATGACAATCCTGCAAATATTCCCGAAAAAGCAGATCGCGCTGCGGGAGTTTTGCCGTGAAACTCAAATACCTGCTGGGGATCGCATTCGCTTCCTATTTTTTGACGGGCCTCTACACTGTCCCCGCGAACGAAAAGGGAGTCGTTCGCCGATTTGGTCGCGTCATAACACCGCTCAGTACCAGTGGATTGCATCTCGACCTTCCCTGGCCACTGGCACGAGTTGATCGCGTGAACTTCAACGAAGTCCGTACCCTTTCGCTGGGTGAAATCGAAGCCGATCCGAATTTTCTCATCCCCACGACCGCTGCTCGCCCCGCGACGTTTCTCACGGGAGACAAAAACCTGCTACTGCTCAAGATCAATGTGCAGTATCGAGTTTCCGAAGAGCACGTCATTGATTGGCTTTATCGTTCAATTTCACCGATTCAGCGATTGCAGTTACTGGTCGAGACAACAACGACGGACCTCGTGTCAAGGTGCGGAGTCGACTTCGTTCATACCCAGGGTTTGGCCGAACTTAACAATCGACTGCTGCAAGACGTGCGACTGCAGGCGGCAGACTTGCGACTCGGTTGCGACGTTGAACAGGTAACCGTCGATCGGGCGGAACCGCCAGCACGTGCGAAAGCCGAATTTCTCGACGTCTCAAACGCTCGAGCGGATATGGCTCGCTCCATCCACGACGCTCGCAGTTACGCCGAGCAGAAGCTTGCAGAATCGCAAGCCGATGCCCGAAAACTCAAGGATGATGCTGAACAAACTCGACATGCGAAAATCTCTGCAGCAGCCGGCTCGGCAGACCGTTTCAATTTGTTGACCGGTCAAATTCAACGTGATGCCGAAAGTCGAAACCGCACTTACGGAGATTCGAAACAGCTCGTGATGAACCGCCTCACCATCGAGACTTTCCAGGAAGTGTTAAACCTCGCAAAAATGAAAGTCGTGCTTGATGCGGAACACCCTGTCGATCTGACGTTCCCTCCTTCTCGGGGGGAAAGGTAATCGATCATGCACTACATTCCAGAGTCGACATCTGAGATGCTACGTGGGGAGTCCGCATGCTCCGTCGCGTCGCGGCCGAACTTTCACTACCAGTCAGCGCCACTGTATCTCTTAACCGCAGTTGTTGCCTTGTTGCTTATTGCCGACTGGATGCTTTCGGCAGGAATCTCTGGTGTTGATCCCTCCAAGGCGACTTTTTTAGGGTTCCGTCTGGCATTACTCGCTGCCATCGTCGGCGGTTCGAGGATTCTTTATCACACGCTGGATGGATTGCTATCGGGTCGAGTCGGAGCAGATCTGGCACTCACACTGGCTTGCCTGGCAGCCATCGTCCTCGGTGAACACCAGACGGCGGGCCTTGTCGTGCTGATCTCGTTAATCGGGGAAAGCATCGAAGGTTATACAATCGACCGAGCCCGTTGGGCCGTACGCCAGACATTCGCATTATGGCCCGAGATCGCACATCGAAATCGGGATGGACGCGAACTGGACGTTGTTCTCGACGAATTGTGTGTTGGCGACATCGTCACCGTCAGGCCGGGCGAACGGATCCCCGTCGATGGGCAAGTCGTGTCAGGCAAATCTGTCGTCGACCAAAGCCCGTTTACGGGCGAGAGCTTTCCTGTCGACAAACAACGGGGCGATCGTGTTCTCGCCGGGACATTAAATCAGTTCGGTGCGTTGACCGTCGTTGCCGAGTCAATCGGCACTGGCACCGCGCTTGCCCGTGTCGCTCAACTTGTCGGAACAGCAGCGTCAAAGAAAGGGGACCTGGAACGAACGGCTGATCGCATGGCCAAATGGTTTCTTCCAGCCGTCCTTACTGCGGCCTTGGCTACATTAATCGGCTGGCGTGTTGTGACCGGGTCGTGGCAGAGCGGTTATCTGCCGGCACTTGGTGTCCTTGTCGTTGCATGTCCATGTCCTTTAGTGTTGGCAACACCCTGTGCCGTGATGGCATCTCTTGCCTGGTTAGCAAGAAGAGGTGTCGTAGTGAAAGGGTCTGCCGCACTGGAGCGGTTGTCGACCGTCGATACGTTTGCCTTCGACAAGACAGGTACGCTGACGCAAGGATCGCTCACGCTTGGGAACGTCATTCCAACGACGGGACTGTCCGAGAATACCGTCCTGCGAATCGCGGCCATCGCCGAACGAAATAGCGAACACCCCATCGCACGTATTCTCGTCAACGCCGCTGAAAAGCGTGGCTTGATGATTCCAACGCCAGTGGAATTTGAAGCACTTGCCGGTGCTGGCGTGATCGCGACGATTTCGACCGACGAGGTTCGAATATCGACTGATGTTTCTGTTGCTACGATGCCTGACAATTCCAACTTGCGGCTAGCGACTATTGTCGTCGGGAATCGACGCGCCTTAGATCGTGGTGATATCTCTTTCTCGCAGGACGCCGCGTTACTACTGAAAGAACGCGAGGCTGCAGGCGAATCTCCTTTCGTCGTTGCGGTCGACGGAGTCGTCATCGGAGTCATTGGTGTTCTTGAAACCATTCGGCCCGAGTCACAACTCGTCCTTAACGAACTGCGTGACGTCGGTGTCGCCAGGTTCGTTCTCTTAACAGGCGACAGGCCACAACCCGCAGACGCGGTGGTCAAAACGCTTGGCCTTTTCGAACATATCGCAACAGAGCAGCTTCCTGCTGACAAAGCACACTGGATAGAAGACGCTCGTCGAACTGGTCGGTCACTGGCAATGGTCGGTGACGGAATCAACGACGCACCGGCACTCGCCGCCGCCGATGTCGGAATTTCCCTCGGAACGGCGGGTGGAGACATGGCAGCAGCGGCAGGTGACATCATCCTTCTCGGTGATCCCCTGCGACCCCTTCCTGGTCTTGTTCGGCTTTCGCGAGCACTCGTCCAGAATATCTGGCAGAGTATCCTCTTGTTCGCCTTCGGCCTGAATGGCTTGGGAGTACTCGCCTGCTCGCTCCGCTGGCTCGATCCCATTGGTGGAGCCTTGTTTCATGAAGTCGCCTCGTTGGCGGTCATGGCCAACGCGATGAGGCTCCTTTGGTTCGAATCTCATTCGTCCTCGCTGACTTCTCGTGGCTTGAACACGTTACTTTCCGGAGCTGACTGGCTTGTTGCCAATGCATCGCCATCCGAATGGGTCTTCTGGTGCATTGAACATTGGAAGCTCGGCACAAAACTGGCCGCTGCCACATTGATTTCACTCTGGTTTCTGTCCGGAATCGCTCTGTTAACTGACGACGAACACGCCATTGTCACTCGCTTCGGCCACGTCGAGACCGAACTGAACGCCGGCCTGCATTGGCGTTGGCCCTGGCCACTTGAACGCTTAACGAGAGAAAAAGTTGGGCGACTCCGCAGTGTTGCCGTGGGGTATCGCGAAGTACCAGATGTCGAAAAACAATCGACGAAACGGAACGTCTCAGGCAAAGCAACCTTCGGCGCACGTGATGGGGGGATCATCGGTCGCCTTAACGCGCTGGCTTCGCGATCGGGAACTCCACCGCCGCCAGTCAATCTCCCAACAATCGAATGGACAAGTACACACGAAGATCGCGGACACTCGACGCAAGGCGACGAGTCCATGATGTTGACTGCTGATGAAGTCCCCGTAGAGTTGATGGCCGAGGTTCAGTATCGGATCAGCAATCTGAAGCAGTTCGCATTCGCCGGAAGCCGACGTCCAGACGATGTTTTGCGTGCGACTGCCGAAAGTGTGCTTCGAGAGGTCGCCGCCACTGCGTCACTCGATAATCTACTCACCGAACAGCGTGCCGATCTGGAACGTCAGTCGCTGGCAAAGTTACGTGATCGGATCGCCACTTACGATCTTGGCGTCGAAATCGTCGAACTCCAATGGCTTGATGTCCATCCGCCGCAGTCCGTCGTTCCCGCCTATCGGCACGTCGCCGACGCACTGGAGGATCGTGAGTTATTGATTAACGAGGCAGAAGCATATGCGTCACGGACCATATTGGGTGCTGTCGGTGAACGAGCATTCTCGCGGCTTCAGCATGCCGCACGAACAGATCAGCCAATTACGAATAATTCGCAGACAGTGATGAACTGGGAATTGAACGACGAGCTCTGGACAAAATTGCTCGAACTCGATGCCAACGGCGAGCCATTGCTTTCAGGCTCGGCGGCAACGATCCTGCTTGAAGGACAAACGGCCAGCATCCGTAAAGAACAGTCAGCCCGAGGGACAGCTCAGCGATTCGAAAAATTGTTTGGCGAGTACTCGGCGCAGCCCGAACTGACCGGACAATTTTTATATTGGACGACAATGACGGAAGTTCTCTCAAAACGCCCGCTGACGATTGTTGACCCAAAAGCCATTGGAAAACAACACTTCTGGCTGGGTGAACCAATCCCCAATATGACGTTGCCCCCGACTGTGCCGCCTCGATAGAGAAATCGATCGAAGGACATCGCTTACATTAGCATGACCAAGCCATCGAGATTTCGAATTGCGGCATAAATCTCGATCACTTGCTGCGACGATTCGACCCAGGGCTCGATCGTGACAGATACATGCCGCCCGCCTGACGTTTCACGCAATTCGTACGGCGCGTCAAAATCTTGAATGAGAGTCACTCGAACCGCTGCAACCACCCGCAACGCGAAATCGTCATTCGTCAAACCGATCGCCTTAAACATGAAACGACATGGAAACGAATGCGTTTCGTCCAAAAGCTCGCGAGGTGGAAGTTCGCTCATAATTCTCAACTCTTTCTCTTAGACGACACGGAGCCTTTCAGCTTCCGAAATTCAGTCTCATTTTTTTTTAATCAATCTCATTTCACAGCGCTTACATATTAGAGAAAACACCCTCCATCTGTCGCTGGTATGGACAAGTCATCGAGACCCGGCAGAAACTCGCGACGTTTTCGAGAAGGTGAGCCAACGTGGCGAGAAAGTTGATTCAAAGTAATTGACAGCAGACCTAATCGTCAAAATCAAAGTCGCAACCACCAACGTCAAAACCGCCAAACCTGGTAACGAGGGGCTTAGGAAACGGTTTGTCTCGATAATGGATCGATTCTCACAAACGCCCAACGAAGGTGTTGCTCAAAGGCTATTTTGAAGGGAGCGTCCACACGGGATCGTATTTTTTTTGATCCCTGGACCAGGCATCAACGGCACGTGAAAGAAGGACCATCGTCGGACCGTCATAGGTCTCGCGGGCAACGACCTGGCTCAATGTTCCAATCGTCGTAAGAAGCTTGTGTTCTTCGAAGGCTTTTAATGCGACTTCGTAGTCTTTGGTGATCTGACTCCATTCTGGATTTGGGCTTGCAACCAGCTCGAACAACTCGACGGGGTTTTCGATATTTTTCAGTCTCACAGAACACAGTCTTCGGATATTGAATTTCCCTTTAAGGTGTCGAGCGGTGGCACCCGTGATCAGCGCTGGCGCCTGTAAGAAACGCGTGGCTCCCTGGACGCGGCTGGCAATATTGACTTCGGAACCGAGCGGTCCGTATTTCATTTTCTTTAATGACCCCGTATTGCCGACCCTCACTTTGCCGGAGTTCAATCCAATGCCGATCTGGGTCAATTCTCCTCCAGGAAGCGGATGCTTTTCATTGAGCTTCTGAAGTGAATTCAGCATTTGAATTGCTGATTCGGCTGCCGCCGATGCGTGGTCAGCGACGGCATACGGAGCACCCCACATGGCAATCAGCTCGTCGCCGATATAGTCGACCAGCGTCCCTTTTGTCGCCGAGACGCATTCCGACAGAGTCTCCATGACAGCGTTGATCCATTCGAACGTCTTCGCAGGGCTCAACTGTTCAGAAATTCGGCTGAATCCGACGATGTCGCAAAACAAAATTGTGACTTCAGCGTCCTTTCCAATCAGCGCGTCTTGATCTTCTTCAAGTTGTTGTGCAACCTCTTTCGAGACAAATCGTTCGAGCTGCGCACGTCGAGTGAGCGCAGCCTGCTCTTGCTCAAGCCGAGCCCACCCACCTGCCACCCCGCAGGCCATGATTTCCACCATCATGGCGTCGAACTCATTGATGGGGGAACGAGCCAGACCCCCTCCGACCTTTCGGTCACCATAAACGGCACCGACAACTTCATTGGATTTATTCAAAATTGGGGCGGCCACCATGGCGACGACCGAAGCGGCGCTTTCGAAAATCCCTTTGCCATCGGCCCCGGGAACCCCCCAAGAGCTCTTTCCACTCTTGGCAACCAGCCCCAGCAGCCCTTGACTCGGTCGCCATGATTCCTCGTCATTTTCACGCCGCATCGACAAGGAACAGATTTTCCAGGTTGTCCCAACAAGTTTGAGGACAGCTGCTCGATCGAGGCCTACCATTTCCAGTGCGCTTTTGGAAATCGATTCCTCAAAATCCTTTGAGGAGGCGGTCCCTTGCAGTAGGACAATTAAGTGTGTCAGCCGCTTAAACATCTGCCCTTTATTGGAACTTTTAAAGGAATCCGATAACGACTCCGGTTCGCTGGACGGAAAATTCTCGGACAATTCTCTGTGAGACGAAGTGAAATCAAGCAGTTCTGAATTCGGCGCAGGTGGTGCGGCTGGTAGCGAAAAAAATTCGTCTTCACTCAGTTCGACCGACGACTTCGAAGCGGCGGGACCTTCGAACGAGACTCCGACGGTCCCACGATGGACGGTGAAAGGTAACCACAATTCGACGGTCTTACCCGGCGCTAAAACGGAACCAGACTCGAGCGCTATGCCGTTAATTTCGTTAACGTTTGTCAGACGCACACGATTTTGATCGAGAATCTCGATCCTCAATTGACGCCGACCGACTTCTCGATGGTCCTTGGGAACAATCACAAGACGTGTCAGTTCGGGAGTTCGGACAACTTCGAGCGGGTCCGGGTCATCTTTAGTCTGGCGACCTATCTCCAGAATCCGATCGTCGGCATCGATCAGTACCCGAATCAAGGAATCTCGTTTCTCCAGCCGAGCCATTCGTGGTTGCCTCTGAGATCAAAACTGAACTCGGGAGAATCTGTTGACGGAACCCCCAAAGAACCAGTTGAACATCAGTCGGAACTCACTATTGAATTGCCGGTGATCAATGGAACTCAGTGGTGTGACATACCCGAGAGTCAATGTACTGTTCTGTTTAAACATGGCCGTCACACCGATTGTACCATTTAACAGGTCCTGATTGATCCCCTGAGCACCAATAAATTGCGGAGGTGCACTCACAAGATCAGTGCTGGTTAACGATTTATTGTAATGCATCTCGACGATCGGTGCGATTCTGGTCAAAAACCGATCCGTTCCCGGATTGTTGTAGAGCCAGTATCCCGCCCCAATACTGTAGTACAAGTAGCTCATATCGTTCAGGCGACCCACAGTCGTCGGCGGCAGGTGGAGACTATTTGTTTGAACCGAGTTACCATTTGCGTCAAAGTCAAACTGCAAAAACTGCTGAACAAATATCTGTTCGTTGGGTGAATAAACACTTCCAAGGAACGGAAGCAAATGGACCGCTTGATTTTTCACGCTGAAGAGTTGATTACCGGTACCATAAAAGACGTTTGTGTTCGAAGCAGTGGGCAACTCGAACCCCAGCCCTGCCGATGCAGCAAATGTCTCTGACTTGTAAAACAACTGTTTCAGATAGATCGTCAAATCGCCAAACTGCGTGCTCCCACCATTATTGGTGTCGAACGCATAAAGGTTATTCGAAAGCGTCGATGCGAATGGCGTGCGAACTTCGATGGAGGACATTCCGTTGAAGAACGTCTTTTCGAATCCCGGTGTGTAGCGATTCACGTTCACGCCGTTCACTGTCAACGGCACGCCATTGAAATCGCTGTAATTGAAGTAGACTCGATCGCGAGGGATCGGGCTGGCATTTTCCACGATTTTCGATGTTCCAACCGTCCCTCCCGCGCCGGGAACCGTCGTGTAAATGCCACTTTTTCCCGTTGAATTTCCCTCATGGAACGTCACGTGAAACGGCACTGGCGCAAATCCATCGCCGATCATACTCGGTGAAAATGCTCGCTGACTGACGGCTGCCGTACTTGCTGAGGCTCGAGGCGTGAAGAAAGAACCATTGGCAGGTTGAGCTTGCGCCGCTTGATTCGCATTGGATTGATTCAGTACCGAATTCAGAGGTTGCATTCGTAGCGGAGCTGGGGGCGAATTGGGTGTCGGTGTCGAATTCGGAGGTGTCGCCGGCGTCGACGATTGACCTGAAATCACAGGTCCCGCAGACGGAGAAATCGGCGCTGGCAGATCATCTTGTGCAAACACTTGACCTACCAGTAACAGACCCGTAAACACGAATCCGACGAAAAACAAAGGCCGATCGAGATGAACAGCTTTAAGTTTGCGTGCGTAATTCGTCATTTGAGATCTCGTCAGATGGAACGTCAGCGCAGGACGCAGGCTGCAAGCGAGCCCTTAATTGTTAAACTTCGGAAGTCGATTCGCGAAACGAGATACGCAACCGATTCGTCGTTGCATCTTCCGCGAGCGATAAATCCACAACCCGTTTCCGGCAGATTCTGCCGGAGGACCAGAAGTATTGTGGAAGATTTTGAAATCATGATTTTCCAAAATGACGCGATGCTTCGACAGCGATTGGCTTGTTCTCGACAGACGCTCATCGAGCGGAGCGATGAAGTCGCTTTGGGTGATACGCAACGACTCGTTGGATTCTTCGAAGACTCTCTGTTTTTACGCTGTCACCACGTCGTTTAAGAACACTGCGTGATCGAGAACGGCTATTCAGTGACACACGTCTGGATCACTCATTATTGTTTCGATTCATTGAGTCTCAAATTCATGACTCAATTTTTGATTCCCGGTGACGTATACTGAGTGCCGGTTGCCTGTGGGCTGCTATGATTTTTTGTTTGCATACCTGCGTTCACATCGAATTATCATCTCTACCGGACCTCAACATGATCATCTGCCAATTTCAACGGCGCAGAAAAACGTCGTTGAAGAAGATCGGAACTCCAGCAGGATCAATCGGTCAGATTCTGCGCCATATGACCTTGGTATTTGCGATCCTTTTCGTAGCTTGCACCGGCACAGGCGTGGCCCAGCAGGGACGTGATGCTCGAATCGTCCTGACAACAGGTGGGCCGACGGCCGCCGTTCGAACGCTCGCTTTTTCATCCGATTCACGTCATCTGTACGCTGCGGGTGCCGACAAAGCGGTCGAAATCTGGAGCTTGCCAGAAGCACGAACAGCCGCTCCGGATCTCAAACTGGTCGACCACGCGCGCTGGCCGATTGCACGCCATGATCGCGGGCAAATCTGGACCCTGAGTATCAATGAAGCAAAAAGTCTGATTGCATTCGGCGGCTACGGTGCCCAGCAAATCAGTGGCGATATCTCAATCGCCGATTCCAGTCACGGTCGGCAATTGACCATCCTTCCCCCGCCGCTTCCAGACGAAGACCCGATGCAGCGATTTGTCACCGGACATTTACAGACGATCAATTCCGTTTCTTTTTCGCCGAATGGTGAATGGCTGGCTTCAATCAGCCTCGATGGAGACATTCGCTTATGGGCCGTGGGAAGCTGGAAATCCCAACAAATCCTCCCTGCCGTCAGCAATCCCGGCCTTTCCAGCGTCTATGTCCAATTCATTTCGAATAACGTATTTGTTGCCTCGTTGAATCAGGCGACGGACCCCAAACAGCCTGTTTCTCAATTGAGGATGTTCACGATCGGACCCGACGAGAAGGTGACCGCAGAAACACTCATCTCGACTCATCAAGGGTTGATTACCGCCTTAGGCGCAGCATCGAAATCACAACGCTGGTACTCGGGCGATGCGAATGGTGAGCTGGTCATCTGGCAGGGAGGTAAACCTCAAAGGACGAAATCACCGTTCAAAAAGATCCCGCTGCGGACGATTTCAACAAGCACAAATGGAAATGTCCTGACACTGCACTCTCCGACAACAGCCGCGATCGCAGCGGGCAAAGAAGATTTCGCGTATGCCGAGTTAGAAAATATTTCCGATACCAGTTCGACGTTGGTGGAACGTCGCGAGTGGAAATTCCAGGGCGAAACACTTGCTGCAGCTCTGAGTGCGGACGGAAAATATGCTGCGATGACGCGTCCTGGCGAGGCAGCGATCGAAGTGTTTTCGCTGATCGATCCCAGGAGCAACCAGAATCGACCGAAACCTTTCTCGACGCAGCGACCGACCGTATTGGCGGGTTCTGGTTCGACGGTCCATCGAGTCCAGTTCGTTCAGCAGCCCGAGACAATGCTTGCAATCTCGACCAACGTGAGCGGCGAGTGGACGCACGGGTTCAACCTGGCCACGGCGGAAGTTGTTCGTCCGAGTGCTCTCGGTCAAGCCCAGCCGGCGCACGCGCCGCCGGACTGGAAAATCGACGTTGGCCCCTCATTAGAAGGGCTTGAGCAAACATTGGTGATCCAAGCGAAAGGAATCGAACGAGCGAAGTTGTCACTGTCACACCAGCGTGAAGGCCATTATGCCTCACACGGCTGGATCTTCGAAAAAGGCCAAGATCAGCCGTCCGCTGTCGCGATCGGAACGTTGCGTCAAAACGGAATTTTTGTGTTCGACCTGCGTGAGCCGGGCCGAGCACCGATGATCCGTTACTATCGCGACCATACGAATGCGGTAAATTCATTAAGCCAGTCTGCGGATGGACGCTATCTTGCATCAAGCTCGCAGGATCAGACGATCCGCATCTGGAGTTTGGACGGATTGCTCACGCAACCTGGCACCTTCGCAAAAAGGGCGGCCTGGGGAGGGGATTTCGAAATTCGTGATGGGAATCTGGTCGCTGCATCATTGCTGGAATTTGGAATCTTATCAGGAAGACGGCTGAAAGATGCGGACCAGATCGTCAAAATTGCATTGCAGCAGGATGGGCAACGCGTCGAGCTCACTGATCCCCCACAGATTTTGAAAGCTTTGGAAGGTTTGCCGTTCACCGAATCGGTCGAAATTCATGCGGCCCGTGCGGGTGCCGGTCTTCCGCCGTTCATCGTCACCCCGGCATGGGAACCGATGACGACTCTTTTCATTGATCGACGAAATGAATGGGCCGCATGGTCACCCGCCGGCTACTATAATTCGAGCGTTGACGGCGACGAGTTATTCGGATTCCAGATCAATCCATCGCGCCGAGGTGACGAACCAAAGTTCTCTCGTGCTGAGCAATTGCGTGACCAGTACGAGCGACCAGATCTGCTGCAAAAACTGTTTGCTCTCGGATCACTTTCCGATGCGTTAAAGGCCGTGGCGATTGTCCCGCAAAATCCTGGTGTGATCGTCGCTCAAATGCCCCGTGTTCAGTTGAATGGACCGATTTCCATGACAACTTATCCGCTCGGAGCTGAAGTCACCATTGCGGCCGACGTGGATTTTGGCAACGTTCCTTCAGCAGAATTCAAGATCGACGGCTGGGTCAATGGTGCCAAACTGGGTCCTCCGATCGCGTCGGTCGTCAAAGGCCTTCGTCGATTTTCCTGGACGATTTCGCCACCACCTGGTGATTACCAGGCTCTAGTAAAAGTCGAATCCGTTGGGCCGACTCTTGCGCCGGGGCTGTATTCTGACGCGCAAATCCCGTTCGTGATGTCAGGCGAACCCGAAATGCGGACCGTCCATGTCCTGGCAATCGGTGCGAACAACTATCAGGGGGGCTTGAAACTCAATTTTTGTATTAATGACGCTCAAGACTTCGTCAAATTGATCGGAGACAGCGCCGGACCACACTACAGAATCGGCGTGGTGAAAGTCCTCGTGGATGATAATCTGACCGATGCCGGTCAATTCGAGAAAGAGACCTTTCAGAAACAACTCAGCCAATTTGCCAGTCAGATCAAACGGACCCCGCTCAAGTCGAATGATATGGTCATGATCTTCCTGGCGGGGCTGGGAGAGGTGGTGGGAAAGGAATATTTTTTTGTCCCTCCAGTCAGTGAAATCAAAAACCTGTCTCAATTGGCCGTCTTGCAAAGACACTCGATCCCGTGGTCTGCGTTCCGTGGTTTGATCGAAGAAATCCCGAACTGCGGCAAAGTATTCTTTCTTGATACTTGTTACGCGGGAAATATTGCCCGACTGGAATCCGAAAAGGCACGCCTGCGTCCTTTAAAGAACCTCAATACCGTCGTCTTCGCAGCCACGACCGAAGACCTGACAACGCGCGAAGATGACCTCAATCGGCATGGGCGGTTTACCGCATTCCTGCTCGACGGACTTGGCGGGAGCGCCGATGGCAGCACCGTGGACCCGAATCTTGCGGGCTTTCCACCAGTCGAACCTGACGGACGAGTCAGTTTGCTTGAAACCGTGGGGTTTGTTTCTCGCCGCGTCTATGAAAAGTGGCGAAATCAACAGCCGAAATACACCCCCGTTTCCCTGATCCGCTTCTTGAACGATCCGATCATTGACGCGGCGGTGCCGGTGAAGACCGGAAACTAGGAGGCTGATCATGAGTTCGGATTCGACGAACATTGACTTACCGGAAGATGAGAGCGAGCTGAACACCGTTCCAGATCGCCCTATGAAACCGACGGAGACGTCGGACGACGACCTCAACCTGAATACAGTTGCTGAAGGCAATCTGACACCGCAAGCCACCTCCGACCACGAAATCACCCTGGAGACCGAGGTCAGTGACAAAGAGTCACGTCAAACAATTTCTGATCAGAAAACACTTGCCGACGACAATTTGACACTGCCAGAGAAATCCGACCACGCAGACAACCTTGATACCGTGGTCGGCGACCGTGAGTCACCAAAAACGATTTCTGATCCGAAAACCGTCGCGGATGCGACCATCGAAACTCGTTCGAAGTCGCGGACTTCTACTGAAACGTCCGGTCGATTCCGAATTTTACGTTCGCATGCCAAGGGCGGACTCGGGAAGGTCTCCGTGGCCCTCGACCTTCAATTGAACCGGGAAGTTGCGCTGAAAGAAATCCTTGAACGTTTTGAGGACGACCCGACGGCCAGAGAACGGTTTGTTCTCGAAGCCGAAATCACGGGTGGCCTCGAACACCCCGGAATCGTCCCGGTCTACGCACTCGGCCAAGGCCAGCATGGAAATCCTTACTATGCCATGCGGTTCATCAAGGGTGACAGCCTCAAACGTTCGATTGACGACTTCCATAAGAAAGAAAAGCAGAAGACACAAGCACCGGGTGAGCGTCAGTTGGCATTACGTCAACTTCTGGGACGTTTTACGGATGTTTGCAACGCCATGGAATACGCACACAGTCGTGGCGTGCTGCACCGAGATTTGAAACCGGCCAACGTCATGGTCGGCAAGTACGGTGAAACGCTTGTCGTCGACTGGGGTTTGGCCAAAGTAATCGGCAAAGAGGAAGTTGGAGCGGATTCCCCATTGCGTCCGACATCCGCGTTGAGCGGTTCGATTCAGACATTACAGGGGTCGGCGCTTGGGACACCCGCATATATGAGCCCCGAACAGGCGGCGGGCCAATTGGAAAACCTTGGCCCTGGGACCGACATTTATAGCCTGGGTGCGACGCTGTATCACATTCTCTGTGGTCGCCCTCCCTTCGAACGGGACAACCTTACCGAAATCCTGCGCAAAGTTCGAACGGGTGAATTTCCTCGGCCCAGAGAGTTACTGAGCGAAATTCCACGAGGTCTGGAAGCGATCTGCCTGAAGGGGATGGCTCTTCGTCCCGAGGATCGCTATCCCAACGCGAACTCGATGGCAGACGATATCGAACATTGGCTGGCCGATGAACCGATCAGTGCTGCTCAGGATACGATCAGCGAACAGGTTTCACGCTGGGCTCGCAAAAACAAAGGCCTCGTTCAAGCCGGCAGTGTTTCACTGGCACTGATCGCTTTGATTTCGTCGATCGCCTACGGCATTGTCAGTCTGGCCAATCATCGACTCAATAACGCTAACAAAACCATCATTCATCAAAACGAAGAAATCATCAGTAAGAACGATGAACTCAAAACCACCAACACGAATCTTGATGCAGCTCGAACCGAAGCCCTTCAAAAACGGGATGAGGCCATTAAGCAACGATCCATCGCGCGTGAACTTGTACGCGAGGCAAGTCGTTCTGACTTCGCGACGGCGCAAGAGCGACTGTCCGAGAGAAAATGGCGAGAGACCCTGGCCTACCTGGGCCGGTCACTCCGGTATGACCCGGAAAACACCGATGCTCGCGACGCACTCTGGCTGACTCTCCGTTATGGAGTACGCGACGCACTCCCCTTGCCGGTTCACTCATTTCGACATGAACAAGCAATCCTCGGCGCAAGCTTTAGTCACGACGGAAATCGAATTGTCACCGCCAGTCGCGATCAAACTGCACAGATCTGGGACGCGAACACCGGCGAATCTGTCGAATCGCCTCTATTGCATCAGGGGTTTGTCAGCAACGCGACATTCAGTCCCGATGGATCAAAAGTTGTCACTGTCAGCGGCGATACGAACGTACAAATATGGGACTCAACAACGGGGCAGCCAATGGGCCCACCCATTGAAGATCCCCAATCAATCTATACCGCAAACTTCAGCCCCGACGGCATGTCGCTATTAATCGCCAGTGGTGATGGCACTGCGCGCATCTGGGACGTTTCAACCGGACGGCCGACAGGAGTGCTGTTGAAACATCAAGACGCAATTTATACAGCAAGTTTCAGCTCGGATGGATCACGCATCTTAACGGCCAGTGGTGATACGACAGCACAGGTTTGGGATGCGACCACAGGAAAGCCAATTGGTCGCCCCATGCGGCATCAGGGAGCAATCTATTTCGCCAGTTTTAATCTGTCAGGTACTTCAGTGATCACCGCCAGCGGAGATACCACTGCAAGGATTTGGGATGCAGAGACCGGACAGCCAATCACCCCTCCGCTCGCTCATGACCGGTCTGTCACCAATTGTCGATTCAGCCCTGATGAGACGCGAGCAGTCACAGGCAGCGACGATAAGACGGCTCGAATCTGGGATGCGAAAACGGGTTCGCGAATCGGCCGACCTCTGCACCATGACGATTCGGTCATTGGCGTTAACTTCAGTCCAGACGGAACGCGAATCGTCACGGCCAGTGACGATCGAACTGCTAAAATCTGGAATGCCTCGAACGGAAGTCAGATCGGAACTTCATTCTCTCATGATGGTCCCGTCAACAGTGCCTGCTTCAGTCCGGACGGTGCAAGCGTCTTAACGTCGAGCGATGATCTGACGGCTGGTCTTTGGAACGCAATGATTGCTCTACCTGTCACCCAGACACTGAAACACACCGATTCGATTTACGACGCGAGCTTCAGTCCGAACAGTAACCGTGTGGTCACTTCGAGCGGTGATAATACGGCCCAAATCTGGGACGTGCGCACCGGCCGAACAATCGGTCCCTCATTAAGACATCAACGGACCGTGACAGTCGCCCGTTTCAGTCCCAGCGGGAATCGAATTGTGACCGCAAGCGATGATTCGACCGCTCAGATCTGGGATACGGCAACAGGGCAACCCGTTGGTCCACCCCTCACTCATGGTGGTGTCGTTGTGACGGCCAGCTTCAGCGGTGACGGTTCACGAGTCGTCACCGCCAGCCAGGATGGCACCGCTCGAATCTGGAATGCAGAAACCTGCCAGCCGATGGGGTCGCCCGTAAAACACGATGCCTTTTTGTCGAGTGCAAGCTTCAGCCCTGATGGAAAACAGATCGTCACGGCCAGCCGTGATAAGACCGCACGGATCTGGGATGGGCACACGGGACAGCCGATCGGCCCACAACTGGTGCACGACGGTTTTGTCGATTCCGCCAGTTTCAGTCCCAGCGGTACACAAATCATTACGGCAAGTCGCGATAGTCTGGTTCGGATCTGGGACGCACAAACAGGATTGCTGATTGGATCGCCATTGCAGCATCCGGATGCTGTTTATATTGCCAGCTACCAACCCGACGGGTCGAGTTTTCTGACCGTCTGTAATGACTACGTCGTTCGAATCTGGGATGCACAAACGCGCCAGTTGACGGGACAACCGTTATTGCACACAAGTCGTATCAATAGCGCGAGATTCAGTGCCGACGGCAAGCGGATTTTGACGGCGAATGAAGATAAGTCAGCTCGGATCTGGGATGCCGAAACGGGTCAACCCATCGGCCCTCCCCTGCTTCATGACAAATCACTCAACACAGCCAGCTTCAGCCCGGACGGCTCCCAAATGGTCTCGGCCAGTGATGACCAGACAGCAAAAATCTGGGACATCAGTTCGTTGGAACTTCTCGACGGCACCTTGGCCGAAGCGATCACAACGACCGAGTCTGGCGAACGCCTTGGTCGACAACTTGGGATGCTGGAACAAGTCCCGACCGAAAAACGCCAATTAATGGTTCAGGCGCTAGAGCAAGGTCTGGCAAATCATCCCGATTGGACAACACTCGTCCAACAGGATCTCTATCCCCAACCGAACTTGCCGATCTCGACAAAATGGACGATCACCAGACGTGACACAGCCACGAGTCTAATCCGCAATGGCACGGCGGAATCGATCCGATCGGTCCTGTTGATCGACCCCGGTCATCCGCTGCTCCAAATTGCATTAGCCAGCTTAAACGACTATGCCAGGCAAGCGGATTTCTTGAGGGAGTTTGGTGTGAAGCGACTTCCCGATGACGCCGCCATCTGTCGTGAAGCGGCAGAGTTACTGATTCAACAGAACGACAGACGACGTGCGATGCGAATCGTTGAAAAAACAATTCAACTTGACCCCGACAACCCCGAAACAATCCGCCTCAAAAAGTTGCTGGCGAACGAGTAAGTTGGGCACAGTAAGCCGGATAGTGGCGACCGAATACAATCAAGATTTTCACAACGCCGGAGCTTCGAAGAGACTCCTTCTCAAACAGGTGCTCGGGAACAAGAATGGAATCACTTCTTTTCGAGAAGTTGTCGAGTGGCGGTGGCGTCGTGTTCCATACGAATTCGCCACGCGAGTTCTTCTGGAGTAACGGTGTGAACGACTGAAGGCAATCGGTCTGAGCACCAGAAAGCTGGTTCATACCCGCGTTCTCCGCCACGTTTTGGGGCGTATTTCTGCGGCAGGTTCTCAGAATTTTCGTCTGGTCCGGGAACTCGCTGAAAGTAAGACCAGGCGTGGACAATAACCCAATCGTGGCACACGTTGTTGCCCGCTGCCGTGTCGCGAATCTCGCGGGCAACTTTGGACGGTGTGCCACTTCGCGGGCGACGGTTTGAATTTTCCCAGATGGAATACCGAGCGCTGATCACCGGAATTTCGACTCCCCGACGGTCCTTGACCCAGAAGGTTTTTCCGGCGCCTGCTTCGTAGGGTGAATACTGAAAAACGAGTATCGCGGTCAAATCGTCCGTTTGCCCCGCGATCGTCTCGTACGCTTCTATCGCGGCCGGGGAATCGACTGTAGCGACGTTGAAACCGATGATCCGTGTCCCGGTCCGCCGCATATATTTCCATGTTCGAGATGCGTGTCTTGCCAACAGTTCGCGCTGGTCAGGGCGGGATTTTGCAAAAAGGTCGGGGTAGTAATAACCGCCTCCCCATTCGATGAACTGGTCGTTCTGTTTTTGTGTGGTCATTCCATATTCCATCGCGTCGGGGCAGAGTTGAGCTAACGACGCAAAGCAACATGACCAGCCGAAGGGAAATTTCCCCCGACCGGGGCTGTTCCAGTAACTGGGATTCCCATGGAAGAAGCTCGACTGGAACCACTGCACGTTGTCGCCATCGGTCAGAATGAAACTGACGCAGCTTCGGCGATCAGACCACTCAATCGTATGCGGGTCGAATTTGTTCGGGACTGGGACTGTTACTTGCTCGCTGCCGGACATCAGGATTGGCAGATTCATGCACCAGTCAGTCGCCGTCTGGATATGGCCATAAATTGTTGACAATCGAGTCGTTTCAAATTCGTCTCCTCCATTCCAACCTGCGATGGGTGAAAGTGGTTCCAACCAGCGCATCGCCGACTCCATCGGTTCGTCGGCTCCGAACAGGACCAGCGCCTGCTGAGCGATCGCCAGGTCGCGCACATTTGAAATTCGAGGATCTTGTGCACACAACATTCGTCGGTGGAATCGATCTTTGTAGTTTTCAAAGCACCATGACTGACTCTTACCCCGGACGTCCAACAGCATCGTCAACCCATTAGCGATTGCTTCTTGCTCCAGGCTTTCTTCGACGACGATACCGTGATGAATCCCGGCCAGACTCGTTGCGACGTTCACGGATCGGTCCATTCCAGCCCGATGATCCGAGGTCTGGCCGAGCGACTTGTCTTGCGAATAGAGGATATATCCCTTGATGATGCCTCGTTCGGCAAAGCGGTTCACTAATTCCCAAGTGGTCAGCGTGCCGCCATTCGTTGCGATATTTGGATGGCGTTTGAGAAACGCTTGATACCACAGTTCCATGTCCTGATTGTCATTAAAGACCCAGACCATTTCATCGCCCTGGCCTTGGTTGACCGCTTTGGCGGCAAGGCCCGCGACAGACTGCACCAGCATTTTGTAAGCAGGGTCGCCATGTTCACGCGTACGCACGATGGATTTGGGAACCAATTGTTCGGGCCACCAGCGATCCTCATCGGCGCACACGGATGAGCACTCGCAAATGAGGAATATGGCGAAGACCGAGCGCGTAATCCAGTTCAACACGAAGACCGCCTTTCAACACAGCAAAGTGATGATCACGGCGGACATTCTACCGAGTGGAGTTACATTTTGTGATTTGCAAAGCAGATACTCGTTGCGATCTCACCAATTGCAAAGAACGTAAGCTAAAAAGCGGCAAGGACGGGGTTTTAAATCTATGCTGATGAGACGAGTCGAACCGCCTGACACGAGTGCAACGAGTGTGATCCGATGGCCTGGTAAAACGAAAGCGGTCTGTTTATCTGTTCAGTTCGCTTTTCTGGGATGGTGCAGTGCGTTAGCCTTTGCGACGCAACGATGCAGGTTCGTCTGAAGGCGATTCGTATTTGCGACTTTTTGTGTGGAAATGAAAGGGAAAAACTGATGTGGGCCAAAAGAATTCGACTGTTTTTCTTGATCTGTTTTGGAGTTTTGACACCGCTATGCGCCAACGCTCAATCGCGTGACACGAAATTGAATGTCGCCATCTTTGCGTACCTGCCTGATGCCTCCACCGCGATCAAGAAGTTGGAGAATGCATTTGAGCGACGATATCTATCGATTGACCTCGATCTCGAATTGTGGAACCCCTACGACGATTCGTTTGAGGGGAACGGGCTCTCGCGCATCGTCGATTTTGACATTGTCGAAATTGATACATGTCGAATTGATGAATTGATGGAGGGCCAATTCGGAGGAATTGATGAGATTCCGATTGAAGTTCGCCGAACCCCCGACAGTTATATCGGCCCGGCTAGCGTCATCAGCAAGACCGAAATTGGAACGCAAGTCGTTCCACATTGGGTATGCGGCAATTACCTTCAAATCTGGGCTTCGAATAAAGATGTTGTTGACGCCAGAACATTCGAGTCTTTTTTGAAAGCAGTCGACCCAGCCGTCGGGAAACCTGTCCTGGCAGCGATGTGGGGAGGCACAACACTCGGGGAGTATTACGCGGATGCGGTCCTGGATATTCACGGGCCTGAATGGGCACGCGAACATTTGATTTCACTTTGGAAGGACGGGGCGGAACTGGACGAACCGGCTAAAGCCGCAGTGCTGAGTCTGATCAAAGAATTATCCAAAGAGAATCAGGCTCATTTGGCACACTACAACGATCATTCGTACGTTTTGCCGCGTCTCTTTGCGAACTCAAAGGATTCAACGTTGATCGGGTATTCCGAACGGATCTATTACGCCGAACGAGAGCTTCAACTGACGCCAGGGCAATTTCCGCCGATCGTGAAGCCGGACGAGATCGTCATTCGACAGTTTTCGTTTGCGGATAAATCACAAGGGACCCCTTGTTGGACCGATGCGTTTATTATCCCGAAAGGGCGGCTATCGAAAAAACGAGCCGCGATCGCGGCTTTTTTGCAGTTTGTCCAAACGAATGCGGCGTACTCGGTCTTCGCCGAACCGGCTCAATTCTACGCTGCGAGCTATTTGCTTCCCGCAACCACAGAAGCCTATCAAGCCGATTCGACGATTGTGAAAAAGCAGCCGCTATTACCGCAGTTTCGTGATGCAATGACAGATTCGTTTCCCGTTTCCAATTCAAAAATATGGCGGGGTATGCGTGTGGCCGGGGACAAACTGAAGAAGGTGATCAAACCCTGAGATCGTTTCTGCGTCTCGCATTTTGCAATGGTTCGTTGGGGGGCTCTCCTTAATGAGCTAGCGTTACGAGCGAACTGAAGTTGGTAATCTCGGCGTGTCCGAATTTTGCGACGTGAACAAGCCCTGTTACGAAACTTGGCCGGTTCGCGATTTCGAAAGATGCGTCTCCGGGACGTGAGTAGACGCGTCAATCGCCGTAGGGGATTTGAATGCGAACGCAAAAAACGCGGCCACTCCGAGGAAGGCGAAAGCAACAAGATAGTTCCACTGGAGTTTCTCTTTGAGAATCAGAATTGCAAAGCCGATGAAGACCACCAGCGTGATCACTTCTTGAAGGATCTTCAGTTGGAATCCCGAGAACAGTCCGAACCCGTACCGATTCGCCGGGACCGCCAGGCAATACTCCAGCAACGCAATCGACCATGAAATGAGAATTGCTTTCCCGAGCGACCAGTCGTGCCCGTATTTCAAGTGGCCGTACCAGGCAAACGTCATGAAAATATTCGACGCCATCAAAAGCAGGATCGTCGTCATCGGTTCTCTTAATTCCTTCGTGAGAGCCACCCTCGTGCCGACGAGTCTCTCACGGCGGAGGTGAAAGTTGAATTGAAGTTATTCGCGTTTTTCATTTTTCCAGCGGAAAGTCGACAATGCATTCAGTTCTCGAACATAGACTTCTTCGCCGCAGACGGCCAGATGTGCCCAGGTTTCCTGATCGCTGATTTGTCGCTCATCAATCAGTTCGAACCGGTCTGGATTCGCTTTGATCAATAAAAGTTTACCTGACTGGTCCAAGGCCAGAATCCGGTCCTTTTGAGCGACCAGGCTCGAGTATTTTCCGTATGGCTGTGACGTCCACATGCCCGCTCCGGTTGAAAGATTGATGCAGGTGAACCGCTGGTTCTGCAGGTGCAGATAGACATAACCGTCAATCACGACGGGTGTCGACATATAGCCTTGCGACTTGTTGTTCCAGGCTTCGTTTGTTGCGAACGTGCCGTCGACATTCGAGACATCGAATCGCCATGATTTATTCTGGTAGGTGCTCGTGAAAATCGAATCACCAATGACGAGCGGTGTCAGAATATTCATCCCTCGAAAGCTGGGTACATTTCGTTCCCACAAGACTTTACCGGTTTCCGGGTCGACCCCAGCCAGCTTTTCACGAGTCTGGACCAGAAGTTGTTTTCGTCCCGCCAGGCTGGTTGCCATTGTCGGCGATGAAAATGCCCCGCCCATCATGCCGCCGCCATCTTCAAGAGTCCGCCAGACCACCTTTCCCGTGGCTTTGTTCATTTTGACCAGCGAACCGCCCGCCTGAACAAAGAGAAAGTCTCCGTCAATCAGCGGCGAACTGACGCAGCCAAATGTCGGTAATGTTGTTTTGAACTCTTTGACAAAATCAATTCGCCAGCGTTCGTCGCCGGTTTTTGCATCCAGAGCAACAAGCAGATCACACATTCCGGCAACGTAGAGAGTTGATCCGTCGTAAGCAGGTGTCGAGCGAATCCATGATCCGTTGGAACTGGCAAAAAATGGAACGGTCATCGCGCCGGGCCATTCAACTTCCCATTGTTTGGCCCCCGACTTGCGATCCAGAGCGATAACGACTTCGGTTTTTTTATTTCGTGTTCCCGTCACAAACACACTCGTTTCGGACACAATCGGGCCGGAATAGCTCGAGTCGAGTTCAACCCGCCAGAGACGAGTCAACGTCTGTTCGGACAACGTTGAAGGCCAATCAGCCCCGGAAACCAGCCCGTCACGAGTTGGACCCCGCCATTGATCCCAGATCGGCACAAGCGGTTGCTCAGCAACGGCGAATGGGGTTGAGCCGAACCAGACGCTTGCCAGTAACATGGCATTCAACAGTCGAAAGTTCGTGGTCATTGGTTGTCTCGTTTTCCGTGAGAATTGGTGAGCCGATTCAGATCTGAATCCGGTTTCAATTGATTTGGGATTCTAACACTTTGGTCTGAACCGGCCACAAAACGCAAAATCGACAATTGCAGGACTTTCAATTAACGCAGGAGAAAGAGAAAAATCGCGAGAACACGAATCCCGCTCAGTCACTTTCCCGCGTCATCGGGCGTTTTCGCCCGGACAACGCGTTAGTCGGACTTCGGCCGGAAATATTTCGAGCCCGGCCGAGCGGCACCTTCGCGGTTGAATAAGGCGAAGGCGTCCCAAAGCTCGGTTTCGTACCATTCGGGACTCCAATAAAACAGACCTGCAAAATTCTTGTCGTTGCGTACGACGGTGGACATATCCGCGATCCATTTGGCTTGTCCTTCGTCGGTCAATGGGTATCCCTCCGTCGGTTGGTTCCATTCCGCGAATTGACCTCCAAAGTTTGCGGTGGCAGGGTATGCGGTCTCGCAGATCATGACTGGCTTGTGCAATGCTGCGACAATTCTCGCCCCCTGTGCTTGCAGGTAATGGAACGGACGCTGATTAGGCTCTTTCACGGACGAGGGAAAATAGCTGAGTCCCGGATAGTCGAGCTTCACTTCTGCGGCCTGCATCGACTGCCAGAAGGCAAGACAGTATTCCACATTGTTCCATTGCGAGAGGTGCACGATAAATTTGGCCTTCGGTTGGGCTTTCAGCACACCCGCTTGCGCCGCTTTGAGAATCGGCACCATCTTTGGCCAGATCCGTGTTCGCATGAATTCGAGACTGACTCGTTTGGGCCATTCCTCTTCGAATTCTCCACAAATGCCAAAATCGATTTCGTTGCCAATCTCGAACAGGTCAAAATTAACCCCGCTGGCTGACATGCTTTTGACGACACTTTCCGAGTAACTTTCTATGGCTGCGAGCTTTTGATCCCCAGTAAGATTCTTCCAGACGGCGGGAACAGGTTGTTTGACCAGATCGGCCCAATCATCGCTCAGAAAGATGACGAGATAAGGTTTCATTCCCGCCTGTTTTGCACGGAGGGCAGTCTCGGTCGCATATTTCAATCGGTTTACGCCTTCGTCACCGACCCAGAGCCGAATTCGTGCGCTCTGACATCCCTGCTGACCAAATAACTTGAAGGGGTCGGCACGATCAGACTCGGACTTCCATGTCTTGCCTCGTGTCTCCATCTCCAGTGCATAGTTGCTGTCGATTCCGAATAACGGGGAATGAGTTTCCTCAGCGAGAGTGATCGGTCCGATCGTCGCAAAGGAAATCAGAAGCAAAAGCCAATATCGACTGGTCATGGAGACCTCCGGTCCTGAGTGAAATACCAGATACAACTGTGATTCTCACAAATTAACGCCTGTTCGATTGGGTGTACAACGAATGATCTCGGGAAGAAACGAAGAAAACGAAGGGAAAAAGAATTGGAACGCTAATTAGCACTAATAAACGCTAAACAAAGAATTTCGAAGTCTCGAGCGGTCTTGAGTCTTCGCAGATGACCTGTTTTTAATTGATGGTCTGCCCCCTTGCTTCTTCAGGCAACAACAACTATGCTTTGCGTTGCAAAGCATAGTTGCAGGAGGGACGCGGTTATGGCCGACTTATTTTACTCGGGCCTTTCGACTGATCGGACAATCAACATCTCCGGCCAGGGGATTCTGCCAATGCTGGTTGCCATCCACGATTTTTCGCCCGTGTTTCTACGCGAATTGAACGAGATTATTGAAAGGCTTTACCCACTGATTAGGCGGCAGGTATCGGCGGCGGTTGTTCCGTGCTGGCATGGATCTACAAAAGGAAATTCAAGTAACGACTATCGAAGTCTGTTAGATCTCGTTGAGGAGCGACTGCTTCACGGCTGGACTCATCAAAGCCAATTTCCCTACCACCCCATCTCGCTGTTGACTGGTCGGGCTGATGAAATGCGGGGTCTCGATCGCCAAACGATCGTTCAACGAATCGAAGCCGGACAGGCGGCGTTCACAGAATTGACCAACCAGCCCGCCTTGGGGTTTGTTCCACCAGCGTGGCAATTGCCGATCTGTTCGACGGACTTAGCCTCACTCCGATTCGTTGTCCGGTATGGGGCCATCGAAAGTTGCCGTAAACCAGGTCGAGTGCGGCGGCTGGCAACGTGGTCATGGGATTGGGGGCGTTTGGGGTGGTTGTCACGCGGAGGTGAGATACTCGGACAGATCCAAAGTCTGTGTCATCCGGCTGCCGTCCCTTGTGTTGTCATTCACCCCATCGATTTGCGAAGAGGATATTTACCACAAGCAGAGCAACTGATCCGCCAATTCCTGGATCGGGGATATGTTCCGACCACAGCAACGCAATTGATGTCAGAACGGGAGGAAACCCCATGAAATGGCTCGGTGTCAGTCGTGATCTGTTTGTACTTCAAAGTGGGGGTTTCTGATGGGCTGTCATCTCTCGGTCATCATCCCGGCTCGAAATGAATTCCGGTTGATTCGTTCAACGTTGAATTGCGTTCTTGGCGCAATTGATCGCCTCGGTTCAATACGCGCTGAAGTGATCGTTGTCGATAATGCCAGTACTGATGGAACGTGGGATATCCTGCAGCAGTACGCGAACAATGACCAGATCAAAGCGGTTCAGCTCGACCAACTTGGCGCAGCTCGGGCCAGAAATCTTGGTCGAGTCCATGCCAACGGACGGATTCTGGTGTTTGTCGATGCCGATACGCAGGTCTCGTCCGATTGTCTGCAGCGGATTGTCGAACATTGCGATCACCGAGGAATGGAAGCGGGGATTACTCGCCTCGCTGGTCTTGAAGGTGGTCTTCGAGCTCATCTGTGGTGGTCTTTCTGGGAACACGTACGGCGTCTTCCGTTGTGTCGAGCAAAGGCGATGCCCGCTCTGATGTTTTGTACTGCAAAGGTGTTTGACGAATTTGGTCCCTTTGATGAAAGTGTTGCCATCGGCGAAGAATGGCCCATCCTCGCAAACCATTATCGCCGACGTCGGCGGAATTTTGTTTATGATCGATCCATTACGGCGCTCAGCTCCAATCGCCGAATGCAGGCGCAACCATTTGGGTATTCTCGCATGTTCCTGAAATACGTCTGGGCGATCCTTCATCGCAGTGGGCGATTAAATTACTCGGATCGGATTCGCTGAATAATGCCCGTTTGCATAAGCCAACTGATTCATGAAAGTCGGCGCTGTCTAGGGGCAGCGATGGCTCGATGCCGGTTACATCAAATCTGCTATGTCGATCAGGATGAACTCGCGGTCGTGATGAAATCTCGACGATCTGGCAGTCGAGTCGCAATTTTTATCGGAAACCTTTATTTGATGCTTCAAAAGTGCGACGTCGAAATTCTGGCGACCGACGAATGGATTCGATGGGAGATTACGGTTCAGAACGCGATAGACCGCGCTGACGGTGTCAAAAAAACAGAATTGATTGCCGACAACTCGCACACCTTCACTCGTCGTCACGTTTCAGGCTCTTCATTACGCGACGTGCTGAAAGAGGACCGGTACTCCGAAGAGGTAAAGTTTTCCGCCATCGGATGGGCTGTCGATTCGCTTTGTCAGCTTCATCACCGATCAGCAGACTGGGGAAGTGGGGTCAATCAATCCGTGAGTCACGGCGACGCCACAGTCAATAATGTGATTGTCGACGTTGATTTGCAGCAGGCCATTTGGATTGATTTTGACATGCGGCACTTGCCACACGTGCCGGAATTGGATCGTCGAGCGGA
The DNA here is from genome assembly GCA_903904835.1 of uncultured Schlesneria sp. Taxonomy (GTDB): domain Bacteria; phylum Planctomycetota; class Planctomycetia; order Planctomycetales; family Planctomycetaceae; genus Schlesneria. The sequence goes on along the minus strand of CAIVEI010000209.1, from coordinate 50,637 downwards.
TGACCTGCGGGCACTTGTCTTTTCAGCGGCGGCCTGCCTGCCGGTCTCCAGACTTCCGCGACTGGCCGAGACCGCGTTCGAGTCGCTTAACGATCGATGTTTACAGACTCGATTTCGTGACCGATTGACGAATGAGTGGGGCGAATTCAACACGTTTCAACTGGCACAGGCACCTTTGTCATGGTCCGCCAAGAAATTGCTGACGGAGTTGCTGTTAAAGCAAGAAGCCGTTTAACGTGGCACGGCCTCCTGAGATCACTGATTAAAAAATTCCCAATGCAGTATCAATGAAATCTTTTTTTGGTTCTGATTTTTATTTCGTGTGTTTCGTGTATTTCGTGGTTAAAAATCTTTTGTATCTTTCCATCACTTTCGTGCTGATCTAACGCTTCCACGCCCCGAAGCGCCCGCATAACTTGAATTGGATTTTAGCAGTGACCCGAATTTCAACTGGGGGAAAGCACGGGCTGAAGCCCATGCTACAGCTCGCCGTTTTCAATTCGCGAAAACGAACTTCCACCTCGTGAGCATGGCGTCACGAGAATTCATCGGCGATGGCAACGATAATTCGCTTAGCAGGCAGGCCACTCGTTCTGGCATCCACAGCAGTGGAAGCCGATCAACGTGGCGGTACCTGGGATGGCGAGGCCGCTGAGGTTGGTCATCGAATCTTGTAGTTCGATCGGTTCGACAACCGGATAACCGCAATCGCGGCACTTGCGATTCGCGAAAAGGATGCGGGCCCGAGTGACCACATCCATGGGACGAGATTCAAAGTCAGCAACTTTTCGCAAAGTTGGAAACGGCAGAATCCTTGGCTCGTCTTTCACGATTTCTGCAGAATCAGTTTCATCAGGCCAATACACGCTGAGTCGGCTCATCCTTGAGCTCCTTCGCGAGGGCAATTGGGAAAGGCGTAAAACCTCAGTAAAAAGCAGGAAGGCAATCAAATCAGGGCCTCGTGCCCGTCATCAAACATTTCTTGAACGTGCTCATTAAAATGTCTTATGCAGTCTCGCCAGAAGTGAGGTGAAGGCGAAATTATCGAATCTTCCGGCATTCGGCAAGTCAAAGGTTGCCCATGTAGCTTTGCCGGAAAAATGGGTCTGACCCCCTACATGTCGTTTGCACAGCGAAACCTGACACCACCCATGAGGGGTCTGACCCATTTTTCCGGCAAAGCCTGCCCATGTTGCGTTAATGCGCATATTTGTATTGATTTCATGCTTTTGTCGAATAAAGAAACGAAATCAAAGGTTGTTTGCTGATTTCCAGCAATTCCAAATGTGAGAAAGGCCGATGTGATTTAAAGGAAAAGGTGAAATAGAGCGGTGTCAAATTCGTTTTGGCCGGAAACAACCTTCGACAAAATCGCGACTTGATTCAACTTCCGGGTTTCCAACCTTCGAGAACGAGCATATAATTCGGGGGTACGACTTTGGCAGTTTTTTTTGATACTGTTATAGTCGATGCGTTATTTTTGAGATTCCATTCTGCGCTGATTGAAATAGTTTTCCAGTTTTCACACGTGAACCACAAAGTGGGTCCACTTTTGAAGTGCAATTCGGGCCGTGCGGAGTAACACATGCCTGCCTTCCTGGTTCCCGTCGATCCTGGGCATTGCCTGATCCCACTGGAAAAAGCGATCGTGTTGATTGGTCGCCAATCCGATTGTGACGTTTCGCTGACGCTCAGTCGCAAGATTTCGCGAAAACACTGTTGCATCGCTCAAGTCGACAACAAGTTTGTCGTGCGAGATCTCGGTAGCACGAACGGCGTTTTTCTTAATGGAACTCGAATCCGAAAAGAAGCGACTCTGTCTGTTGGCGATGATTTGATGATCGGTGACGTCCGTTTTCGCGTGCAGAACGAAGCGAAACTCGCTCAGAAATCGAAGCCGATCAATGACGATCGACAGATCAATCGGACTGTGGCAGATACGCCAGACGCTCCAATTCCCGTACGTAGCCGACACACGGTCGAAGATTCAATTCAACTCAACCGCCCTGCCATTCCTCGCGATTTTGAAGCGGACGAGACCAGTATGAATCGGCCGATGCCCCATGCACGGCTGAAGCGGATCGATGACGTAATCCCGTTAGATGACAGCGAAGAAGCTCAAGATGTGATGCTCGCGTCAGACAGTTACTAATCCGAATTGTCGTTCCTAAGTCCTGGCCGTGATCTGCTTGTCTCCACTGATAATTGAAAATCCAACTCTTGCCGAAGTTTCCTCGACCTACCCTTCGTATTGCGACCCGCGCAAGCCAACTCGCACTCTGGCAGTCCAACTACATTTCCAGCCTGATTCGTCAGGTGGATCCGGAAGTCACCGTCGAACTTGTCCATGTTTCCACGACCGGTGACCGCGACCAAACGGAAACACTTCGGTCTTTGGGCAGTTTTGGTGTCTTCACTCGGGAAGTTCAATTGGCCGTGCTGGATGGCCGTGCCGATCTGGCCGTTCACAGTTTGAAAGATCTTCCGACAGACGGTCCGCCGCAACTGACATTGGCAGCAACTCCAATCCGTGGCCTGACGTTCGATGCGCTGATCTTGCCAGTCGCGGAATCCCGCCGCTTATCGCTTCAGGATCTTCCCCTGAAGGCTCGGGTCGGCACTGGTAGCCCTCGCCGACAGGCACAGATCCGTTTTCTTCGTCCCGATCTTCAATTGTCGGAAGTTCGTGGCAACGTGGAAACCCGGCTGCGAAAGCTGGATGAAGGCAATTACGACGCGCTCATCCTTGCGTCCGCTGGCCTGACGCGACTTGGCTTGGGGGGGCGTATCCATTCTGAGATTTCACCGCCGGAAATGTATCCTGCCGTTGGCCAGGGGGCGGTGGGTGTCGAATGTCGTACTGACGATGCCGATTTGAGAACGTTGCTCGCGCGAATTACCGATTCACCGACCTTGGCAGCCGTCTCTGCCGAACGAAGTCTGCTGTCAACGCTTCGAGCAGGTTGCCATGCTCCACTGGGGGTTCAAACCAAAGTCGAAGGTAGCCAGATTCGTCTGGATGCGGTCGTTCTGCCACAGGATGGTCACCAGCGATGGATGGCGAGTGCTTCCGGAGAGGTTTCGGACCCCGTTTCGCTCGGGCGAATTGTCGCTGAACTGCTTAGGTCCCAGGGGGTTGACCGAGTTTTGCGCAGCGGACAGGCTGAATGATTTCCTCTGATCGTGTTCTCGTTCGCTCAGTCTGACCCGGTTGACTACAATCCGCCTGATGCTTTGTCGAACTTCTGAATTAAGATTTTGTGCCACTGCTGACGAGTCTTCGGAGAAGCAGTGTTCTCCTGAGGCAGGTCAAAGAGCACTGCTTGACCGAAACGGTCAGACAGTGGCACGTGAATTCAGACGAGAGACAGAGCACTTGCCAAAACAAAACTGAAATTACGCTATTGCACGAAAAATCCCATGCCCCAGGTCGGTTTATTCATCCCTTGCTATGTCGATCAGTTGTATCCCAACGTTGCGATGGCGACGCTGAAAATTCTGGAACGGTTTGGCTGTGAAGTCGATTTTCCTGCGGCACAAACCTGCTGCGGGCAACCGATGGCCAATACCGGCTGTGTCGATGACGCCGTTCCGCTCGCTCGTAAATTCGTCTCGATCTTCCAGAAGTACGAATACATCGTTTGTCCTTCGGGAAGTTGTACGGCGATGATTCGGCAGCATTACGGCGAGCTATTGCACGATGATCCCGGTTACGCCATCGTCAGACCGAAAACGTTCGAGCTGTGTGAATTCCTCACGGACGTGCTGAAGATCAAATCGATCGAAGGTCGATTTCCCCACCGAGTCGGCTTACACAACAGTTGCCACGGATTGCGTGAATTACGGCTTGGTTCTTCCAGCGAAATGATGGTCGAAAAGTTCAACAAAGCCGGCCAGTTATTAGCGGGATTAGAAGGAATCGAACTGGTCAACCTGAAGCGGCCGGACGAGTGCTGCGGGTTTGGTGGAACGTTTGCAGTGGCCGAAGAAGCGGTCTCTTGCATGATGGGCCTTGATCGTATTCACGATCACGAGCAGGCCGGCGCAGAAGTCCTGACTGCGGGCGACATGTCATGTCTGATGCACATGTCAGGCCTGATCTACCGCCAGAAATCCCCCCTGCGCGTCATGCACATCGCCGAAATTCTTCAATCCGCAATGGGGATTGAGTAACGTGAGCGGGCCGCATTGCGCGTCATGCATTAACCGATAACGCATGTGGACCCTGATGAATCCTTAGCCCGACGCGCAAGCGAGGGATCTTGATTGCGGTGCGAAGATCCCTCGCTTGCGCGTCGTGTTAAGGATTCACGGTGTTTTTTCTGATCATGATCTGTCGTCGCATCGCAGAGAACGAGTGAACGATCCGGGTTAGTTGCCTCGTCTACAAAACGCTGAGCGTCTCGCACGGGTGTTTCAGACACGAGTCCTCGGTAACATTTCCAGGATGCAGATTCGACCGCAGAATCGCTTGAAGCTCAATTCCAAAAATTCAAAAGGGCCGCACCGTGATGATGTCCGTGACACACCGATCAAAAATAGCCATTCTCATGACCCTGATGGCAGTTCCGTTGAATCCGTTGCTTGCTCAGGAGACGGCGACACCGACGAAGGTCATCACACTCAAGGTCACAGCAGACCGGGCGGATGCGTTGTATGGTGTTGGCGAACCCGCGACGTTCGCTATCGAGGCTCTCGATGAGGAAAAGTCGTTTGCGGAAGGAAAAGTCGTCTGCGTGTTTTCCAAGGATGGTTGGCAACCTCAGCCTCCGCAGACGGTCGTCTTGAAAGAGGGCAAAGCCACGATCACTGGCAAGCTCGACGAACCCGGCTTCCTGCTGTTGCGTGCGACGATCGGTAAGACCGTGGCGTTGGCCGGGGCAGGCTATGACCCGCTGCAACTGAAGCCCAGCCTGCCGGTTCCCGATGATTTCGACCAGTTCTGGGCTGCGCAGAAGGAGGCACTTGCAAAAGTCCCGCTCAAATCGTTACTGACCTCCGTCGAATCACCGGCGAAAGGGGTGGATGCATTTGATGTGCAGATCTCATGTCTCGGCAAACCAGTTTCCGGTTACTTCGGCCGTCCGAAGAATGCCAAGCCAAAGTCACTCCCCGCGATTCTTTTCGTGCATGGGGCAGGGGTTCGCAGCGCCAATCTTGGCAGCACACATTGGGCGGACAAAGAAGGAGGAATGCTGGCGCTCGACATCAATGCACACGGGATTCCAAACGGCAAACCCGATGAGTTTTACACAGCACTCGCTCAAGGAGAGCTAAAGGATTATCGCTATGAGGGCCGCCAGGATCGCGAGCGGTGCTATTTCAAAGGGATGTTTCTTCGTTTGATTCGTGCGATCGATTTTCTGACCGAGCAGCCGGAATGGGACGGCAAAACCGTTATCGTTTATGGCAGCAGTCAAGGTGGCTTTCAGGCTTTCGCCGCGGCGGGACTCGACCCTCGCGTCACGTTCTTCTGTGCCGGCGTTCCCGCCGGTTGCGATCATACGGGCATCGAAGTCAACAGGATCAATGGCTGGCCGAAGATCGTCCCCATCGATGGTCAAGGCAAGCCCGATCCGCTGGCACTCGAAACCTCACGTTACGTCGATTGCGTGAATTTCGCGTCGCGCGCGAAATGCAAAGGGGCCGTGGTCACGGTTGGCTTCATCGACACAACATGTCCTCCGACAAGCGTCTATGCTGCCTATAACGCGTTGGCAATCCCCAAAGCGATGCACGCGGACGTGGCATCAGGTCACACCAGCACACCAGCCGCCTCAAAGTTCATGCAGGAAGCGGCGTATAGACACGTCCGTGAAATGAAATGACCCTGTACCCGATGTTGCCGAACGAAACCCGTGTGCTACTGCTTGACTGTCGTCAGTCAAGCAGTACTGAGTCGCGTAACGAATATTGATTCCAAGACACTGCTTCTCCGAAGACTCCTAAGCAGTGGCACATCAACATCGTTCCCACCGAAAAAACGTTGCAAAGCATTGCCATTGAGCGATTACTACTCGCCGTGAGGCCGATATCAGGTTATCATCATTTTATTCAATGAGCATCACATCCTTTGGAGGGCGATCAGATGACGTCAATTGACCCGGATTCATTTGACGAAATGTTTGCGGCAGCCGAATCTCAAGAAACGGTTGAATATGAGGAACCACCCGTTCGCAGCGAAGTGGAAGAGCCCCCAATTCGTTTTGCCGAACCCCCCATGTCAAAGCAGGAACTCGAAGCCGCAGCGGCTGACGAGTTACTGAAGATCGCGGCAGAAGAAGAGAAGCAACTGGAAAGCGTTCGCAAGGAATTGCGAGCCAAGGATACGTTCCTGATCACCTGTCCGAATGGGTGTCGCATTCGGGTGAAAGAACAACATCGCGGACGATCCGGCAAATGTCCTCGCTGCCAATCCGAATTCGTCATCCCCAAAAAAGCCGAACCAAAAAAGACGTAAGCGAATTAACCAAAGTCGACCGATTCATCGTTTAACCCGAAGCCATCGGGGCAGGCGAATCGGCGTTCAGCCGATTTCTTCAGACATCGATTGAGTCAGGCGTGCGGAGCCGGATGAAGTCGCGACCAATGCCCGTTTCAAGACAGATACAAAGGGGATGCGGCGATGAAAACTGTACCCCCTGATCAAGTTCACGGCGCTCATTAAATCGATCTGTTTTAGCCGCAGAGCGGCGACCGAATAGAGCCTGGGGCAGCCGCTGCCCCAGGACAAAGGTCACCAAATAACAGAAAAAAGCCCCAGCGGGGCGACCCGTCCCGGGAACGCTCGCAAACGCTCTCAACGGCGGTACATTCCCCCGCGTGGATTTCCTAAATCGGACACCCCGCTCGGGCTGACGGTCATATATTATACGCCGTACCCAGGGGCGTAAACCGCCCCTGGCTTTACTAGGCCGCCGCTATGCGGCTTCGTTTGTCGCTGGACTCAAACAAACTTGCACCGGAATATTGTCCCGGCCGTGAAAAACTCGTTGCCGAACCTGATAAATCTGCGGTAGAAACCTGGCATGAGACACGCCATTGCCACATATACTGAAATTCGTCCAAAACGAGAAGGACAGGACCGGGCTTTCATTCACGGAACCCTGGTCCGCGTTCAGGACGTCGCGATGTTGGCCGAGGTTCAGGGACGCACGCCGGATCAAATCATCGACGCCTTCCCGCATCTCACACTGGCCCAAGTCCACGCGGCGTTGTCGTACTACTTCGATCACCGGTCAGAGATTCAAGACAACCTCAAGAACGATGAAGAATTCGTCGAACAGTTGCGAAAGCATCGCGGTCCAGGCGTACTTGAGCGTCGCTTGAAATCCACCGCCCCCGGACGTCAAGACGATGCTGTTTCATCTTGATGAAAACGTCGATCACGCGATTGGACGGGCCTTGCGACATCGAGGTTCCGCGTTTTAACTGTCTGGAACAGTTAGTCAATTGCCCCAGTTGGCGATACTTGACGGTCTTTCATATGATGTCTTTAATTGCGTTGTCCTTGTGACCTCGCACCGGATTCCCGCCTGCATGAAAGGTCGGCGATGGCGATTGACCACGATGATTTGAAGCAAAAGGTGCTTGATGCCGCGAAGAAATTTGCGAAGCGGGGCCCAGGTTATGCGCAACAGAGGCCTGTGTTCAATGAGGTCCTGGGCGAAGCCCGAAGGACAAATAAAGGGGAAACCGACCTCGACTTTCAGCAGGCGATCCTGACTTGCTGGCATGACCTCTTTCGCGAGGGCAAGCTTTCATGGGGGTACAACTTAGACAACCCCGACTCTCCGTTTTTTCACATCCCCGAACGGGAACCGCAGACAACGTCGCGATGACAACGTAAATACATCGCGGGCGGGAGAGCGTTAAATGGACGTATTCGTCTCGTGGCGAGATATCACCTATGAGGAAATCCGTCGCGCGGGATCTGGCGGTGTTGGCAATGTCTCGTTCGCGCTGGCGACAACCGGCCCGAACAAGGGCGTCGTGTTCGCAGTCAAGATTTTCAGTCCCGCATCACGTGAGAAAGAGGAATGGAAACAGGCATTCATGCGGGAAGTCCACGTCCTCAGGGATTGTAACCACCCGGCAATCGTGAAGATCTTCGACGAAGGGGTTAACGAGGACGGGCGTCCGTTTTTTGTCATGGAGTCCCTGCCTGTGACATTGTGGGAAGCCCTGAAGGCAGATTCTTTGGACACCATCTCGAGAGTTCGTATCGTAATGCAGTTGCTCTCGGCGCTTGATTATTTATCCCGCCGTGATCCGTACATAGTTCATCGTGACATCAAACCCAAAAATATCTTTTTGAAAGGGGAAACGTGCGTACTCGGTGACTTTGGGTTGGTTTTCCAGGATGTCGACTCAGCAGCGAACGCCCAGATTCAGGGCACCATCCCAGCGATGCCACAAATGTACCGAACGCCAGAGTTAGTTGATTTTCATGTGACTGGAAGGAAGCCACCGCCCGCGAGCGACGTATTTCAACTCGGCCTCGTGGCCGCAGAACTGTTTACTCGGAAAAACCCTCTCCGACCTGGCGGTCCAAAGACGCCCGTGCAACTGGAGCCACTAACTGAATTGCCTGACCCCTTCGGAGAGATAATAAAAGCGAGGCTGGAAGAGATGCTGGTCATAAAAACGGACGGACGCCAGCCTGCGAGCCGCCTCCTGCCACTGTGGATCGATCTTCATCGAACGATGGTTCGTCGTCATGACAGAAGGGGACCTGAGCTCGTTCAACTTAAACGCGCCACTAATTCTCGCGTGGAGAATGTGCCACTAATTCCTGCGGGTGATACAATCGACGACGAATTTGGGGCAGGCGTCTATGACTGAGGTCAGCACAATAGACTACCCTTTCTCCTTGCGCGTTCCGGTCCAAATCCCGACGGCTGCGGTGACCGACCGGTGCAGTGTTACTCCAATTCCAGCTCTTTGACGAACGCGAAGCCAACAATATCATTCTCGGCGCTGAGGATACATCGGGTCTCGGTTTCCTCACTCCGTCCCTGTCACCTGAAGTGCGTCGATATTTTTCGACGGTTTTGACTGGTTCTCATTGGGATACAAGTCGTATTTCTGAATCTCCCGATCGAGTTTTTCGAGTGCTTCGGCGATTGCTTGGACATCGATTTACCCGTGCTCTCGCGAACATCGGTTGGGAGTGAAGCCAACCCAATCCGGTGCCAACCTCTTCACCGTGGTCCAAGTGAGCACCAAGTCCGCGCGAGGCTCGCCGCGCAGAAGAGACTTGTCGATACGTCCAAAGTCGCTGGAATAATGTCACAACGGGCAATTGCAATTCGTCGGAGGATTTGATCGAAACTGGAATCTCGTCAGAAAGCCGAACACCACCTGACATGAATATTGCGAGTCCTTGTAATTACTACATCTTCGCGATCCTACTGAATTCGATCGCCGAGCCGGATTGGCAAACCTCAGAAAACACCCTCTAAGCCGTCGCAGCAGAAACAAGATACAATGCAATTTCACTGCATTCGAAAGTATTCGCTTTACAGAACTTGCTGTGTCCGAAACAAAGTCTATTCCTCGCCCATCGCTACGAGGCGAGCGGTGATCATGGCTACTCCAGCTGACGACTTGAGCTGAGAAAAGTACGAGCGAAAGTTTTGTAGAAATGCGATGCAATCCACGGTCCTTGGATCTCCCAGCTTCGAAAAAAGCGCAGAAGCTTCGTTATAGAGCGTGAGTGCATTCGATCTAGTTCCAATTCGACTCTCAATCAAGGCTAGATTGCCGAGGGCTACAGCCACGTCTTTGTGATTCGGCCCGAGCACCTTCCGACGGATTTTCAGCACTTGTTGATACAACTCCTTTGCCTCGGCACCTTGACCATTGCAACAATATACGTAAGCAAGGTTGTTCATCGGAGACGCAACGTCTAAGTGTTCGGGTCCGAGCCGACGCTCGATCATATTTATTGCACTCTTGTAATAAATGACTGCGTTTTGCCGGTCATTCATGTCCTGATAGCACGAACCAATATTATTAAGGACAATTCCAATTCTGGGATGTGTCGGGCCAAGATTATGCGTCATCACCTCAATTGCTAGCTTGTAGACTTGGATAGCTTGGCTGAACTGATTGTCTTGGGAGAGCAGACCGCCGTAAACATTGAGCGAACTGCCGTAATCCGGGTGCGTCTCTCCAATGGTTGCTGCTTGTATTCGCATCGCCCGGAGAATCAGGTCCATCCCTTCAACGGCGTTTTTGCGTTCACCAACAATTACGGCAAGATTGGTAAGGGTGAAAGCAACATCGGGGTGCATTTCTCCCAGTTGGGCCTGTCGTTGCGCGAGAATCTTGCGCATTATGTCTTCAGATTCGTTCTGTCTTCCTTGCCTATACATGTTTTTTGCAATATTGCTGAGTGTTGTCATTCTTGCATTGTCGTATTCCGCCGTCTCCTGCTCTAATATCACCTTAGCCTTATTCAAACACTCCACGCTCTCGTTCATTCTCCCCAATTCCCCAACGGCCATTCCCAGGTTATTCCATGTTTGCGCGACGTCCCGATGTTGGTCGCCGCAGGCTTTTGAACGAACTTTCAATGCATGACGAAGAGTGCTTTCGGAATTCTCGAAGTACCCTAACCTAAATAAGACTAAACCCAGATTGTTGATGCTTGTTCCTGTGGCCGCATTCTCCGTGCCGAGCACGGCTTCTCTGATTTGGACGGCCCTGAGGTAAACATTAGCTGAAAGTTGATACGCGCCAGTTTCTTCTAGATAATGTGCCGTGCGATGGAGTAGGTCACCTCCGTGGACGGTCTTCAATTCGGAAGTCTGGGCGGCGGCTACTAGCGTCATGACATGCAAAAGGAGGCGAGAGCATTGCTGCCAGGCCTCAAAATCGACGATGGGAAATGCGTCAGCCAAGACGTTGATTAGTGTTGCCCTTCGTTCTACGGCGCGTCCTTCGTTAAGGTCTGCCTTAATCACCTCTTGTACGAGCCTGTGAATCGAAAAAGTACCAACTTCCGGGAACTTGTCGATCAGCGAGTATCGGATAAGTGGATACAAAAGGTCGTCGATCAAGGTTGAGTTGAAGCGGGGACGCGGGTTTGTCAGTTCATCATGATCGACGTAGAACTCCTTAAGAAACGAAGCAATCTCGCCCCCCATCAATTTCGCCCCTTTGGCGATCAATTCAAACGGTATGTCGTCTGGATCGAGGAATGCGACGTATTCAAGCAGTTCGGCAGACGCAGCCAGTTCCGCCCGGACAGCCTCGAAGTTGAGCGACCAGGTAGTTGAGACCGTGCTGGCGTAATCCCCGGTTACAGGTCGAGATTTCGCCAATAGTTCTAGCCGTCGCGTTCGATAGGATATCAAATAACCCACGAAAGACGTTTTGCGAGATAGAATGTAGCTCGCAGCTTGCTCAAGCGCGAGCGGCAGTCTCCCCAACTCCTCGGCGATTTGGTCTGCTGCCGAAAGTTCTTCGCCTTTTGTATTTGGCCGATTCGTCCGCGTCAGTAAGAAATGAATTGCATCTTCCTTACTCATAACACCAATCTGCATTGGGCTGGCCACACCAATACTGTCTAAGGCAGACTGCCTCGTAGTGAGCAGATAGTGTCCTCGTGAATTTCCTACGATGATTGGATGCAAAAAGTCGGGGGTATCTGCGTTGTCAAATACAATGAGCCAGTCAGTAGAGGTTTCCAACCAGCGTAACACAGAATCACGGATTAGGGCATTGTCATGCGATCGCGACTCTGAAAAGTCGAGGCGTATCGCAATGTCCATGAGGCCGGTATCAATTGTGAATATTGATTCAGCATTGATCCAGAAAACTTGCTCGTAATCAGAGTGATGCCGGTACACATATTCCAGGGCAATCTGCGTTTTCCCAACACCGCCAAGGCCCGTCAGGGCCTGAATCTTGGCGTTTCCATCTTGTGCGATCTCGCTAAAGGCCGTCCGTAGGTTCGACAGAATTTCCTTACGCCCACAGAAAAACGGGTTTCGGCGACGATTGATTGGATTCGGTCGTACGTTCGCGACAGGTGTTTCACTTTGTCCCCCCGAATCGACGCCTGCTTTCGAGTCGGGGGTTATTGAGGGTAGCGATCAAGTTCTTCTATTAAGTCGTCCCAAGACAAGTAATTAAATGCATCCCTCAGCTCCGCGAGGCGGTTTCGTTGCTCTAGCCATTCAAAAATGTGCTGAGGCTCGTGGCCCTTTTGAAACGTTGCCTGATCTGACATTGGGATCTCGAAATAAGTCGCAAGCAACTTCCAACGATCTACAAGCCGACTGAGGAGCGCAATCTTGGTTTTGCCGCTGAGCGATAATGGTCGAATGACAGGCGCTGAGACGGAATCCAACCGCGCGGCAGCTTTTCCTCCCAAGCGAAGGGCTAACGGGAAATTGTTTTCTAAATTGTGAGCTTTGAACACCGGGTGCTGATCTGACCGGTCGGTGGGGACTTTGTCCGAGACGTATTGAAACACTTCAAAAACTCGGACTACCTCCTCAGTTGAAGCTCTCCCACGCAAAGCATCCAACAGGTAATGAGTAAATAGGCTGTTTCGCATTCCTGGAAGTATTGCTGAAACTTCATTTGCTCGACATGATGCCATCATGACCCGCCCGTTCCCCTGCGCGAGTGAGTTGTACGTTTTCTCCGAAACCCCCACTTTTACTGATTCGGCGGGGTCAAGAACCTTTAGTTCTGCAGTACCAGATGAATGGCACGCGTCCAGCAGGATCACAATTCTCTCCGCCTTAATTGCATTGAGTAACTTCGTGACTTCCGCTTCACCGAGGCCCGTCCCCTCAATATCGTTCGGATCGAAATCATAAGGGATAAGGTATTCGCAAGAATCGGTACGGCCGCCGTGTCCCGAGAAGTAAATGACTACGGTCTCGTTGCCGACAGATTCCTGGACGACTTTGTTCAGGGCGGTTCGGATACCTTCAAGTGTGGCAGCCGAATCTAGCAACAACTTAACATTCGATGGCGAGTATCCGCAGTATGCGACATTTCGTAGCAATTCGGCCATATCGCGTGCATCATCGAGCACGGCGTTCGGAAGCTTTCGGACGTGCAGATAATTGGCAACACCGACGATCAGAGCACGGCCTGTTGTGAAATTCACTATGACATTTCCGAGGGTTAGGATTCTCATTAAATTTAATGAGCGAAATCCGTTCATGCTGCAGGAGTAAATACGGGTGCCAGTGACGCCACCACCTTTAGGATAGCAAAATTTGCCACCTGCGAACAGAAATCGGGGAACACCGCTTTTTTTGATCCTTTGGATTCCGTCCGTTTCAATAACAAGTCAGAAAACAATGCTGCGATTTTATGCAATTCTATGGACACTGTCTGTTTAGAGAATCCGTTCCGGGACTTTTCTGAAGCTTTCTCTTGACACCTTAATACGCGCGAGGAATCCGCCTGGCTATGTCACGGTTTCGTCAGCGCGTAAGGATGCGGAGTGCGTTCCCGGCCACGAAAAAGCTGAGTTCGCGTTGAGGGTGAGGCGAGTTTTGGACTTATCTCCTGGTTCATTTCCCGGGTAGAGTTCAGATTGGCAAAACGCCAAGGAGTTGAATGATGCCTCGACAGAATCCGTGGCCGAAGCCGCGAGGCCCATCTTTGATGCGATCCGGTGCAAGCCGGAGGTCTTTCATAGGAATCAATTTGTTGCCATTGAACCGATTTCTGGCAAGTACTTTTTGGGTGACACGTTGAGCGATCCAATTGGAGCCTCGCGAGACAAATATCCGCAACGCTTCGTACACACGTTTCGCATCGGCCATCGAGCAGCGATTCATTTCGGAATGCAAACGAACTGAAAGGCATGTTGATTAATCGGGGCGTGCGATTGTACGCGTTTGCGGTGGTCCAGCCGGCGTTATAGCGTATCGGGCATCGTCAAGAATTCGTCACCGAGTGTGAGCTTCATCGATTCCATCGTGTTTTCATTCCGGCTGGGCAGCACCACGATGACGCTCAATCTTCATGGCATTGTCTTAACCGCAAAGCGGTGTAGGAATACAGCCTGGGGTTTCAATCCCAGGAAGGTTCGAATCGGAAGATATTTAGCCCTGATAAGCGTGCAGGATTGCTGCGGTTGATCCCGTGATGGCCGCGAAGGAATCGTCCAAAAAGAGCGATTTGCCGATAGAACATTGAATGTGATTACTGGGGCACGGTGAGGTTCGTCCTGCGCTCCTTCGGAGCTTGAATCGTGCCTGATGATCTTTGTAACTGGGATTGAAACCCCAAGTCTGTATTCCTGTGCCACGTCGCGGCGAAATGCAATCCTATTTTCTTTGGTTCGTAGCCGGGTGTGGAAGCTGCCACGAGACAGTAAAGTGGAACTCCGCGCTTCGGATCATCGACCGGCTGTCACTGGAAAATCCATTTCGTGAGCACCTTCCAATCGTTCAGAAAGTATTGTCAGATGGTCATTGACAACCGAAACGTAAACTCAAATACTTATGTCGCTTCACTGAGCTAACCAGGAGGGGTGAGGGAGGGGCAAAAAAGAAGCGATTCGAATCCGGAAAGACTTTTTACAGAAGGACACGAAGGGAACGAGGTGATGAAAAGAAAGCCCGGGCAGTCGGCGGTTGGACCTTGATGTATTTGGGGAGTCGGGACGAATGGATTCATGAAACGAATTCCCTCTTCCCTTCGTTTCCTTTGTTAACTTCTGTTCAAGGTTTTGTCAGATTGATTTGCATTTCCTCCCGTTGGTGAGCCTGGGTGGTGGACGGTTGTGACCCGATGAATATTATTCAATTCAGGTTGAACTTACTTGAAGTTGGCCAACTTGGTCAACTTCGCAACCGTGACAAAAGCCTATAAAAATAGGAACTTGACCAACTTGGCCAACTTTTTTGCGAAGTCCTGAGACGACGCGATTGCCGGCCTGGTCGCGAACGCCGAAGTTTTGGATTGAAGAATCGAACTTTGCCAACTTTTCCAACTTGGCGAAATTCGAAAACGTGACAAAAGCCTATGAAAACAGGAACTTGACCAACTTGGCCAACTTTTTTGCGAACTCCTGAGACGACGCGATTGCCGGCCTGGTCATGAACGCCGATGTTTTTTGGGTTGAAGAACCGAACTTGGTCAACTTTGCCAACTTGGCCAGATTCGAAAACGTGACAAAAGCCTATGAAAATAGGAACTTGGCCAACTTGGCCAACTTTTTTGCGAAGTCCTGAGACGACGCGATTGCCGACCCGGTCGCGAACGCCGAAGTTTTGTTGGATTGAAGAATTCAGCGAGGGATTGCCTTAGATCAAGTCCCCATCATCACGCTGCGTAAAGAGCATTGTTCGAGAGCCCCTGAGATTACAATCTGCATGTTTTCAAATCAGGAATTCAAACGATGTGTCTGTTCCGAGGCAGCGGCAACATTTGAACCGTCTTCGACACATGCTCATCACGCCTGTGAATCTCCATAGTTGCTCAAAACTGTCCATAGTTGCGCAAGGTTTTCGAAGACTGCTCGGGCTGAAGCCCAAGCTACGCGAAATTCGACAAATCCCTGTAAATCTCCATAGTTGCGCAAAACTGTCCATAGTTGCGCAAGGATTTTTTAAGACTGCTCGGGCTGAAGCCCAAGCTACGGTTTCATTTGGCAGCACTCACGGCAACGTGCTGTTTCAGCGGTTACTGTGTTAACATTGAAAACGCGTCGAAGGTTGAATCGGGGCTAAGTGATGCCGTCCCGTTTTACAAATGCTCGATCGTTCTCATGAGATTTGAAACATGAACCGAATTTGGAAAGAAATGTCGTTTTCCAGTTTCGCTTGCCTGGCCGATATGGCTCTTTTGATCATCGCTGTGGCTCAGGTCGCTTCTGGTGTAGGACACTGCGATGAACCGACTTCGGATCGCGTCGACTTTGTGCGCGACGTTCAACCTCTGTTACTTTCCAGATGTGCGGAATGCCACGGCGAGAAGGTTTCGAAAAGTGGCCTTCGGCTCGACGTGAAGTCGGCCGCATTGCGAGGGGGTGACTCCGGGGCTGTGATTGTGCCGAGCGAGAGTGCCAAGAGTTTGCTCCTGGAACGGATCAGCAGCCGTGGCGACGATAAAATGCCTCCTGAAGGAGAACGCCTTTCGGACTCGCATGTCGGGCTGATCAAACGCTGGATCGAACAAGGGGCGAACTGGCCTGATGGCGTCGACAAAGCCAAGCTCGTCGACAAATACGACTGGTGGTCGCTGAAGCCACTCGTTCGGCCTGACGTCCCTGCAATCAACCCGGACGTAATCCGCTCGCAGAATCGTCCGATTGCTGCCAGCGAAAAAATCTCGCCGATCGATGCATTCGTAATCGCCAAGCTGCATGAAAAGGGGCTGACACCATCGCCAGCAGCGGACCGACGGACTTTGGCTCGTCGAGCCTATTTCGACCTGATTGGTTTGCCTCCCACTCCCGAAAAGATCGAAGCGTTTTTGGCTGACACCGACCCGAACGCCTATGAAAAACTTGTCGATGAATTACTGGAATCTCCTCATTACGGTGAGCGTTGGGCAAGACACTGGCTGGATGTTGTGCACTATGGGGACACTCATGGATATGACAAGGACAAACCCCGACCGAATGCCTGGCCTTATCGTGATTACGTCATTCGAGCATTGAACAGCGACAAGCCCTATTCTCAATTCATAGAAGAGCAGATTGCTGGTGACATTCTTTCGCCAGGGACCGAAGATGGAATCACGGCGACGGGATTCCTCGCGGCAGGGCCGTGGGATTTTATTGGCCACGCGGAGGTGCCTGAATCGAAGACCGACGGGATGATTGCCCGGCTGCTGGATCGAGACGACATGGTCTCCAACGCCTGTAACACGTTTCTCAGCCTGACCGTTCAATGTGCGCGGTGTCACAACCACAAGTTTGATCCGGTCGTTCAAGAGGACTATTACCGACTGCAGGCGGTCTTTGCTGCTCTCGATCGAGCGGACCGCGCTTACGACATTGATCCGCAGGTCGCCGTCCGGCGGGGTGAGTTATTGGCACTGCAAAAGGGTCTCAAAGAGAAACAGCGCCAGCTTCAAGCTCGGGTTGCGGAGCTTGGTGGCGAAAAGCTGAAGGATTTGGATGCGAAAATTGCTGCGGCAAATAAACCTGATGTGCATCCATTGGCCGCTCAATTCGGGTATCACAGCCAGATTGAACCAAAAGCTGATACGGTAAAATGGGTTCAGATTGACCTGGGCCAACCGATGCCAGTGGCCGCAGTTCAAGTCGTGGGATGTCACGACGACTTTAACAACATCGGTGCTGGATTTGGCTTTCCAGTCCGATTCAAAGTGGAACTGAGCGACGACGAGAATTTTCGACAAGCGGTCAGCATTGTCGTTGATCAGACCGTCAATGATTTCCCGAATCCGCGTGTTAAGCCGCAAAGGTTTCCTGTTTCCGGTTTGAATGGCCGGTTCGTTCGAGTGACTGCGACGAAGCTGTCACCGCGTCAAAACGATTTCATTTTTTCTCTGGGTGAGGTAGCCGTTTTTGACGATGCAGGAAAGAACGTGGCACTCGGGAAACCCGTTCGTGGCCTCGATTCCATTGAGGCTCCTCCAAGATGGCGTGCGTCCAATCTTGTCGACGGGTACTACTATGGAGTGACTCAACAGGGCGGTGCGTCTCTGGCGGAACTCAAATCACAAAAAGAAGAATTTCTGGCCACGGTCGTAGATGCAGGGACGCGTGCGGCGATCGTCGAGAACGATCGCGAGCTTATGGTTACGACTGAGCAACTGGGGAAACTTCCGCCGGCAAAGCTGGTTTACTCGGGAATGGTCTACTCGGGGTCGGGACCATTTACGGGGACGGGTCCGTCGGGTGGGAAGCCACGTGCGATTCACGTCCTCGCGCGCGGTGACGTGCGGAATCCATTAAATGTTGTCGGACCTGGGAAAGTTCCACTGATCCCTGAGGAGTCGGGCGAGTTCCTGTTACCTGAGGATCACAGTGAAGGCCAGCGGCGAGTTGCCATGGCAAAGTGGATCTCGTCGAAAGAGAACCCATTGACCTGGCGGTCGATTGTGAACCGCGTCTGGCTTTATCACTTTGGACGAGGGATTGTCGATTCTCCGAACGACTTCGGTCGCATGGGGCAGCTTCCGTCGCACCCTGAGTTATTGGACTGGCTTGCAGTCCAGTTCCGGGATGAAGGTCAAAGCCTGAAGCAATTGCATCGAATGATCATGACGAGTGCCACGTATCGACAAAGCTCCGGTGTTAGAGAAGAGAATCTGGTTGCGGATTCTCCAGATGGGAAATGGACTTCGTCGAATGATGCCAATGGTCAGAGTTCAGGAATAAATAACGCTCTCGCGGTCGATGCCAGCAATATCTATCTCTGGCGAATGAATCGCCGGAAATTGGAAGCGGAAGCGGTTCGAGACGCCGTCCTGGCTGTTGCCGGAAAGCTTAACCGGCAGTTCGGTGGTCCGGCATTTCAGGACTTCGTTGTCGAAAAGCCAGAGCATTCGCCGCATTACGAATACCTGCTGCATGATCCGGAAGATGTCCGGATTCATCGCCGATCGATCTATCGATTTCTGGTCCGATCGCAACCGCAGCCATTCATGACAACCCTGGATTGTGCTGATCCATCGATGAGCGTCGACAAGCGAAGCGAAACCGTCACGGCTCTTCAAGCACTTGCGCTGCTGAACAATCGGCTAATATTGACGATGGAGAAATACATGGCTGAGAGGATCGAAAGCGAGCGGACGGGATTGTCGCAACAAGTCGATTATGCGTTTCGATTGGCACTTTCGAGGCCGCCGAAAGCTGAGGAGCTTGCGGAACTCACCCCTTACGCGGAAACCTATGGTCTTGTAAACTTATGTCGAGTCCTGCTGAATCTCAACGAGTTCGTGTTTGTGGATTGATTTCAGCGTAATCGCTTTTCCGAAAGAGATTTACGTAATGGCCTGCTTTTGGGTCAATCAGTCTGGAAAGGTTATTCGTTAAGCCGGCGGTGCGAACGGGCATTGAAAACTCTTTTTGTCAGTAAACTCCAACACTCCGAGGCACACTCGCGTAATCAATCGCGGGGTGCCCAATGCAGAACACAATGACGCTATCGGACAGCAGTATTTCCGGCTTGGACGAAACTGCCAGCGCGACCCACGAGTCGCGCCTGGTGGACGAAGCGCGCCGGGGTAGTCAGGCAGCGTTTGGCGAATTAGTGACACGTTACGAGCGCAGGCTGATCCGCGTCATATTGCAGTTCGTGAAAAGTCAGGAACTGGCCGAAGATCTGGCTCAGGAATCGTTTCTGAAGGCCTATCAACGACTTGCGCAGTTTGACCCGGCTCGGCGATTCGGTCCGTGGTTATTCCGAATTGGTGTCAACCAGACACTGGATTATTTGCGACGCCGCAAGCGTCGCGGATGGTGGCTGCTTTTTTCAGAGCGAGGTACGGAACGTGACCCTGATCCAGCAGTCGCTGACCCACGGCAGCAACTTGATTTAGAGCAAGAGGTTGCAGCGATTTTGGAACAGATACCGGAAAACTACCGGATCGTATTGATGTTGCGGGAACTACAAAACTTTTCGACATCGGAAATTGCGACAATACTGGAACGGAAGGAAGCAACCGTTCGCTGGCGGCTGGCTGAAGCGCGTTCGATGTTTCACGATCTGTGGGTCAAACGACGCGACGGAAAAGATCAAGACGAGCAAATGAGTGACGAACCGCCAATTGGCGGTGAAGAGCCTCCGAAGGGCGGAGGCAAGAAACGACGAAAGGGTGAAGTATGATGGATTGTCGACGAGTCAAGCAGTTGCTGCCGCTTTGGGTCGGTCAGGATCTCCCTGATTCCGCCAGTGCTGCAGATGTTTCAAGCCACCTGGAGCGTTGTCCCGCTTGCAAGCGGCATCAAAAGAGCTTGCAGGCGAGCCTGGAAACATTGCACTCGTCAAAATCCTGGCCGACGGAGCCCAGTCGTCCAAGCGTCTGGCCACAGCTTGTTTCAAGAATTTCGGAGTGGGAAGACAAAAATCGTCATGAGCGATTTAACGGTTGGATTCCCGCATCTGTGATGGCGCTCGCCGTCGCCCTGATGGTCGCCGTATCAATCCCTTCGATTCACGAAGCGCTTTTCGATGACCAGGCTTCGAGTGCAGAGGTTGTTGATCTTTTCGCCTCGGTCAGGGATTTAAAGTTTGTGCCAGAACGGGATGAAGCGAATCCTGCTCAAGCAAGACCTAGCCATTCGGTCAAGTGGGTACCTCGGATTACTCAACCTCGTGCGGATCAGTTTTAGGTTGATACAACACTGATCTGAAACTGTCGGCCTGCTGGTTTCGTCGAGTGTTCGGATTGATGAAAGTCGTAACCTGCGTCATCAAGGCTGTCTGTCGTGCGCGAATTGAGTCTTGGAGCACGGCTATTCGATTGACTCAGTTCGACTGCCTGAAATCTTGAACTCTTCAATGATTTTCGATTTCAGGTCTGGGCGGAAATTTGTTTCTTGCGGTCAAATGGATTTGCTGAGCCTACAATTTGAATGAGTGTTGTCACATCGAATGTGGACGACCCGTTAAGGATTTTCGGCAGCATTTGGCGATTGTCATGCGCTGTGATTACCATCGCTCAAGGGGTGTTCATCGTGCTATCTGACTTCAAAGGACGTTTTTCGCCATCATCGATCCAATGGTTGGTATTCGATGCGGTCGGAACTTTGATTCAACCGAACCCATCAGTACCAGTCGCTTACCACTCGATCGCGTCGCGTTATGGATCTCAAATTTCCGTTGATGAGATCGGCAGTCGGTTTCGTCGTGCATTTCGCCAAAGCGAGACTGACCAATTCCCGAATGGGCCGGCAGCAGGCTCTCATTACGTCAGCAGCGATTCCATAGAAAAGGCTCGTTGGCGCTGGATCGTAGAAGAAGTTGTTCCCGACGTTAACAACATCCAACAATGTTTTGCGGAACTGTGGGACCATTTTGCTCGCCCCTCGTCCTGGTCGGTCTTTGACGATGTCGGATCAACGTTGTCAGCACTCCGAAAGGCCGGATATCGCATGGTGATTGCATCCAACTTTGATTCGAGGCTGCATTCCGTTTGCCGTGGACACGATGTGCTGAGCGCCATCGAACAAAGCTTCGTGTCATCGGAAATGGGATATCGAAAACCGGCGAAAGAGTTTTACTCGTCGCTGATCGCACGTTGTGGCTGTCGTCCGAACCAGATTCTGATGATTGGCGATGACCCCGAGCACGACGTTGCCGGTCCGATCGCTGCGAACATGCACGCCATGTTGATCGACCGCAAATCAACAAGTTACGATACAAATTCAATCCGCTCTCTGGACCGATTGCTGTCCACCAGCGTTTGTCTTACGGCGTCTTGAGTACCGAACGAAACTTCGTGTGAAAAGGCGCGCGGTTCAACAAGATTCGGTCTGGTTAAGATCGATCTTGACCCCCTTTGATCACCGTACGATAACCTTGCGAAACTCATGCGAAAGCGACCAATTCAGGCTTGAGGTTTTGTAAGGGATAGATTTCGATGTCTGATCGAATTGAGCCGCTCTCAGATGACGATGCCGACGCAACCGATCTGGAATCAAACGGTTGGGAACATGACGAGTTCAGTGACGACGAGCTTTCGGAAGCGCCACTCGAGGACTGGGGTGGTGGTGAATTAGAAGCTGCTTATCTTAAGGCTCTCTCCGCTTTAGAGGCTTCCGAATCAGAGATGCCCCAGGAGTCGGAGGACGTGATCGAATCACCTCGCACATCCGACCGGGACGAAGTCTCGGTTGAAAGCAGTCGCCCTGCATCGGTGATGACAACGAAAATCGAAGATTCTTTTTCCACTGAACCTGATCTGACGGACGAGATCGCCCTCAATTCAAACACGCCCAAAGCTGATACTAACGCTGATGAATCGCCACCGGTTGTTGATCTACGGCCAACGCCACGCCAGATCATTGAAGCCTGCCTGTTTGTCGGTGGCAGTCCGCTGACGTCGAGTCGAATTTCAGTCGTCTTGCGAGGTGAATTCGACGCGGACTTTGTTGATCGTGAAATCAATGAACTTAACCGTCTTTACGCGGTGGAAGAGCGACCGTACGAAATCCGGTTAGGCGAGGGAGGGTATCGCCTGACGCTACGTGATGAATTCGAACGGATCAGACACAAGGTTTATGGCCTGGGTCCGAAAGAAGTTCGATTGTCGCAAGAGGCTTTAGAAGTCCTGGCTGTCGTTGCCTACCACCAACCCATTAAGCAGGCGAAAGTCGAAGAGTTGGGAAAGCCCGGTTGTGGTCCGATTCTTCGGCAACTGGTACGTCGTGAATTGATTGCCATCGAGCGTGATCTAGAACATCCCAAAGACGTCAATTACAAAACGACGCCCCGTTTTTTGTCGTTGTTCGGAATAGGGAGTCTTGATGAGCTCCCAAGGCACGAACAAGTCACTTATAAGTGAGGGGCGTTTGACAGAGAGCCCACCAGTGATTCGACCGTATCCAGTTCCAGCGGTGCACGACGTGTCAGAGATTCGACGCCCGTTTCCGTTATAACAACGGTGTCTTCGACTCGAATATAAATCTGCTCATCCGTGACCCATAGCTGCGGATCAAGTGCGAAAACAAGCCCTTGTTTTAAGGGTTCCGATCGGTAGCTTCCGACATCGTGAACCGCCATTCCCACAGGATGTGTGAACGCGACTTCCGACTCGATCATTGCTTTTGCGGCATCCCGGTAAACAGGCTTTGACCAGGACCATGACGACCATTTCGGCCGGATCGCTTCTGCGGCTTCGTGAGCTAATTGGCTGACCATGACGCCAGGTCGGATCGTATCGAGCAGAACCTTATGGTATTCAACAACGAACCCGTAAAGCTCGCGTTGAAGCGGAGAATAACGAGCATTCACGGGCCACATCCGGCCGATGTCACTCGTATAACAATCGCAATCAGGGGCATAGTCCATGAGGATAAGATCGCCGTCACGCAGGGTACTCTGGTTTCGGTAATAGTGCGCATTCCAGACGTTGGCGCCGCTTGCCACGATCGGACGGTATCCCGGCCCACGCGCACCGGATCTCAAAAAACGATAATCAGCAATCGCGGCGAGTTCAAATTCAACAAGGCCCGGGCGGGTCAGTTTCATCGCATCAATAACGGCACTTGCCGTCAGTTCACCAGCGGTCCGCATCAAGGCAATTTCGCGAGGACTTTTAATCAGCCTCAATTGATCAAGGATCGGAGAAAGGTCGCAGAACGTGGCATTCGAGCAGATCGCCTGCAGCTTGTTTTGAAACAGCTTTTCTGTCGATGGGCGACGGTCCCAAGGATCAGAGTCACGCAAATGCAACGCGTGCAGAAGGGTGTCACGGCAGGCTTCTCGACCCTCGGCAGGGGCCATTGGCGTGTAGATGCAGGTTGCATTAAGAAGGTCAGGCCCAAGCTCTTCAAGCGTCTTGACACTGTCGACACCCGTTACACGGACGGCAGATTCCGGGTCGCTCGAATTCAGTTGCGGACCCTCGCTTCGTTCCTGCTTAAGATCCCTTTGCGGGAGATAGAGAGTCGTTGAGCGATTATTTCCGTCAAGCCGCAGGTAGGCGTGCGGAACTTCGACGCCGCACAAATAATGAAATTCGTTGGTCTGTCGAAACAAATCGAATGCACCAGTCGCGGAAGCCCCTTGCAAGACGGCTACGGACGTACCGATTTCGTCGTAAACCTTGTTACGGCGTGCATTGAATTCCTCGAATGGAAAGACGGTCTGATAGTGAGTGATCGCCAAACCTCTCTGCTGACGCGGCCAGGAACAAAGATTTAAAGACTCTCGTACATTACCCTATTTTCCGGCCTTTTTTTCGGTTTCCGCCTTCTGTCGCGCGAGATCCCGAGTGAACTTTTCGTAGACTTGGCGATAGGCGGGGGGAATAGGCGTCCGTTTAGATTGCACCTGGCTGACGTCGCGCTTCGGCTCTTTTTCGCCAGACCGCTGGGAACCCGACTTCTGCAGATCGAGGTTCTTCAACATTTCATGGAATTGTTGCTGGCGAGCTTTCGCTTCGGGTGATTCTTCTGCTCGTTTTGATTCATCCAGATATTTAGAAAGCCGGTCGGCAAATTGCTGCATTTCGGCCTGGTTCCAGCCGAGTTGTTCTAGAACATCGGGATCGACAGTACCCCGTTCCAGATCTTTTTTCAGCTTCTGCAGCACGAGTTCCGTTGCCTGGCGATTGTATTCAAGGTTCGCATCGTCCCCCGGCCCAACGTCAGGCGTGTCGCCTCCGTTTGTCGCAGAACCATCCCCTTCTCCGCCAGTCCCTCCCTGACCGTTAAAGCTATTGCCAGGTTTGCCCGGTTTGGATTGGGCTCCCGAATCCCCAGAAGGTTTGCCGCTAGCGTCTCCTTTACCGGGTTCATCACCCTTGCCCTTGGCCCCTTTGCCATCTTTTCCTGATTCCGATTCACCTTTATCAGACTTGGTTTCTTGGCCAGATTTGTCGCCGCCAGACTTCTTGTCGCCCCCCTTTTGTCCTTCGCCCGATTGACCATCTTTCTTGTCGGAATCATTTGACTGTTTGTCTTCCGATTTTTTCGGGTTGTCCGATTTCTTGCTTCCTGAATCCTTGTCGTCAGACTTTTTACCCGACTTCCCACTCGAAGAATCGTCACTTGCTTCTGAATCTTTGTCTTTCGACTGCGCCTTACCATCGGCTTTCTTTCCGGGCTGTGAATCTGCAGAAGAATCAGAATCGGACGAGTCATCTTTCTTTGAACCATCTGCTTTTTTCGAATTGGTTTCTTTCGACTTCGATGAGTTCGTCAACTCGCCAGGCTCATCGCTTTTTCCTTGCTGAGTCTTTTGCGAGTCTGACCCCGGCTCCTGCTTCGGTTTGCCGTTACGAGATGGCTGATCTTCCTTGGATGGTTTACCGTCAGCGTCTTTCATTTCGTCTGGATCGGCATCGGGTTTTGATGAGCTATCGTTTGAACGCGGTTCTTTACCGCCGCCGGGTTTCTTTGCAGCATCAGAATTATTCGTTTGCTTTTCTTCTGATTCTTTCTGTGTTTGTTTCCGTGGCGACTCGTCTGGCCGCGTTGCGGGCTTTTCGCTGGGATCGCGTTTGACCTTTTCGTTTTTCACTTTGTCTGGTTGGCTGTTGGGGTCGTGATCAGGTTTTGCCGTGCCAGATTCTGTGCCGTCAGCCGGCTTCTTGAGGGCATCAGGAGAATCCGGAACTTGTTCTCCCGGGCCTTTTGGTGGAGTTTTTGAATCGGAGTTCTTCGGTTTGGTTTTCGGCTTGCCACCGTCGGGCGAAGTTTCCTGTTTCGGGGAGTTCTCGTTTAATCCTGTTGGAAGTTTGTCTTCGCTGGGTTTCTGAGACTGGGTCTTCGACTTATCAACTTCCGTCTTCGAAGGCTGCTGCTTACTTTCGTTTTTACCGGATGTCGTTTGCTTACCGGTTTTATTTTCGTTTGCTGGTTGATCGGATTTGTCCTCGGCTTTTTCCTGATCCGCCTTGTTCTTTGCACCTTCAGACGTGTCAGCCTCGGGCTTGGAACCGTTGGTTTTTGGTTCAGCTTTCATATTGTCTGTCTGATTCTTTTCGGGATCCTTTTTGTTGCCGGGATTGGGTTGATTGTCCTGTTCGGACCGGTCCTTTTCTGACGGCATTTCGTCATTTTGATCCGTAGGATTTTTATCCTTTGTCGAGTCCTTTGTGGGATCGTCTTTCAACGAAGGCTTATCGACCTTGGGTTGATCCCCGTTAGTTTTTTCGTTTTTTGGTTGGCCATCGTCAGGTCGCTCTGTTTTAGCTTGGTCGCCGACTGGCTTTTCAGGGTTTGATTGTTTCTCGATGGACTTATTAACGGTCGATGATTCCTGTTTTTCTTGACCGTTCTTCTTCGGAGCGTTTTGAGGCTCTGGTTTTTCTCTTTTTCCGTTGGAATTCGCTTCGGATTGCTCCTTATCGCTCGACATTTCCTGCGGTTTTTGCGTGGCAGGTTCCTTTTGCTGACTTGGATCAGACTCGTCAGGCGACTGTGATTCACTTGGCTTCGCCGACTTTTTCGCATTCTTTTCGAATTTGTCGACAAGGCGTTTGAGCGCTTCGTCATCTTCAGATCCGTCTGAACTGAGCGGCTTGGACGTATTGTCCCCCTTGGTCTCATCAGTTTTTGTGAGGTCGTTTGACTTGTTTTCCCGATCGCTCTTTGAAGTACCTTTGGTCTGACCGGCAGCGGTCTTTGGATCAGTGGATTGCCCCTGATTGTCGGATTCCCCTGACTTATTCTGTGATTGAGCAGTTTGATCGTTTTGAGGCTGATCAACGTTGTCCTTGTTGAGTTGCTTCGGATCGGTCTCGCTGGATGCCGTCTCAGTTGGCTTTTGTCGTTCTTTCGATTCAGCGTCAGCTTGCATTGCTTGATCAGCCGGATCGGAATTGACGTCGCGCTCGGCCTCGGCCAGCTTCTGTTCTAAGCGATCGTTTTGTTCGGCCAACTGTCGTTCGACATCCTTTTTCGAAACGGGTTCCGTTATGCGAATTTTGACCTTCGGCGTATTTCGTGTATTTTGTCTGGGTTGCTTGTTGTCGTAGGCCTCGATCCACAACTCAAGCACATCGCCGTTTATCACATTTAGCTTGGCGAGCGACAACTCATGCTTGAGCATGAGTTGAGGTACTCGACCTTCGGAAAGTTGCTCGTGAACAATTTTCTGACCGGCTTTTTCGATGTTTAAATAGAGATAACTCAATTCAAAGTCGGGATCGCGAGCCTGAATGAGAAGGGGTATGATCGCGTTTGCGGGCGATTCCAGATCACGGTCTGGTTGCAAGAGTGTGACTTCTGGTGGCAAATCGGGGCGAATCGTGAGGCCGTGGTTCGTTGGTGCAGTATCTCTTCGCCCATCCTCAGTCTTGCAATCGATTCGGTAGAATTTCGGATAGGTCCCGTCCGATCGCAGTGTTAATGTCCTAGTTCCCTGAAGCTGACGTCCGCCTGCAGTGACAGACATCATTTCTTCGTCGCCCGTGGGGCCTGCCTGAGGATCATCCATGAACTGTATCGTCCCGGTCCGCACCGGCATGTTAGTCTTCGCGTTAATGACGACTTTGGCCCCTTCCCATGCGTCGATCTGGCCGTTATTCGTTTGTTCGACTGGCTGCAATTTCATGTATGCAGGGAATTCGATCCGGATGTTTTCGACATTGGCTGACGGCGGTTGCTCGACAGTGATCTTGAAGGTTGCCGATTCGGCGTCCCCTGCATTGATAGAATATGTCAGATCCTGCATTAACCCTTGAGAGGACTCGCCAATGATCTGGCCCTTAAATCGGGTTTGACCTTCCGCTTCAACTCGAAGTTCAACAGGTTCGCGATTAAATTTGCCGTCGGCAGACGTGTAGAGCAGCCAGACCTGGTGCGGAATTTCGCCACCAAGGTCGACCTGAACTTCGACTGATTGCGTATGGGCCGGAACCGTGACGTCCCCTGGTTTGACCGACAAAATCTCTGTGCGCGTGGCCAATGGAACTTCAGCCGCAGGAAGCAACCCGCGCCAGATCGAATTCGAAATTTTCTTGGGCGACAAAAGTGCGTACAGACAAAACATCACGATCACGGCAAGAAGTACGTAAGCGGTACGTACCAATGGACGATGATCGATGGCGTTCGTCACATCGACTTGTTGAAGTCGAACTGCCGCACGGCGCTCCATCGCCCGAATGATTGCAGGATTAATATCACGGCCTGCGGCTTTGAGATCAATCAAATTCAGCAGATTACTCTTCAGTTCCGGCTCAGCCTTTTCGATTTCCCTTGCGGCGAATAAACCGTTGACCGACCGAAATGAAGGGACGCCGACTTTCCACACCAGCCAGGATATTGTCGAAATCACGAGTGTTGACAGCAGGATCCAACGCCATGCAGGTCCAAAACCATCGCGGACGACCCATTGATCGAACACGACAAACAGCAGCAGATACCCGAGGAACATCGCGGCAACGCCAGCCAGCGCCGTGAGCAAATCCGTTGTCCGAATCGTCGAACGTGTCTTTTCCAGCTTCAGACCGACATACTCGTCAAAATCGACATAGTTACCCGCATTGGATGTCGTCGTCATTATCGAACTCCGCTGCCGAGAAAAAAGAGACGGTATGTCTCATTTCTATTATTCAGGCATGGCCAAATTTGTCAACAAGTCGCCGGCTGTCGCTGTTGGGCTTTCACTTTCTCGCGGCTCACCTACGATACCATAATTCGACGCAATCTGAGGTCGAAGAGTTGCCGAAATTCTTCCTGATTAATTTTAGGATTGATCTCGCCAAAGATGACGTCAGTTCCTACGGTTTGATTTTCCATTTGATCTGTTCTCGATTTGCAGATACTTTCCCATGATGTTTAAGCGTGCCCATTCCGTTCTGATTGTTGAAGACGAAGATATTATCCGCACGTCGTTGCGTGAATTCCTGGTCGAAGAAGGCTACGAGGTCGCGGTTGCGTCAACGGTTGCCGCCGGTATCCATCAGGCCAAGTTAAAGGATTACGACGTTGCGATTTGTGACGTTCAGCTTCCTGACGGCGATGGACTGGTGTTGCTCCGTCGGCTGCAACAACTCAATCCGAATATTTCGGGCTTGATTATTACCGCCTATGCCACGGTCGAGAATGCGATTGAGGCGTTCAAATCGGGAGCTTTTGATTTCCTCGTCAAACCGGTCATTTTTGATGATCTGGCAAATAAGCTCAGGCGATTGTTTGAGTACCGCGAACTGTACCTGGAAAATCAGGCTCTTCGCCGTGAACTTTCTCGCCGTGACGACAGCGACGAAATCGTCGGTTCCAGTAAAGCGATTCAACACGTGCGTGATGCAATTCGCAAGGTGGCTGTCACCAACGCCAACGCACTGCTCGTCGGGGAATCAGGAACAGGCAAGGAATTGTTTGCTCGCGCAATCCACAAGTGGGGGCCAAAGCAGAATGAACGATTCATGGTCGCCAGTTGTTCGACTCGCCCCGATGCTGAGCTTGAATCAATGCTGTTCGGCACGGTTGGAAATGCCGGCGAGAATCCCGGCTTATTTCGACATGTCGGCCAGGGAACGCTGTTCCTGGACGAAGTGACCCAGTTGCCGCTGGCCACACAGGGAAAACTACTCAGAGCCATCGAAAAGCAAGAGGTCACTCCGGTTGGAGGAACTGAACCTTACGCTGCCAATGCCCGCGTAATCGCTGCCACGACGAAAGACCTGACTGTTGAAATCGCTGCAGGCAGGTTCCAGGAGGATCTGTTTTACCGTTTAGACGGGGTCAAAATCTGTATTCCTCCGTTACGGGAACGACTGGACGATATCCCGGAACTTGTTGAGTTCTTCATTGGTAAGCATGCTCGGGCAATGGGGCGCAAAGCAACGCTAGCCTCCAGTGATACAATCCGACTGCTGATGTCGGCTCAATGGAAAGGGAACGTTCGACAGCTCGATAATGCGATTGAGAGGGCGGTCATGATGAGCGAAGGAACGCATGTCCGGCCGACCGACCTGCCACCCGATTTGCGAGGCGCCGAACAGCCGCTGCCCGATACCGACGATCTCCGTTCGGCTCTGCGTCATTACGAACGATTACACATTTTGCGAGTCCTTGATCAATTCCCTGACAAACGTGAAGCGGCCAAGCGACTTAAACTGGGCTTGTCGAGTCTTTATCGAAAAATCGAAGAACTGGGAATCGATTTGTAATTCGGGGTGCGTCATTTAGTCATCAGACCGCACGGTATTGCCGGCTTCAAAATTGGATTTCACTAATCGTTGGACAACCAAACGCATGATTCACAGCCTCCAATCCGAGACCTGCATCGCTGTTCTGCTGATTGCTCACGGCAGCCGCCGAGTCGAAGCCAATCACGATCTGGTCCAACTTGCCGAGTTGTTGGTTGCACGGCACGACTACAAGATCGTAGAAGTTTCGTACCTCGAGCTGGCAACACCGACAATCATTGAAGGAGGTAGGGCTTGTGCCGCGCGCGGCGCATCAAAAATCCTGATGCTCCCTTACTTCCTGTCGGCTGGTGTCCACGTCGTCACCGATCTCAAAGAGTTCCAACAACAACTGACCGACGAGTTCCCTCAGGTTGAGTTCATACTCTGTCCCCATCTCGGCCTGCATCCATTAATGGCTGAAATTGTTGTCGCTCGATTGCAGGAAGGTGATCCTGTCCCGGCGATGTGATGACCAAAACGATTCCCTCGCCCGTACTTTACCCGGATTTGACAAATGGCTGTCACTAAGAGACTTGACGAGAAACTGGGGTCGATTCATTCCGACCCGCACGGGTCACCGGAATTCATTATTGCCGATGCCAAGGATGCAGATATGGCGTTCGGAATGTCTGCACCTGGTGAAACTCGGCAAGGTGTCTCTCCGGAAAAGCACGATGGCGAACTCCGATTCAAGACCCTGGCCGAATACCGCGATCAAATCCGGCAGGTGATTGGTCAGCAGATTGTCGACATCGTGTTGATGTCCGCCAGTACGTGCGAGCAATTGGCCGTCAACGAACGGCTGTTCGAGAACTCGCCGATTACTCCAGCCGCACGAGCCAACGATGCAACGGACGTCCATGTCCCGCGAGGAGGAACGGTCCATACAGAACCGGCTCGTCCCTTTCGTACAGCACATATCGATCACATGCAGTGCGGACATCTCGATTGTTCGACGGCAGAAAGGGATTTAGGAGCCAACCTCGGCCTGTACTCGGTGACCTTTCTGAACGATCAAGAACGAGACTTGGAGACGTTAACTCGGTACAAAGATTTTCGAGAAGAGGCCGAGCGAAAAGGGTTCCGACACTTCCTGGAAATCTTCGATCCAAACGTTCCAGACGCTGTTGCTGCCGAAAAGCTGCCCGGGTTTATCAATGATCTGATCGCCAGAACCCTCGCCGGCGTCGCACAAGCGGGACGCCCTGTCTTTTTGAAGATGGTCTATCACGGGCCCAAGGCTCTGGAAGAACTTGTTGCCTACGATCCTCATCTGATTGTAGGAGTGCTTGGAGGAGCCGCAGGTACGACTCACGATGCCTTTCAACTGCTGCATCAGACGAAAAAATACGGCGGACGAGCGGCATTATTCGGACGCAAGATTAATCACGCCGAAAATCAACTCGCGTTCATCGAGTTTCTACGTCACATCGCCGACGGAGTGATCGAGCCGGAGGAAGCGGTCAAGGCGTATCACTCCGTATTGCAAAAACTTGGTATCACTCCCAGTCGCACACTTGAACAAGACCTGTTGTTTCAGACATCAGTCATGAGTTACGGTCGCAGTCCAACAACAATCAGCATTCCTGCTCCATCAACGACTCCGACTGCACTACCCAAGGTTTCACTGCCCGAATCAAAGACATCGGTTGAGACCGCAGTGAACGAAAAACCCGACTTTGCCAAAATGACCCAGTCTCAGCGGTTGCAGTACCATCTGGATCGTCTCAAACGATCGTTAGGCTGATCCGTGAAATGTCCAGTTTGTCGTTCGTTGACTGTCGAACCGATTATCGTCATTTCGCATTAAGTGTAATCTCGTTGGTCTCACCCCCTTTCAGTTCAACCGCCTTGGATTCGGTTTTCTGATCGCTAAGGCCAGGGTTGGGTTGTCCGTAAACGACATATTTCCCTTCAGGGACGTTTTCGAATGTAATCACGTTTTTGTCGTCGATTTGTCCGCTGCCGCCCCATGATCCGATTTTTTGGCCTCCTTCTGGTTCAATGTGGACAAGATACTGGCTGTCTCGTTTTGCCACCGAGAAATCGATGGATACTTTAAGCTTGGCAGCGGCCTGCATTTCCAGCTTCAGTTCCTTTGCCGGGATCACAATCGTCAGCCCAAGGCCGGGACGGACATAACCCGGCTTATAGACTATGACGGTTGCGGTACTGGTTGGTATTGAAGCGAAGGAAAAGCGGCCTTCGTCGTCTGTCGTTGTGATCGATTCGACTGGTATCTCATAGCCACCGATATTTTTGACGTCGATGTTGTCAATCCTCACATTCACTTCGGCTAACGGTCGCCCCTGCGAATCCACAACTCTTCCGGAAACGGTTCCAGGTTTCGACAGTTCTGAATTGTGCTCTGCCCACTTCGGTTCGTTGTCGTACTGTGCATAGCCGATGACGCGGGAAGCGTATCCGTCGGCGGTCAGGACGAGTCGACACCATTCCTGAGGAGCCTTTTTCACGACCCAGCGGCCTTCGGGGTCTGTGGGCGCCTCGACCAGTTTTGTATAGTGATAGCCCCCTTTCTTTTGAGGTTCGATCTTCTGTATTTCCAAGGTGGCTTTCAGCGGAATTCGCGTATCAACATCGACGACTTTTCCTTCAATGACCACGCCGTCTTCCAAGGTGAAACCGTGAGCCTCTAGCCTCTGGTCGATGACATCAAATCCTTCGGGAACGATCACATTCGCCCAGCGGATCGAGCCGCCGGTATAGATATCCAGTTGAGCCAACACGACGGGATCTCGTTTGCCGACAGAACTGATTCCGACGGGGAGTTGCCTCTGCCTCTTCCGACTTTCCGGTTGCCAGACCATGAAGACCCAGTCGATCTTTGATTTCTCAATCTTGTCTTTTTCGCGATTGGGATTCAGCCAGAAGCTGCGGCCAATTCCATCGTGAAGGACTACCCGCTTAAACGGAGTGTCAATCGTGGCAAAGTCGTCGAGTACCTTTTGAAACGCTTCCGTATCGCCACGACATTCGGCGTGAGATTGTCCGCCGCCGAAGGGAGGGCCTTCCCAAAAGGCGATGCGAGATTTTGTGTTAAAAACGACGGCCGCATTTGTCGGCCAGCCAGGATCG
The DNA here is from genome assembly GCA_903904835.1 of uncultured Schlesneria sp. GTDB lineage: Bacteria > Planctomycetota > Planctomycetia > Planctomycetales > Planctomycetaceae > Schlesneria. Next base: position 17,769 of record CAIVEI010000209.1, on the reverse strand, counting down.
GCGACAGGATCATTCCCTTCACCACCAGTAATCAGAGCCCACGCTTGGCTGCTGGAAACGCTAGCAAAGGCGATTATGAGAGCCGCCAAAAACCACCTTTTCGTTCGGAATATTCGTTGGCAAGTGAGTTCCATGAGGAGTTCCGTATTGATGAAGTTTTCGAGGACATAGCGGACGTGAGTATTTTCTTGCGGAAACGATCCCCGCTAAAACAAAAGTTGCTACCCCGGCCGGCTTTCGGATCGCTCCTTAGACATCATGTCGAGCTGGGAAGTTCCAGGCAATCGGATCAAGCAGCGAGTGTATGTTCAATTTTCCATGTTCGAGCAATGTTTTCATGCAGATTGAATTACATCCGTTCGAGAGTTAGCATACTTTTACTGTGAACGACGGATCTGCTTCGCGGACTTTCAGTCTTCAATCCATCGGAAATGGAATCTCTGTATGCGAATGATCACGGGGGCACTGCTCCTCCTGGTTGCTGAACTAGCATTTTACCATGCTCATAGCATTGGCTTTCCACATTACCGATTCGTAAACGAAGTGCTTTTGCCCGTCAGTGGGCTGCTGGCCATCATGGGGGTGGGAATGATTGGCTTCGGCATTTGGTTTGATCGTCCACCACCACCGCGTCCGCCAGAAGTTTGACATGGTGATGACAAGCGTTAGTCGCCTACCGGTTCGATTGGATCACGCGAAATGGTCAATGCGACCGCAAGTAAAACCGTCACTGCACTCCGTCCTCGCAGGTGCCAACACTTTGACTGGTCGGCCGCGCTCGCCTCGTTGTGCCTCTTACTAGCAATCGTGATTTGCACTTGGCGAATCGGCTTTCCTTCTCGCGTGGATCGGCTCCTTCGCCAGTCCGCTCAAGCGTTCTCTTTTGAGGATTATCGCTTCGCCGAACAGCTTGCACGCTCTGCCGTTGCTGTTGACCCGCAGTCCGATCTCGGGTGGGTGCTAGCAGGGTCGGCCGTCGCGAAACAGAAACGATCGATTGAAGCAATCGAACTTTTTTCGAAAGCGCGCGACACAGCGACGCTCGACGTCCGAATCGCAGCAGTTCAGGGACTTGCAGAACGTGAATTATTACTCGGACATGCCGCTAACGCGGAGAGTAGCTTACGCAAGACGCTGGCGCTCGATCCAAAAAACAATTGGGCCAACTGGCAACTGGCTTACCTGCTGCAGATTGAAGGGCGTTGTTGGGAATCGTTGCCTTATTTGCAGCACTCGCTCGCGCACAGCGCTACGGGTTCCGACGAGCTTGTCCTGCTCGGCACACCCGAACGGATTTTCGTCGGTGACGAGCACTTCATTCAGCGATGCCTGGATGCACATCCCGACGATCCGTTACTGCTGCTGGGTGAATCCCGGCATGCACTGCTCCGAGCCAACCGGACACATGCTCGCGAAATTCTCAAACGAATCAACCAAGAGAGGCCTGATTCACTCGAAGCCCAAGCGCGTTGGGGGCGTTTGCAATTGGAAATCGAGGGTTCAGATGTCATGCGCGACTGGAATGCACAACTCCCCGACGATGCGGACTCGCACCCGGAAATCTGGGTGACGCGAGGTTATTGGATGAAGCACCTCGGCCGTGATCGAGATGCCCTGGCTTGCTTTGCCGCTGCTGTTCGACTGTTTCCGGAACATGTCGGTGCGACGTACCAGTTATCGCAACTGTTGGCCGCAGAGGGTGAAGTGAAAGTCGCTGAACAGTTTGCAACGCGTTCATCGCAGCTTTCAAAACTAGAATACGTCATTGACGAACTTCGGTATTCCCCTCAATTCGATCGCATACACGAAGCGTTCGAGCTCCTCACCCGTCTGGGCCGTATTTCTGAAGCACTTGGTTGGTGCCGGGTCATGCTCATGTACCACCCCAATTCCGACTGGGCCAATGCGGGCGTACGACAACTTCATTACTCGTTGGCGAAAACCCTACCGGATCCGCTTGCCGGCATTAAGGCATCGCTCCTCGTCCGCCCGGATTTTCCTCAACCCCTTTCCCAAAGCGAACGGCAGAGTTCAAGTACGTCGAAAAACGCACCCGTATCGATCACGTTTCGTGATGACGCGGCGAACAGTGGTCTAACGTTTCAGTACGTTAACGGCACGACTCAAACCTCTGGGCTCGAGCACATGCTTCAAGCACCCGGCGCGGGTTGCGGAGTGATTGATTATGACGGCGATTCCTGGCCGGATCTTTATTTCTGTCAGAGCGGCGTCTGGCCAGTCAATGCACAACAGAATCCGCATTTGGATCGACTCTTCAGAAATACTGGCGATGGCCAGTTCACTGATACGACCGAAAATGCGGGGCTTGGGGATGGGGAGTTTTCACAGGGACTCGCTGTCGGTGATTTCAACAACGATGGTTTTGCCGACCTTTTCATTGGCAATGTCGGCCACGATCGACTCTATCGCAATAATGGTGACGGTACTTTCACTGACGTCACATCCGTAGCACAGGTTTCCGGCGACATCACTTGGACCACAAGCGCGGCCATTGCTGACCTGAACGGTGATACGCTTCCCGACTTATATGTGGTGCACTACCTCGTCCTCGACGAAGTTCTCGAACACGCCTGTAAATTCAAGGGGCGGCCGATGGGATGTGCCCCCACGATGTTCACGGCTGAACAAGACAGGTTGTTCATCAATCAAGGTGATGGCCGATTTGTCGACCAGACCGAATCGGCAGGCATTGTCGCTAAGGACGGAAAAGGGCTGGGGGTTGTCATCGCGGATTTTCAAAATCGCGGACAGCTGGATGTTTTCGTTGGTAACGATACCTCGGCCAACTTTTTCTTTGTCAATGCGGCCACAAGCCGTGGTGGAGCTCCGAAATTTCACCAGGAAGCCCTGCTTCGTGGACTCGCACTCAACGAAGATGGCATGGCACAGGCTTCCATGGGAATCGGTTGCGATGACGCTGACGGTGATGGCCAACTGGACCTTTACGTCACCACGTTTTACGCCGATTACAACACGCTATTCCTGCAGCAGCCTGACCAGTCATTCGCCGATATGACGCGCCGGGTCGGTTTGCGAGAACCAACGTTCAATATGCTCGGATTCGGGACCCAGTTCGTCGATGTCGATCTTGACGGCTGGCCTGATCTGGTCGTCGCGAATGGTCACGTCGATCGGACGTTTTCAACGGGCGTCCCCGATGCGATGCCGCCGCAGATGTTTCGCAATCTGGGGAAAGGGATGTTTGTCGAGATGCGTTCCCAGGATCTGGGTCCCTACTTTGAGCGGAAGGTGCTCGGTCGATCGATGTCGCGCCTGGATTGGAATGCGGACGGCCGAGAGGATATTTGTATTAATCACCTCGACGTCCCCGTAGCGCTTCTCACAAATACCACGTCTGCAACAGGGCATTGGCTGGCGTTAACCTTGCACGGTACCCAGTCTGATCGCGATGCGGTTGGCGCGAAGGTACGACTGACGGCGGGTGGTCGTACCTGGCTGCGACAGGTGACTGCGGGCGATGGTTATATGTCGTCCAACGAACGGCGGCTGGTGTTTGGTTTTGGGCAGAATTCCAAGATCGATCAGATCGAGATCGTCTGGCCGACAGGTCGCCGAGAGGTTCACCAGAATCTCTCGGTCGACGCCGATTTCATTGCTGTCGAAGGGATGCATTCACTGATTGAATTGCATCGATAATCGTTCGCAAACTGGTTACTTGGATTCCATAGCAATATCAAATTTGTTACTGCCCTGATTGACGATCATGAACAGCTTAGCCGTTTCGTAACTGCGGTATTTTTTGGGAACGACACTGTCGTCCAGCTTTGGGAACTTGTTTGCCGCTTGTAATTTCATCGCTTCTTCGTGACTCATCTTAAAATCTGGCGGCTGAATTAGCACCTTGTAGTCCCCCGCGACAATGCTCGGGCCGTCCTGCATAAGGATCTGGAACGAACCATCAGGATCAACCTTGGCACCCGCAGAAAGCCCCCGTTTGACGTGCTGACAGACGACCACACAACCGGCTGCAGCGGGTTTCCCATCCAACGTGAGCCTTCCCTTGACAGTGCCCGTGACTTCTCCAGAATTTTTTCCGCATCCGATGAGGCCAAGCAAAACAAAACCAAGCACCCAAGTCTTGTGTGTGAAAATATTCACGATCAATTTCGTCCTTCTTTAGTTTCAGCGATGAATATAAGGAAGCGGCATATTCAGGTTAAGAATACACGCTCAAGCGGAATTCATATCATTTGGGCAGATCGTACCTGCCGTTGACTTATTACCGATATCCACGCTTGGTTAGTTCTAGATATGAACCCTAAGAGGGGATCGAGGTGCGGGTAGCCGCACCTCGATCGCGCGGTCGCCATTCAGTTCGATCAGTAATCGCCGACCACACCGCCATCGTCGCGGGTCGCGACCATGCGCAACGTGGCCAGGTTAATATTATTGCTGATAAACCTTGCGGAGCCGTCCGCGAGCAGTACCTGCACCCCGCCAACATGCGCCGATGCCAGACCATTGTTCGGGCCGGCATTATTCGCGACGCCAGCACTGGTCCCATAAATCGTACCGTTCGGTGGATAGTTAATGGTTGTCAGTTGATCCGCACGACCTGAATTGTAACCTGTACCCGATCCGGTTCCGCTCGATCCCATCAGCCATCCGTCCGTCGGCGTAGGATTATTCTGACCAGGGCCAAACCAGTTTGAGCATTCGCCGATCACCATAACGTTGGTCGTTCCATCGGTGATATCTTTGATCCGCACAACGTTGTTAGCAATCATTGTTCCACCGAACGCGATCTGGCCGTTACCCGCCGTCGTACTGCAACAAGTGCAGCAACTGGCAACTCGGGCTTCTGTAAATCCATTACCGGTCATCGCTCCGGAGATGCCAAGGTAATGCGGGCCATTCACAGTGTACTTACCGACCGTGATCATTGTTGGTAATGGACTGGAAGGGCAAGACATGGCCGGAATGTTGACGCCATTTGATGCCTGTCCGTTGGCGTCGCCCGACCCGCTGCCGGAACCTACCCAGCCGCAGTGACTTCCGCTGAAAGTCAGTTTGTTGTAAAGCGGAGCCTGGTCGACGAAGGGAAGGACTCCAGCCCACCATGAAGGCCCAAAACCACCGGCACCATCACTGCGGGCGCCGATCGGGAAGGTGTTGTAGTTCGACTCGTAGTTATGAAGTGAGAGGCCGATTTGCTTCAGGTTGTTCTTGCACTGCGTGCGCCGAGCCGCCTCGCGAGCTTGCTGAACGGCCGGGAGCAAAAGAGCGATCAAGACTGCGATAATCGCGATGACCACGAGCAGCTCAATCAGAGTAAAACCACGCTGTTTTGTTTTTTGCATACGAGAGTCTCCTAAAAACAAGGTAAACAGAAAAAACCCATCGACAACTGATGGGTTAATGGTAATGCGAAAATTGAAACGTGAAAAGAATCGGACTTTGAGGTTCAAACGTTGAATTCTGGAACAGACAAATCTCGTCTGAAGTCTGGAAAACGATCTGCAAGTATGAACAAAACCGCATATCTTCGCAAGGGTTATATTTCAATACAACCATCGATAGAAGCCCTAATTTCATTCTCGACTTTTTTTCAGCGATTTCCACCGCGAAATGGGCTGATTTCGAAATCGGCGGTTTTGGAGACAAGCTGGATTGGAAATGGAGGCAACCCGTAAAATATTGGAATCACGGCCAAAGAACGCAAATCAAAACCGCTTTCAGGTCAGCAACTTATCCAAAGCAGTGACGCCGGTTGGCGGCTCGGATTGCCATCTGATTAGCACGGCTCGTTGAGCCAGTTGGTCAACAACTTCATGGATGAATTTGCATTCGTGCTTTTGTCGAGAACGCAGGGTGGGGTCAAGGACTGGCAACGGAGCGAGGCTTTGATTAATGATCCAGGCATACGGCTCGATCTCGGCACGGCGAAGGTCCTGCTGTAATTGCGCCGCCTCATGCACGGGTGTTGCTTCCGGCAGCGTGACGATCAGGACTCGCGTGAATTCAGGATTACGAAGCCGAGGCAGGAGTTTAGAAACAGATTCCGGCATTTCGCTGGTTTGCCGAGCCACTTCCTTGTGGTAGGCCAGCGCGGCGTCGAGTAGCAGAATTGTGTGCCCGGTGGGAGCCGTGTCGAGAACGACAAACCGATCTTTTCCTTCGGCGACGACTTGAGCAAATGCCCTGAAGACAGCAATTTCCTCGGTGCATGGAGAACGAAGATCCTCGGCTAACAATGCCTTTCCTGCAGTGTCCAATGCGGCTCCAGCAGAATTCATCACCTCGGCGGTGTACTTGACGGTCTCCTGCTGGGGATCGATGCGAGACACCTGAAGGTTTGGCATCGAGTTCCCAATCACTGCAGCGGCGATGTGTGCGGCCGGGTCTGTGGTTGAAAGGTGAACACGGTGGCCCCGTTTCGCCAAGCCGACGGCAATCGCAGCAGCGACGGTCGTCTTGCCGACGCCACCTTTTCCCATCGCTAGAATCACACCATGACCGGGAGCAGCCAGATCGTCCATCAGACTCCCAAGGCTTGGCGGTAATGCTGAAAACGGCGCATTTGGAGTGTTCTCGGCGGAAACAAACTCAGTTCCGCTGGACATCGCTCGCAATGACGCAATTCCCTGAATACCGATTGCAGTAAGTGGGACTGTTGATCGCGGCAGTGACGCCAAAGCAGGTGGTATCGAGGCGATGGAATCTGCAATCCTCGCTTGCATCGCGACGGCAATCACATCATCAGTATTTGTGGTCGTGAAAAAGCCATTGACGATCAGGTGTTGATTGTGAATACCAAGTCCAGCAAGTTCGACACTCGTTCGCCCCGCTTCACGAATGGCCGTGATTTCGGGCCGTGTCACCAGAACAAGCGTCGTCAGCTTTCCGTCTCCTAACGATTCGACGGTTTTTCGATAGAGTTCCTGTTGGGATTGTAATCCAGCAAGTGGCCCCAGGCAGGAAGTTCCCGTCGAATTGGCCGTCAGAAATGATGACCACGCGGAAGGAAGCGATAGCAGTCTCAGTGTGTGACCGGTTGGTGCCGTGTCGAAAATGACATGGTCGAATTCGGCAGTTGCTTTCGTGTCACCAAGTAATCGAGAAAACTCGTCAAAAGCGGCAATCTCTAAAGTGCAGGATCCAGAGAACTGTTCTTCCATGCTCTTGATAGCAGCCGCGGGTAAGAGCTTTCGGTACGGCCCGACCATGCGTTCGCGATATTCGGCGGCGGAAGCCTGAGGGTCAAGATTCATCCCACTCATGTTGGGAACAGACGGCACTGGCGTCGGATGGTTCCCAAGCTTAACGCCAAGCACTTCATCGAGATTCGAAGCCGGGTCGGTGGAAACGAGCAGGACCTTTTTACCCTGATCAGCCAATCCGACTGCTGTCGCACATGCCAAAGACGTTTTGCCAACGCCACCCTTCCCCGTGAAAAACAGGATGCGAGTCGGATGGTCGAGTATTTTCATTAACTGTTCCGAGTGAAGACATGGGGGCAACGGATGTCGTCAAACCTCTGTGGGTCGATTCGTGAGCGTTCTGTTGATGACAGCCATCGCCAGTTTCGTTTACGTAAAAAGGGCAATAATTTTGTCAATCTTCTCAATTTAACGTGCCACTGTTTGACCGTTTTCGGTCAAACGGTGCTCTTGGCACCGGAAAAAAGGAGAAGCCACCGCTTCTCCGAAGACTTCGAAGCAGTGGTACAGAATCCCAATTCAGGAATTGACACGGTTCTAGCAACAACCCGTCGTCCCGCAACATCCGTCACCAGACAGCATCGGAAGTACCGTCATCACGGAAGCCAACCCAGTCCATTTGGAAAGCATCGTCCGCGACGGATAATCCGCCTGTGACATGAGCGTTTCATCCATGAATACCAATGGCAGACAATCGGTTCCAGCAGATGACAACAGCTTCTGAACTTCTGCGTTCTGAATGAATGCCTCTGGCTGCTGGGCGAGATTGAACCTCTCGACAGACACCCCTTGAGATCGCAACCAATCAAGGTCGGCGGCGAATCGAGGGAGCAACGGGTCCACCTGTGGTCCACAAACCCCCGTCGAACAACACATCGGCTTGTCAAACACCTTGATCGATTTCATTTTACTGCTCCATTGTTCCGACAACTGTATTGTCTCTGCTATGGCTGAAGAATCGGATCTTTGCCAGTGAGTTTCAGATTGAAGTCCTGCCGAGATCCAAGCCGATACATCGTCGCCTTGGCAAAGACAGTATGGAAGGGACCGCAGGAGAATATTTATCTGAAATAATTTTCATGCAGCGATATTTGTGCATGCTTGCTGGCATCGGTTTGGCGAACAAAAAGTTTTCTTTTCCCTGCCGACGTTAAATACAAACCAAATGTAACACGAATAATCCGAGAGATCACACCCCCAGTTCACCTCGACCCTGGCATTTCTTCCGTCAATGGAAGATCACCGCGTAACATTTTGCTCGCTGCGCCGACCAGCTTCAAATAGAAATCGCTAGGAAGACCATCAAATGTCGAAAACGTCGATTCGCCTACCGGTACATTGTTCGTGCATTTATAAATGGCCGTCCCCTCGTCCACTTCGTCAAACATCGCCTGATAGATCATCGTTGCGCCAGCTTTTTTCGCCGCGACAAACTGAGACCAGAGAAATTTTCCACCCAGACGCGGAATCGAGTTGATTGGAAAGCGACGGTTCTGGTTATGCCAACTGAAACCCGGAAAGACGACGGGCAGATAATCCTTTTCACGTTCCTTGCACCAGGCGATATCTGGTCCCATCGTTTTCTCGGAATAGCTGGCTACTTGTTCTGGAGTGGTATATCGCCCGACCGTCCAGGGACTGACGATATCCGCTTTCTCTATCAATTCCAGCAGCGTCTTGTCATTCATTGCATCCCGTTCCAGAGTGCGCCAGTAAGTCGGTACTCCCAACATCACCGTATTCTCGCCTCCCTCTTTCCCCTTCAGGAACGCGACCAGGTCGAGCCCCTCCTGTAGCGTATATTTTCGCCCATCACTGAAGCCAAAACCCCACACCGCCACGACGGGCTTGCCGTTGTGGTGCAAGTATGCGGGGTCTTTCGTGATCTGCATCCTTTCTGAGAGAAGTTTCCAATCTTCCATCACCTGTAACATCTGTCCCGCTCTTATCCCCGACAGATCATACATCACCGCGTATGTGCGGCCGTACTTGTTGGCTCCATCCCGGCAATGGTTCAGCACGGTGTTGAACTGTCTCAGCCCCGGCGGATGGAAGACTTCGCTGGCAAAGCGCTGTACGAACACGCCGTCAATCGCGTACTCCTGCATCCACTGGAAATGTCGGATGACCGTTTTGGCGTTGAATGCGCTATAGACCTCAGCCGGCTTTCCGTCAGCAGTCTGGAAGGGGGTCGCGTAACGCTCGTCAGGATTAAGCTCACTCACGTCCGGCCAAAGATCGACATTCGTGCTCCCCGGCTTGAAGCCGTTTCGTCCGGTCCAGTGATACCAGCCACGTCCGCACCCGTCTCCCTCAGCCGCATGCCATCCTTGATAGCCGCACATGACTTTGCCCGTTAGCGAAGAACAATCTATCCCATTCGCAGTGAGTCCACTGAATGGCCTCATCGTCTGGTCGATAATCTGTTCTCGCGTCACGTCGGCGGGCTTATGTTGCGGAGCTGTTGCTGCTTGAGCTGCCGCTTCGTTCTTGAAATTCGAAACAGATATTCCCAAGCCGATAAAAAGACTCATCGATTTCAGCAGGCATCTCATCGCATGTGTTCCATTTCTAATTGTCGTTACGCTCAATTCGCTCAAACATTGTTTCACCAGGCAACCTGCCGGTAGATAATGCCGTCAGGACTATTGTGGCACGGTTCATAGAATTCAAAAGTCGCTGACCCAGTGTTTTTTGAAACAAACAAAATTGCCAACTCGCGGCAGGAAAAGCGATCAATCGAAACCCTCGCGAAATTGAGTCTAGAATCTTTTTGCTACTTCAGGTCAACCGATCGTCGGGGCCTACGCTAAACGGGCTAAGTTCGTTGTTTGAAGTATCAAATAACGCACAATACCCGTGGCAAACAGCGTTCATGACGACAAGATGTTGTTGTGTCGCGTCCAGCTTGATTGATGTCTCACCGTTCCATGGAACAATACCGGCTGTAGAACCAACCAGCCAGCAATGGTAGTGTCCAATGAACATCACTCGATGAGGCATCGCTGCGAAGCTTCGATTCAGTTTTTCTTGCGTCTCGGGCGGACCGTCGAAATACCAGAGATCCTCAATCTTGTTCGGGTCGAGCCACGGTTCAATGTGCGTGAACAGACAGCCGTCAATCTCAAGCCGTGGCTGCAACCTGCTCATGAAATCGAGAACATCTGCACTGTACTGCTGCCGGATTTCATCAGACTGATCGATGCAGAGTCCGAAATCATGATTACCCCAGACACCGATTGCACCGACATCACGCAATAGAGCTATTGTTTCCTCGACTCGCTCATTGGTATCGCACGTATCTCCCAGGACTAGGAAGCTGTCAGCCTCGTGTCTTCGAAGTACGTCAATTGCGTTTTGAAGCTGATCGACTTGTTCGTGAATGTCCGACAAAATTCCGATTTTCATTGGATACCCTGATTCGGTTTGTTGGTCCGCCACATTTCCATGTGTGGATCTGAACTCACATGCTTGTCGTCAGGCTGCTGGCTCGACTACGCTGCGCTTCGTTGACACTCCCCCAAAATATCATACTGATCAATACGCTGCTCAAGACAACGTATGAAAAGTTTTCACATCAGAGGCCAATTGCATGAGAGCGATTTCATTCCTTTTGATCACCGTCCTCGGTTCAGCAGCCGCTTTTGGTCAGCAGTTGAACCGACCACCGGCTGTTCCATTGGTGGCCTGTGATCCGTATTTCAGTATCTGGTCTCAGGCTGACAAGCTGACAGACTCTGATACGACTCACTGGACGGGAAAACCGCATCGGATGACGAGTTCGGTCGTTATTGATGGAAAACGCTTGAGGCTAATGGGGGCCGAACCGGCCACGCTCGCTCCGATGCCGCAGAAAAGTGTTGTCGTTCTACCAACTCGAACCGTTTATCAATTCGAGTCGCCTGAAATCGCCCTGACATTGACGTTCATGACGCCAAGCCTTCCTGAGAGTATCGACCTTCTCTCATGGCCTGTGACTTATGTGACCTATACCGTCAAGTCAATTGATCGGAACCCCCACAAAGTCTCGATCGATTTTGCAGTCTCGCCTGAAATCTCGGTCAACGAGTCGAATCAGAAGACTGAATGGTCGCAACCGACGATCGACGGGTTGTCGACCGTTTCAGTCGGATCGCAGGCCCAACAAATTCTGGGACGAAGCGGTGATGATTTACGAATTGATTGGGGTTACCTCTATCTCTCATCCCCAACAACACAGCAACCAGGCTGGAAGGACCATCGGCTGGAACTCGATTTTGGCACCGTAATTTTAAAAGAATCGTCCCGCTGGTTGATGTTGGCCTATGACGACCTGTATTCGATTCAGTACATGAAAGAAAACTTGCGGCCTTTCTGGCGACGAAACGGATGGGAAGCCAGCGATCTGTTGAAGGCAGCGGCAAGCGACTATGACAGCCTTTTCAAACGCTGTGTCGCATTCGATGACGAATTGATGGCTGACCTGCGATTAAATGGGGGTGAGAATTACGCTCAGCTTGGCGCACTTTGTTACCGCCAATGTTTTGCCGCCGGAAAATTCGTGGCGGACGAAAATGGACAGCCTTTGGAATTCTGTAAAGAAAATCATTCAAACGGTTGTATCGCAACATCTGATGTCTTCTATCCCATGGCACCTCAGTTTCTGTTGTTCGGGCCATCTCTCGCAAAGTCGTTTCTTGTTCCATTCATGAATTACGCGGCCAGCGAACGCTGGCGGTTTCCGTTCGCTCCCCATGACTTAGGTCAATATCCTCATGCAAACGGTCAAGTCTACGGCGGGGGCGAACGAACCGAAGAAAATCAAATGCCGGTTGAGGAGTGCGGAAACGTACTTTTACTCGTCGCGGCGATCGCCCAGATGGAAGGGAACCCCGGTTTCGCCAATCTTTATTGGAAACAAATCGAGACCTGGGCCGAGTACCTGAAAGAAAAGGGCTTCGATCCTGAGAATCAACTTTGCACGGACGATTTTGCCGGTCATCTTGCTCATAACGTCAACCTGAGTGCCAAGGCGATCTGTGCCATTGGAGCTTACGCAAAACTGTGCGGAATGCGTGGCGAGACAGAAAAGGCGACCAAATCCTTTGAACTCGCTCGCTCGTTTGCCAAGCGATGGATGGAAGCTGCTGATGAAGGGGATCACTATCGCCTGGCATTTGACAAACAGGGTAGCTGGAGCCAGAAATACAATTTGATCTGGGACCAAATCCTTGGCTTGAACATCTTCCCCACATCCGTGGCGAAAAAGGAGCTTGCATATTATCGCAAGATTCAGAATCAATACGGTCTCCCTCTGGATAACCGCGAAAACTATACGAAGCTCGACTGGATCACCTGGACTGCGACGTTGACTCAAGATCGAAACGACTTTGAGGCCTTGGTCAACCCCATCATCACGTTTATCAACAAAACACCTGATCGTTCTCCGTTAACCGACTGGTATCAAACGAAGGATGCCAGAAAGGTCGGTTTTACCGCTCGCCCTGTTGTTGGCGGTGTGTTTGCTCAAATGCTTTACAACCAGAAAGTCTGGAAGAAATGGGCTTCGCGAGACGTTACGAAGGCCACAGACTGGGCCGCCATGCCTAAGCCTCCAATCGTCACTGAAATCATTGCAGTCGCCGCGACCAGGCCTAGTGATTGGTATTACACAACGTCCAATCCTGCGGAGAGCTGGAACAAAACAGACTTCGACACGAAGGATTGGAAACTCGGTAAGTCTGGCTTCGGGACAGCCGAAACCCCAGGTACTACTGTGCGAACGACGTGGAACAATGCCGATATCTGGCTAGTTCGGGATATCGAGATTTCGCGGGCCGACATCGAGAAGTTGCAGTGGCTGATTCATCACGATGAAGACACCGAAATCTATTTGAACGGGGAGCCCGCCGACAAGTTTTCCGGTTACACGGTTCAGTACGAGACGCGACCGTTGTCGCAAGTGGCGAGAACTGCGCTGAAGCCAGGAATGAATCGAATCGCCGTTCATTGCCATCAAACGGGCGGAGGTCAATACATCGATGTTGGTCTGGTCACAGTGAAAAAACAAAAATGATCACGGATATGATGGTCCGACGCTAGCAGCGTCGGACACGTGGCCGACTCTGCTAGCATCGGACGCGATCCGCCCAAACCCCACCGCTCCCAGGGGAACGAAATTCAAAATCAGTAAAGAAATAAAAATGAAAACCTCGGATATTTTCTGGAGCGTCCTGTTCATGAGTTTCGCGGCAATACAAATACTCGCGGAAGATCGCCCGCCACGAATAATTCCCGAGGGAATCGATACTCGAGATCGGTTCTTGAAGTTGATTGAGCGACCTCGTGTGCCGCTCAATCAAGTTGACCGACCGTCAGCGATTGTCGATGGTCTGGTTGAAACAGGCTTTGAATTTAACGCAGAAGCCAATCAGCGCGTTTCTTGTCTGCTGCTGAAGAACGAAAAAGCATCTGATTCGACACGTCGTCCAGTCGTGATCGTGCTGCACGGAACAGGTGGCAGCAAAGAGGCAATGAAGCCGTTGCTGCGGAAGCTAGCGAATCAGGATCTGATCGCCGTGGCCATGGATGCTCGTTTTTCGGGCGAACGCGCGACATTCGGGAAGGGAAGTGACGCATACCGAGCGGCCATTCTGGAGACCTGGAAAAAAGGAAATGGATACCCGTTCTATTATGACACTGCCTGGGACCTACAGCGGTTGATCGACTATCTGGAAACTCGCCGTGACGTTGATCCCAAACGGATTGCCTCCATTGGCATCTCAAAAGGGGGGACGGAACTGTATCTGACAGCCGCGGTCGACACACGAATCCTCGCCAGTGTGAGTTGCATCGGAGTTCAGAGTTTTGATTGGGCGCTGGAACACAATGCCTGGCAATCACGAATCGGCACGATTCAATCGGCTGTCGATTACGCAGCGACGGAGTCGAACGTAACCAAGGTCGATTCGCACTTTATCCGCCGATTTTATCAACGAGTGGTACCGGGAATCGAAAAGGAATTCGATGGTCCTCAAATGTTGCCTTTGATCGCACCTCGTCCATTGTTGGTGATCAACGGGGAAAAAGACGATCGGACGCCCGGGCCTGGCCTGGAGCTTTGCGTGAACGCCGCTCGCAAGGCATATCGGAGCGTCAACGCCAGCCACAATTTCGAGTTCTGGTTACAACCGAATGTGGCACATGCGGTGACGCCCGAATCCGAACGAGACGCAATCGATTGGCTGGTTGAAAAACTCAAATGACGGACCGACGCTGCTAGCGTCGGACGGCAATTCGACCGAAGCCTCACCGCCACTGCAGCAGTGGTCCATGACCCTTGGAACCAGCATAAACCTGCATTTAATGATAGCGTGTCATGCAAGTTCCTGATGGCAGAGACAAACCAATGCTGAAAAACAAATCTCGAACACGTACAAACGTGCGAGCGAGGTCTATACTGCTCGTCGCAATTCTTCTCGGGATCAGTATCGGCATGTTTGTTGCGACTGAAAACTCCGCCGATTTACTCAGTTGGATCACGGGCGGACCGCAAATTAAATTCCTGCCGCGGGGTGCCGTCGATACGTCCGGCTATCTTCTTGTCGGCCAGTCCGCCACCCCCTGGAAACCTGCCGCGACTCCCGAGGAAATAGGTAAAGGGTGGGACGGTGCGGGACGACGTGCAATCGCACAAATCGACCAAATTCTAAACGATGCTACAGACTTGCCTTTGACGGATCGGGTCGCGCACCTATCGAAGAAAGCCATGTTTTTGAATTCTGAAGGAGAACCGAAAAAGGCCTATCAGACTTTAGAACAAATTCGATTATTGTTGAAAACCGACCAGGAGCTGAGTCGTGATACTCTCTACAGCGTCATCTTTTACCAGGGCGTTACAGCTTTACGCCGTGGTGAAAATGAAAATTGTATTATGTGTCGGGGTGAAAGCTCCTGCATTATTCCAATTGCTTCCAATGCCATCCATCTCAACACCGACGGATCTCGTCTTGCCATTCGTCATTTCACCGAATATCTGAAGAAATTTCCGGATGATATTGAAGTGCGTTGGCTGTTGAACGTCGCCCACATGACCTTGGGCGAACATCCCAATAAAGTCGATCCACAATATCTGATTGCGCTCGACAACTTTTACAAGGCGACTGATGGGATCGGTAAGTTTCGTGACATCGGACACGTTGTGGGGGTCAATCAGTTCATGCAGGCGGGCGGTGCCATCATGGACGATTTTGATAACGATGGCCTGCTGGATATCGTGATCACGTCCATCGACGCCACATGCCAGATGAATCTGCTTCACAACACAGGAAAAGGGACGTTTGAAGATACCACCACCGAGGCGGGGTTGATTGGCCAATTGGGCGGAATGAACTGTGTCCAAACCGACTATAACAATGATGGGTTGATGGATATTTTCGTGATCCGAGGTGCTTGGGTCTGGGCCTCCATGCGACCGTCGCTACTCCGACAAGAGAAGGATGGCAAATTCACAGATGTGACCGAGGAAGCGGGACTGCTCGATCCCGTGAATTCCATCGCAGCGTCATGGGCGGATTATGATAATGACGGCTTGCTTGACTTATTTGTCTGTTGTGAACGGCAAGCCAACCTTCTGTACCACAATCTCGGCAACGGCACGTTCAAGGAAGTCGCTTATGAAGCGGGATTAAACCTGGTCATCGGCTCTTGCAAAGGGTGTGCGTGGATCGACTTCGACAATGACGGCTATCCGGATTTGTTTCTAAACTACTATTCGAAACAACCGGCACAACTCTTTCACAACAATCGCGATGGCACGTTCACGGACGTCACCGAGTTACAAGGAATTGACGGGCCCGTTGCGGGGTTCTCGTGCTGGGCTTGGGATTACGATAATGATGGCTGGCTGGATATTTTCGCGACATGCTATGACAAGTCGCTAGGTGATGTCGTCAAAGGATTGATTGGTCAGCCACACGGACTTCATTCCAACCGGCTCTTTCGCAACCTGGGTGGCAAAGGCTTTAAAGACGTCACAAAAGAGGTGGGACTCGACCTGGTCTTTTGCACGATGGGAAGCAACTTCGGCGATTTCGACAATGACGGCTTTCTCGATATGTACCTGGGAACCGGTGATCCGGATTTCTCCACACTGATCCCCAATCGTATGATGAGGAATCTGGCGGGCAATCGGTTCGTTGATATCACGGCCTCGACAGGGACGGGAAATCTCCAAAAGGGTCACGGTGTCGCCTGCGGGGATTGGGACTGCGATGGAAATGTTGACCTTTTCATCAAGATGGGTGGGGTCGTCAACGGCGACAAATATCACAATATTCTGTTCCAGAATCCCGGGCACAAGAACAAATGGCTCACCGTAAAATTGATCGGAAAAGAGACGAACCGCGCGGCAATTGGTGCCAGAATCAAAATCGTCACGGATGGTAAGATGCCACAGACGTTTTACCGACACGTCTCTTCGGGAAGCAGCTTTGGTGCTAACCCCTTGCAACAAACGATCGGTCTGGCAAATGCCGATCGAATCGCAGTTCTTGAAATTGACTGGCCAACAAGTAAGAGGAAACAGGTCTTTCGGAATATCGCAGTGGATCAGGCGATCACGATCATCGAATTTTCCGATGACTATCAAATCATGGACTGGAAACCGATTCCGATCCCCACAACAACCGATGAGCCTCAAAAAATGTCCTTGAATAAGTGATTCAAGCACCTTGTTTGTGGCTAGATCAAACATGCGGACTTGGGCTAAATTCGCTGTTAACCCACAGACGTGTGCTTGTTTTACCGGAGCGAGGCGCTCGCATGGATGGCTCAGTCGATTATTTCCGACGCTAGCAGCGTCGGCCACGTAGCCGACGCTGCTAGCGTCGGACTGTCTTTAGACCCACCCCTCCCCCAAGCCCCTCGTTGGGGTGATCAACGGGCCTTTCACCAGCTTAAGCCACCATTCACATATACGATATCATCAACAATTCCAACGCACTAAAAAAGAGATCTGATCACCGCTCTTCTTGCTGTCGCCGGTTCCTAGCGGAGCTAGCAAAACAACGGCACTGACAAATGCCGCTCGCGCGACGTTCGCCACAGAAATGGGAATCGTATTCAGCGGCGATCCCACAAACTTGCGAGAAAAATGGAAATTCTTGCTTGAAAGTGGAAAACGAGGTCCTACGGTCTTCTGCCGTGAACTTACTCAAGATCACGGCGCGTGATCGTGCGACAATATTCGGTTGTACTTTCGACATAGCGCGTCGATCGAGGACGTGCGGCAAATCCCCCCCGCGCAGTGGAATCGAATCACCGCTCCGGAACTGCGGTCCGTGAGGAATAACGTAGCTTGCCTGGGAAACAAAGGTTTCCTGCGCGTACAGCCGTCAAAAAAACGGAGAGTACGCCAACATGACCCACGACTTGAGTTTACCGTCAACAGACTTCGGTAGACCTGCATCTCGATTTGGTTGATTATACATTTTAATTTTTCACCAACCGCTTATGTGATTCTTTTTTAGTTATTTTAAAATTTAATAAAAATGGGGAAACAACCCACGGCTTTGTGGCGTCATTTATC
>CAIVEI010000208.1 GCA_903904835.1 uncultured Schlesneria sp. | reverse complement strand
CGTCTGGATCAACCCACCCGAAACTTCAACAAAAACCTCTGAAAAACCTAACCCAACGTCACAAATAAAACACAATACTCAATGATTTTTCCGAAAACTGTCTCAAAGTTATTGACACGCTCCGGATCGCCACGATGATTGACTGGGGTTGATTTTACGTTACCACCCTGAATAACAAATTCGAAAACCAGACTTTGTTTATGTTTTCCAAATCACCAGTGAACAAAACAACAATCTTACGCTGGTTCCGTATTGCGTTCGCGGTTCGTCTGATCGCGATGGCTTTCTTCACATATTTGTTGATCGCCTATCTGATTATTCCCCTGGATTGGTTTCAGTACGAACGCCGACACCCCGCAATCGATAGCGTTCCGTCGATCACACATACGACATTAGGAATTCCTGGAGACCCGATTAACGTGGGACTCGTCGGGACCGAATATCAGATCCACTCCGCATTACTTGCGGCAAAGTGGTTCCCCGCTGATCCGATTACACTCAAAAGCTCTTTAAAAATTGCTGCGGATACGATCCTCAAGCGGTCATATCACGATGCCCCGGTCAGCAGCCTGTACCTCTGGGGACGTAAACAGGATCTGGCTTTCGAACAGCCTGTCGCGGATGACCCGCGCCGGCGACATCATGTTCGTTTCTGGAAATCAGAGAAACTCGACAGCCGCGATAACCCGATCTGGTTTGGTGCGGCGACTTACGACACGAATGTTGGTCTCAGCCACACCACAGGCGAGGTGACTCACCATATCGCGCCTGATGTCGACGCCGAACGCGATAAATTGATTAACGATTTGCTGCAAGTCCTTCAGTTGACCCATGTGTACTGGATCGATGGCTTCCACAAAACCCGACAGGGTAAAAACGGGGGTGGTGACCATTACCAGACAGATGGACGTCTTCGCGTCGGCGTGTTAGTGAATTCATCCGAGAACAAATAACCGATCGATCTTCGTATTGAGCCAAGGCAATGATGAAGTTTTATTATCGTTGGAAATTCACTGCGTTACTGATTGTCATCATGACCCTGAACATTGTTCGCATGTTGACGGTCAGTGGTTCTCAGGAGCCGTTAATTCTGGATCTGCTTGGGGCCGCGATGCTCGCCTCGGCAACAATCTCGTTGTGTGTCAATCCACGCTCACGTGCGATCGCATTATCGCTTGGTATTCCGGCGGTTATCTTATCGCTCTCGCGAAATCTGTTTTCGGATCTACACCTGCGACACGTCGTTCTGATTGGCGGACGAATTTCGAGCTTGCTGTTTCTAGCGTTTATCATCATCGTCATCCTGCAAACGTTACTGACGCAGGAAAAGGCGACGATCGATCATATTGCCGGTGCCTTCTGTGGCTACGTTCTGATCGGAGTTCTGTTCGCCGAGGCATTTTGTTTACTGGAGGCCCTGGCTCCCCACTCCTATCGCTGGGAATCACTCAAACAGCGAGGGGTCGACGATCAATTACAACGTTGGTTGATGCTCGAATATTTCAGCTTTACAACACTGACAACGCTCGGTTTCGGAGACGTGGTCCCGGAAACACCGACAGCGCGATTTCTCGCCATCTGGGAAGTCATGTTTGGCCAGTTTTATCTCGCCGTTCTCGTCGCTGGCCTGGTCAATCTTCGAGGCTCACAAGAACAAATCGTCTCTGAAGAATCATAAATATACGTCCCTGCGACGATTCGTTCGCAGGGACGTATATTTTTTTCGTGAGACTCGTACGACTGACTGTTGTTTTCTTTGTTTGGCGCGAAGATTTTGCATTGGGACAAAAGCACTGGCTTGATGTAGCGGCAAATCCACATGCGGAAGTTTTGTTGCGCCAAAAAATGGACCATTTCAATCAGCGTCGCATCAAAATGTCTTTTTGCCCAGAATGGCAACGCCTTGAAGGATTTTTCGTCGGGAAAACGGCAATCACCGTGGAACGCGGTTATGGAAAATGCTCTCCACCGACCTTGTGTCGGTGGAAGCAGCGATTGGCCAGCTACACCGATGGAACAATGGTGAAATGTCTTGCTCTCCACCGACCTCGCGTCGGTGGGAGCAGCGACTTTCAAGCTACGTCTTCGCGACAACCATTCGATTGAGCGAGTACAAAAGCTCTTCAGTCGTTGCTTCCACTGACACAAGGTCAGTGGAGAGCTTGCCTTTTGCGATAAAGCTTGGTGGTAGCCTCTCAGTCGTTGCTTCCACCGACGCGAGGTCGGTGGAGAGCTTGAAGCTTTAGAGTCGCCACGACACTTTTTCAAAACACCACTGTTTTCTCGCAGAGAAATCCTTCACGGCGTTGCCCAGAATGGGCGTAATATACGAGCACAGAGCAGAGCGCCGCGGCGACAGCCGCAAAGCGTCGCCCTGGGTGTGCACGATTGATTTCGTCCGCCCGGTTAAGGGCCGCACAATTTCTGTTGGTGGACAGGCGCTGCGATATTTTCGTCCGACAATCCTGTGGCACGTTATCGAATGACGACGTCAGTTTGATCAACACGAAATCTGATTCACCTCGCCAGAGTTAAGGAATCGATCGGTCAGCTTTTCCGAGACCATTTGTGTCGCCCTTAACAGGGCTGGAAATCTCAACCCATGCGGACCCAGGGCGGCGCTTCGCTCTGCCTTGGGCTGATTTGTCTTGCCCTTAACAGGGCAGAAGACCCTTCGAGCCCTGAATCGAGCGCCATCTCTTCCTTGTATCAGACTGAAAAACGTCCAACCTGCTCTTACGCTGCTGAATTCCGAGGTGTTCATCAGGCCAGCCTCGCCCCGCATCGTACTCGGGTTGCGCGCCAGGTTACCCGTGGTCAAACCTCTTCTGCATAGGTCGAGACATCTAAACCTATTTCGAAGAACGATCAGAATTGGCTACGTCTTGTGACTCGGGTTTCGGCAGGCGGATCAGCATCCATTTTTCCGTCTTCCCGTTCTTGTGAATGAGCGCCGGTGCTTCGCCACTGGTGAGGTTGCTCAACCCCACTTCCATGAAGAAGTTCTTGTTGTTATTCACTGTCCAGGCGGCACGCTGGGTTTGCTTGTCCACAGAACCATGAATTGGCAATGCATTGTCAGAAACAAGATCCGTATAATTCCCCTGAAGAATTCCCTGCTTGTTGATCGCCAGTTGCACCGTCAGTTGCGCATGCTGTTCTTCGTTTCGGACCAGAGCGAAAACTCCTAGCGGTATCCAGTGGTCGTGGGGCATAGCCTTCGCATTCTGGCCAATCAGGGCCAGGTCAGCCGCTTGCTGACTGAAAGCACCCGCCGTTCCGACGTTCTGTCCGTCAACGATCACATCCCCGTCCAGAAGAGTGACATTACTTCCATAGCCATAAGAAACCGGATTGTTGCCATAACCACAATGAGCAGCAACACCCGCCATGTTCGTTGCGTTCCAGGCTGCACCGGCTGGCCAGTTCGTTGCCGTCCAAGCTTCCGGATGATCGGCATGCCACTGCTGGTTATACAGGTTCGGGTGATCGTAAGAATCTCGGACCGCTGAATATCCAGCGGCAGCCCCGACGGCACCGGAAGTCGCAGGCTGATTATGATTGGCCGCAGCCGCTCCGATCGCTGCTCCTTGAGCACCGGAAACGGCGGGCTGATTTCGATTGGCGGCAGCAGCCCCAATTGCGGCACCGGTTGCACCGGACACTTGTGGATTGTTGCGGTTCGCGGCGGCAGCTCCTACGGCAGCCCCTTCTGCACCTGTCGCGGCAGGCTTGTTACGATTGGCAGCGGCAGCGCCGGCTGCCGCACCTTCGGCACCGGTTGCAGCAGGCTTATTGCGATTCGCTGCAGCCGCACCAGCGGCTGCCCCTTCAGCACCGGACGCTTCCGGCTTGTTCTTATTCGCGGCCGCAGCCCCCGCTGCAGCACCTTCCGCTCCCGTGGCCCCGGACTTGTTCTTGTTCGCGGCTGCGGTACCGGCAGCGGCCCCTTCTGCACCGGATGGTTGAGATGACTTATGCTTCGCTTCCTCTTCGGCATTATGAGCCTGATTAGGAGAAGTCTTCTTACCAGGACCTTCTGACCACTCTCCACCAGGCGGCTTGCTGCCACCCTTATTTTCATTCGCTGGCTTTTCACCTGCTTTATGAGGTTCCGCACCCTTATGTGGCTCGGCACCCTTCCCTTGTTTTTCGCCCGGCTTTTCCTGCTTTTCTTTTTCGTTACCCTTCCCCCGTTGCTGGCCAAACGCCATCGGGACCGGAAGACACATTGCGATCGCCACCACCATGCTGACCAATTGCCGCTTCATGATCGTTCATTTCGGAAGAGTGAAAATTCGAGGTCACTAACGTTGTGACTCAACAAAGAGTAGACGGTGTTTTCCCAAAAACCACAAGCGCCCTCAGCCGATTAAGCGAGCTCATTTCGTAATATGAATGACGTATGAATTGCTTCACATGTCCGATTCCTCGCAGGTTCGGAGTTCTGGTGCATGATATTGATCGCGTTTCACACGTGTTAAGTCCTCGTCGACTGCAGCGTCAACGATGATTTGCAAGTTGGCAGACAACGACCGCTTCATCAGCGTGTGTTGGGGACGCCGCTTTTTGTCGCGATTGCCATGCCTTCAACGTTGCTGGTGCATATCCATTGAATTGGCCTGAAGCCGCAGGGCAGCGGCGGAGAAAAGTCATGACTCGGAGTTCCGGTTCATGCGATCGCAAGGCTCCTCTGACACGAGCATCTGATGTCCTCGAATTCGACTTCCAGATCAACAAATCTGCCGGCATTGAAGGCTTTTTCGATGTGTTTGAGTGCTGCTGCCGATGCGAGGGCTGATTTGCTGACGGGCGGATTCAAAAACAATAGCGAGCGTAATGACCTTCGATGTCTCGGTGAATTGTTTCGCAAGAAGCAAATCGTTTCGTCGATCCCCGCACGGACGAGAAGCACATCCTTCACGCCAAGAAACGTGCTGAAGTTCGCGATCTTTGCTTCCCAAATCAACAGGCAATCTTCCACATTGCCATGCCGTGCTAACAGGTACGAACAAATCATTAAGTGTTGCGACAGGCCGTCGTGCTGTTCGTGTTCTTTCGTCTCGTATTTCAATAATTGAATGACGATCGGACGGTCTTCCGGACGAGGATCACGCATCAGACACCGATACAGTTCGGCCATCGATCCTGCTGCGGTAATCAGGTCTGCGACCTCACGCGTATCGCACTGTTTTTTGCTCCTCAAAATGTTCAATGTTTCGAGCAGCGAGGCAGTCATTTTGCAGACTCATTTGATAACTAAGAAACGGCTTACTCGCCTTCCGTGTTGAATGTTTTGTTTGATGATTTTACTCAACGCGATCGTATTATCGAAATCAATTTCAATATTCGGTTTTGCCGCCACGGCCTGACGGTCTTCCGGCAACCAGCGCCGCAGCACAAAACGAGTTTTCGGCAGTAGAGAGTCACCACGAAGAACGCGAAGGATCTCGAAGATGGATTTCGACGCACTTTCCAATTGCGTATTTGGCGGTGACGTAATGCTTCACCCATTGCACATCATCATGCTGAAAGATCGCGGCAATCGCTTAATTCTCCGATTCTTTCGCGTTCCTCGTTGTACTATTGTTTTATCTTTGCGCGCCACAATTTTTTTCATCAAGAGGGTGACTCTCCCGCCGAGCGACGACGTAAGCATACCTTCCGACCAAGCGCCTCCGCAGGATCCTCGCCCTGCCATTCGGCTGCGGGCATTGCCCGTTCGATGACACGAGGAAGTCCAGTTGCATTAAAAATCAATCACGGCGAAATGCAATCCGATTGCCTTTGGTTCGTTTCCTGCGGGGCGATCAATCCAATGCGGAATCCGGCGACCCCGCGTTTTGGTTGAAAAAGCTGGTTTCCCGACGTACGGGGCTAAGGGGACGCCGCTTTTTTGTCGAAAAAGCAGTCCTCCCGACATTGGACGATTCGAGTGATCGGCAAATGTAGTTAATGTCACTGGAGAAGCCATCCATGGCGATGTCGTTAATCGGGACCAACAGCCCAGTCGTGGAAATAATTGATGCGCCGAATTATCGTATCACTTATGATTCAAGGTGGGGGCTTTTGGCACGCATTTCGGAGACAAGTTCATGACTGACGGTTTGATCGAAGCGGCGATGGCACTTCCACCGGACGAGCGAGCGGAACTGGCGGAACGACTTTGGGAAAGTTTGCCAAGTGAAATCGCCGATGCGGAATTCGCAGAAGATCTTGCGCGAGAAGTTCGTTCGCGTCGCGAGAGGTACTTGAAGGATCGTTCGTCGTTACACACTTGGAACGACGTACGAGAGGAACTCGACGGAATCATCGCTCGGTTCGACCAGCATTGATTGTCCGCCTTGATCCGGCAGCACGCAAGGACATCGTTTTGGAATCGGTAATACGCCAGTTGCCAACTCAGATACCTTGGCCCTCGTCTTTCAAGGCTCTTTGGCGCTGTGTATCAGGCACGGCTTCTGCACTCACTTCAGGCTCGTGGATGTCGCCGCTGAAGACGCCAATTACTTCCGAGACGCGAAACAATGCAACAAGAGCTTCGCCGTGATCCGTGCGCGAGAGGATGCCGTACAAACCTGTATCGGCCTGGTTCGAGTGATTCTCGACGTACTTCAGCGAGTGGCCAATCACTGTAACGGTTCGCTTGTCACGCAGCAGCACGGTGTAGCGGTTTCCGTCACCGGCTGAACTGCTGGAGAACCGCATTTCCAGATGTTGATCGGAAGGGGTGTTGGTGAATGACACAAAACAGGTCGATGGCGGGACAACCTTCTCCGAACCCTGCGAAACAGGCGGCAGCACGGCAATGTTTCCCTCACCGCAGTACGGAGTCACCGACTCGGGGTGTTGCTCGTTGCAGATCGCAGCGATCCTCGCCAGTGCGGCACGGAATACCGACTTCGGGACCGGAATCTCCAACGATTCTTGGGGATCAGCGCCGAGCCGGTGGATGGCACAGTGGCCGTCTTGGAAGTTGATTCGAAGTTGGTAGAGCCGACAGAGGCCCAGCAAGTCATCGACTAGCCCAACAACCCCGCGATACGTTGGTTGGAATGCCGTCTGGACACGTTCAGCAAAAAGGTTGGAGTGAATCATGTGAGGCTCCGAATCAGTGCCGAAGTCGCGATTTGCGGCCAAGCAGCCGCAAGCTCTTCAAGCCCCGAACCGGGATCGAACTGCACAAGCCCTTGGCTCAGCGGAAACCAATCCGTCGCGGCCTTCTGAACGATCTCGTCGGGCACTTGCAGAACTATTATAACCGGCCCGCCTTCCTCAGGGAACTCCCTTGCCTTGCCGTGGGCATACTCCTCAGGATCACCGAAAATGAACGGGCCGTGGTCAAGATACATTGAGAACCCGTCTTCCGTCGCCTGTCCGCCCGGTTCGCGGAAATCCGGGTCTGGCCCGTGCGCAAGAATTTGCTCAGCCCGCTGACGAGTCGTCCCGTGAAGCAAGATCATGGAGAAGCACCATCACCACTCGATACGCATCGGACACCCAATCAATCTACGGGTGAAACTGTATTGCTATGCCGCGTCGCGGCAAAATGCAATCCAATTGCGTTCGGTCCGAATTCTGAGTGGAGCAACCGACCCAACGCGAAATCCGGCGACCCAGCTTTTTTCAAAACGGCTGGTTTCCCGACGCGCGCGATCGGTGAAATTCGCACAGTGGAGGTCAATTACACGGGAAAATCCACCACTTTGGGCGACCGGTCAGAAGTCGTCCGACTTCACGTTCATCCTGAGCCGATTTCCAGTCTGACTGACGTCGGCCGCTCTTGTAAATGATGTCGGTTACGCAAAGATCGCAATGATTATCATCGTCTGCCGGGGCGAGATCGGACGGAGGCGGGCTGACTATGGAGTAGCTTGAAATCTGCTGAATCGGAATTGTCTGCCAGGGAACACAGCGGGTTCTCAGTTGATTATTGCCATCGGGACCGGGGACGAATTCCTGCGTCATGCAGTTTGTCAGCATCAGTCCATCCGGTTCGATACGTGAAACGATTGCGTTAAACTTCTGCCCTGATTCATCAAGAATCGCGACCTGTGAACCGAGCGGAATCTCGGCCAGCTTCCGCTCCAGTTCAACGGGTGAGCATTGTTGAAGACTGATTGTCGAATCCATCGTTGGTTCGATCCAGCGCTGAATACGACCACTGCCAAACTCGAATGCCTCCACGGTGAGGTCGTCTGCCTGATATCTCATTCCTTTCGGCGCGAATTTGTCTGAAGGTGGGGCGACAATTGAATAGTGAGAAATTTGAGACGTCTCGACGATCTGGAACGGCGTGTGGTTTTTCCTGGCATATTTTTGACCATCGCGATCGACAAGTACTTCCTGGGACATGCTGTTCACCAGCACCAGCTTCCCGGGTTCTTTGCGCAGCAGGGTTCCTTGAAATGGCTGATTCAGGGCGGTGACGCTGACATACGAACCGACAGGCGTGCGATCAATTTCCAGTTGCTGAATTTCCTTCTGAAAGCTCGATGCCATTCCGTGTGGAGGCATTTCAGAACCATGCGGGAGTGTTTCAGAACCGTTCGGATTCAACGGCATGACGCGATCTTGCTTCGAGAAAGAGTCGTGCTGAGTTGATCCGATGACAGCGCAACCGGCTGTCGAAAACAAGAATAAAAGCAACAAACTCGAGATTGCTTTCATGGGGGCGACACGGTTTCGATTGAGTGTTTTCTACCGCCTTAATCATCAAACGAAGCTTATTATTGGAAGTTGCTGAGAGTCGAGAGAGGAATTCAACTCGGAATCGGCAAACCGACCTGAGGCCCGCAAATGTCTCCGATGTCGGCGGTTTTTGCCGGTGGCAAGACAAAAGCCGAATCCAATCGCTAGCCCGACGCGCAAGCGAGGGATCTTATTCCCGCTAAAACGAAGCGAAGATGTTCCCGTTAACACGAAGCGAAGATCCCTCGCTTGCGCGTCGGGCTAACGTTTCATGCGGTTCCAAACGTTAAGAAACAAGTTTCATTTTTCTATTGACGTGCGACAAGAGTATATGTATTGTCGTTGACGCCGGTTGACCTGGGTCGTGGAAATCGTGAATCTCGTCGGGGCGGCGAAGCGCCGAGAGAGTTGACCTGAGAGAGTAGAAAGTAGAACTCGATCGAGCTCATGGTTGCCTAACCGCTGTCATGGTTGCCTAACCGCTGTCATGGTTGCCTAACCGCTGTCATGGTTGCCTAACCGCTGTCATGGTTGCCTAACCGCTGTCATGGTTGCCTAACCG
>CAIVEI010000207.1 GCA_903904835.1 uncultured Schlesneria sp. | reverse complement strand
GCAAGCGAGGGATCTTCTCTTTGTTTTCACGGGAATAAGATCCCTCGCTTGCGCGTCGGGCTAACGTTGAATGGTAAACCTAATGACCGACGATTCGTCCGAAAAACCTCCTCGCCGCCCTCGTTACAAAGGGAAGAACCCGCAGCAGTTCCACGAGAAATACAAAGAACTCCAGCCCGAGAAATATGCGGACGATGTCGCCAAGGTCGTCGCCAGCGGGAAAACTCCTGCGGGGACTCATCGACCGATCATGGTGCAAGAGATACTAAAAATCCTTGCTCCTCAACCGGGTGAAGTTGCTGTCGATTGCACGTTGGGTTACGGCGGTCACGCGAAAGAGCTTCTCGCGGCGGTGCAGCCTGGCGGACGTTTACTTGCGGTTGATGCCGATCCGGTGGAACTGCCGAAAACTGAGGAACGGCTTCGTGCACTCGGGTTTCCCGCTGAATCACTGATCATCCAGCGAATGAACTATGCCGGCATTTCGAAGTTGATTCTTTCCGAATCACCAGAAGGTGCCGATATGATCCTCGCCGACCTGGGATTGTCATCGATGCAACTCGACGACCCGAATCGCGGATTCACCTACAAGGCCGACGGACCTCTCGATATGCGGTTAAACCCTGAACATGGACAACCCGCGTCAGTGCTGTTGTCAAAGCTGGACGAAAAAGAGTTGGCCCGATTGCTGGAAATGAATGCTGACGAGCCGCAATCGGTGAAACTCGCCAGCGTCATTCTTGAGGCCCACGAGAACTATCCATTTAAAACAACGACCGATCTGGCTAACGTCGTGGCCGACTTCGTTAAGAAGCAACGAAACAAGGACGAAGACGACATCAAACAAAGCATCCGCCGAGTCTTTCAAGCCTTGCGCATCGCCGTCAACGACGAGTTCGGAGCGTTAGACTCGTTCTTACGGCAACTTCCCGCCTGTCTGAAACCCGGGGGTCGAGTTGCCATCTTGACATTCCATTCGGGCGAAGACCGAAGAGTCAAACGAGCCTTTAAGGACGGCCTTCGAGACGGAATTTTCTCGACGATCGCCGAAGACGTCATCCGACCGTCGCCCGAAGAACAACGCGCCAATCCTCGTTCCAGTTCGGCAAAACTGCGTTATGCCGTCAGGGCCGAAGTCATTTAAGCGTTTCCAAATACGCGATGAGATCGCGGAATTCGTCTGCTGTCATCGATTCATGCAGTTTTTCGGGCATGATTGATGTCTTAAGTGGGTTGCGAGATTCAATCTCTTTGAACGGGACGAAGAAGACTTCGCCGAGGTTATTTCCCAGTCGCAGATCGCCGTTGACTTCTTCTCCCAGCAGCATGCCTGTCAGGACTTTTCCGCCTGTTGTTTCAATGGCCCACGTTGTGAACTGTGGTGAGATCTCTTTGCTGGGTTCAAGAATCGACTCGGCGAGTTTCTGACGGCTCATTGTTCTCGCGATGACCGTAAGGTCAGGGCCAACTTGTCCGCCCCGACCACCGACCGTATGACATTTGTAGCAACCAGCTCCGTTGGTGTGGAAAAACGCCCGCCGACCCGATTCCGCTGAATCCTTTGATGTCGACGAATTGCCCGTTGCAGACAGTTCACTGAGAAGCTGACTCGGCGCAACAGGGGTGCGCGAACCAAGCGCATAGTCTAAAGCGCTCGCCAGTTGTTTACGGGCTGATTCCGGTTCGCTCGGAAGGTTCGAAAGGAGCTGCTTGAGTGCCTCTGGCCCCCGATCATTGCGCGGAAGTTGGGTCTGTTTTGCCGTGACCGAACTGCGAAGCGATCGAATTGCTTCGATCCGTAAAGGGAGATTCTTTTTGTCTGATGCCAGATTGATCAGGAGATCAAGAGTCGCCTGATCCGGTTTTTGTTGCGGATTCAAGCTGGCAAGTCCCGCGACCGCATCCGCACGAAGGTTGGCGTCGAGCGATTCATTGCCAGCGATGCTTCGCAGCAATTCGTCGCGTTCGGGAATGGGTGAATGTTGTAATGTTCTGACTGCTTCACGCTGCAGCCCTGGATCATTCGTTGCCAGCATCCCGCCAAGGAGCTTGGAATCAAGCTCCTTTTGTGATGGGGATAGCATCCGCAGCGCCGTGGCTCTCAGTGATGCGGGACGAGCGGCATCGTTGACAATGGCGAGGATGTAGTTTGAAGGAGGCGTCTTTTCAAATTCGGCGGGCGGCTTGCCATCGAACAATGACAAGGAGGCAAGGCATGCCATGAACAATTCGGTCGTCATCGGTTCCGATGCAAGGACTTTTTCAACTTCGGGCCGAAGATCTTTTAACTTCTCTTCGCCAGCCCATTGAACGGCCAGGCGACGGATCGCCGGTGAAGGGCTGTGCAGTCCGAATTGAACGAACGATTGATCCTTCGAAAAGCTTGTTCGCGCCGCCAATAAGATCGCGATTTGCCGGAGCTCGAATTGACGAGTTTGAGGTCCCGATTTTATCAGGGCAAGATCGCTGATCTCGTTGAGAAGCTTAAGCAGAGATTCTGCAGTTGGTTTCGACTCGACAATTTGATTGATCGTTTCGGACAACAGAAACGGATCAGATAAGTCCAGGCCTTCCATGAATGGAAAAATTTCTCGTCCAGTCGCTGAAACGCTAAAGAGCGAGTTGACCACTTCATACATCCGACGAGACTCTCGCTCTTGAATGGGATGGTGTTCGATCCTTCCGAACGCCGTTCGGCCTTCTTCCGTTGAAGCAAGTAATTTTGTAGCGAGCCGCCTGACGTTGAGCACCGGTGATTCCAAAAGGTTCAGTAACTCTTTGGACGAAGTTTTGGCATTAATCGTCAGCAACGAGGTAACCGTACGTTTCGGCTCGTCCTTCGCCGAGACTCGCCACACACGGCCCTTTCCGTGAAGCTTATATTCCTTCGAAACCCAGTCGGTGACGTACATCGATCCATCGGGAGCAACAGCCAGGCCGACTGGCCGAAAGTTGTCATCCCCTTTGATGATCGGTTGTGGGATAGACTCGAACGAAATTCCACGCGGCTTGAGCACGAATTTGTCGATACGATGATCGCCCCAGCTACCGACAAGCAGCGTGCCTCGATAGTCCTCTGGAAAGCCATCCGATTCATAACTGACGATGCCTGACGGGGCTTCGCCGGTACCAGACACCATTGGAAGCGTGCCTGGGATTTCGCCATTCCAACTCGTGAAGGGATGGGTTCCCTTCCGACCGTTACGGAATCGATAACCGTAGTCTCCGCCGTGAATGATATTCAGTAGCCGGCATGGAGGTCGGCTGTCGGGATCGTTGTCGAGCGTAAACAATCGACCGAATGTGTCGAAACAACTGGCATGAGGGTTCCAGAAGCCTGTAGCCCATTGCTCGAGCTTTGAACCATCCGGTCGGCAACGATAGATGTTGCCACCCTCGCCGCCACCGGACAACGTTTTCCCGTCGCTCCCAATGATCTTGTAGTCGGCACCCAGATTCTCGCCGAATCCGAAGTACACGTTGCCTCGCACATCGAACGCAAAGCCGGCCAGTCCGTTATGAGGGTAATTACCAGTGGTCTCAAGGCGGACAAGTGATTTGACGTCATCACATTTCAAATCGCCATCTCGATCTGTGCAAAGAAAAACCTCACGTCGAGTCGCGATAAACACTTCAGTCGAAGGTGTTTTACCTGTACCGGTAGAGTTTTTCTGTTGAGAACCGTTTTGACGAACCTCTTCCGGTGTCAGGCAAAGGTCGAGCCATACCGGCTTGACGGCGATACTCATCGAATGAGTCAATCCGTCCTTGAAGACCACGATCTTGTCGGCTTTGCCGTCGTTGTCTGTATCGTGCATGACGAGGATGCGATCGGTCGGATGTCCCTGATATCCTTCGGGTGGAAAGTGCGTATTACTTTCGATTGCCCAGACCCTGCCTGAGGCATCGACATCAATCCCTGTCGGTGTGACGATCTGCGGCGATTCCGCAAATAACTCGATCTTGAGTCGAGGGTCCATGACGCGCGGAAACTCGTCAGCGGTAGTCACCGTAACGGAGACATTCCATAACTGAAAAAAACCGGCGATCAATACGAGCAACGGGAACCGATTGAATTGCATGTCGAAACCTCAGGGCGTGTCATAGGCGATCGATATTTAACGCTTGGTGTCGCGGCGAGCCTGATTGCGTTTTCCGCTGGCTGAGACGTGGCCGCGTACTCGCGAATCCTTGCCGCTCATTTTGATCCTGGTCTGTTTAGCAGCAACACTTGCACTCTTTGTTGGAGCCGCAGCGCTCTTCGGTCCCTTCGTCTTGGCCAACGTTGAAGGTGCTCCGACAGGCTTTTTGACAGCCTTTTTGGCCTTAACAGCCTTTTTAGGTAGAGCCTTGGCTTTCGCCGCTGGTGCTGCGGCTTTTTTGGCTGGAGCGGCAGCGACGGGGGTTGTCGCAACCTTCGCGACGACCGCTTTTTTCGGGGCGGCTGGCAGCAAGTCCTTCAATTGTTCCTTTGTTCGAGCTCGGACGACTCGTTGGGCTCGCACCCGTTGTACCTTGGTTGGAGCAGGGGGAGTCGATTTCCTGGCACCAGCAACCGCCGGCGGATTGGCGACGACTTTCTTAAGTTGTTCTTCGAAGCGTGTAAGAGCGCTTGCGAAAAGCTGACTCTTCTCCTGGCTTCGCTCGTTTTTATCGTTGACGCGGGCAGCTTCCTTTTTCTGGACCTCACGACGCTGACGAGTGAAAACGTCGTTCCATTTATCTCGTAGTTCTCTCGCCAGCACGATTTTCTTTTTCAATCCCGCGACATCGTATTTTTCGAGTGCTGTTCCGTGGCTGGAATTGATCAATCGCAATTCGGTTGTCGTACAAAGCGATTTGGCGGTCGCAAGTTCTTCCTTGGTGATTGTCATGCTACTGTCTTTCGTCCTGTTGAGGTTGAGGCGGAAAATCCACAATTTGTCATTCGTCATGAGCGGTGGAACTCTTGTGGGCCCAGGGTTCCATGAGAGTCTCTTCGATGTTCTGGTAGTAATTGTCGAGAGGATGTTGATTGACATTGTCGGTGGAGAAAGGATTCTGGAGTTCTGTTCCGATTTCATCAAGGGCCAACATCTGAAAGAAGACATCCATTCAACTCTTTTTGGACGATGACTTCGTCTTCGGTGTCAGTTGCGCGATGAGCCGCCCTGCCGATTTATCGGTGATCGCTTCAAATTTACGACGCCCCCGTTCGTAGAAAAACATTCCTCCGCTCGCAATTTCAAACCACCAGCCGTAGATCCGAAGTGACCCTTCTCGAATCCGTTCTGCAACGATCGGATAGGTATGCAGATGCTCGAGCTGAACCAGCACATTGAGTTGTGACAATTGATTATGACGCTCCAGCCGTTTATCAAGCGGTCCTTCCTGATCCAGTCGAAAGACGGCCGACGTGGCGTGATGCAGCCATTTATCGAGGTTTGGGGCATCAGGGTGCGTTGTTGCGGACAAGGCCGCTTTCATGGCACCGCACTCCGAATGACCGCACACCACAATATTGCTGACGTTCAGCACCAGAATTGCGTATTCAATCGCGCTTGCCTCAGAAACATCTCCAATGGATTCCCCGAGGACAGTTGCGGGTGGGACCAGGTTGCCGACATTTCGCATCGTAAACAAGTCGCCAGGATCGGTTGAGACGAGCAAGTCGGGTACAACCCGACTGTCTGAACAACTGATAAATAGTGTGTCGGGCGTCTGACGATTGGATAACTCTTTGAACCGATCAACATATTGAGGCAACAGCCGCGAACGAAAATCAACAATGCCACGAATTAGCTTTTCCATGACTGTTTCCAATAAAATGAAAGGTCTTCGATCACGCTCAGCCAATTTTGGCGTCGCCATCATGGTTGTGCCAGTGAGTCTGCCCCAGTTGTCAACAACTCTTTCGGCACGGGAATCAATTCGCAATAATTTCGGCGTGGCTGTGGATTACTTTTGAATTTGCGGTTTGCAAAGAATTACCATGATGGCACGACAAAAGATTCTATTGATCGCGTTTCTGACCTCCGTTGCGATTGTTTGGATATCTCGCGAAGCGCTGATCGCAGACGGTGCGGGAGACGTCCCGGGTTCCAAGGCAAATAAGCGAACCGACAAACAACGGGAAAAGCTTTGGGAAGCCTTGTCTCAAGTGTTGCCAAAAAAATTTGAAGCGATCGATTCCTATGCTGAGAACGTTGAGCTGACGAAGGTTGTGTTTTATAGCCAGGGGCAAGTCTTGAAGTTTTCAATTACAGTTGGAAAAATCGAGCAGATGCAAGTCATGAAAGTACTCGGTCGAATCAACCGAATTACTTGTGACATCGACGGAAGCGATTGCAACTGGATCTTATGGAACAACGGTCAGCGCGAACTGACAATAGATGATCGGGTGGAGGGAGCCAACCTGACGTCGCAACCTTGAGAATTACTCTCTTCGTTAAACAAACCCGTTCTGTGGTATCGAGTCAGGTGAGAAACTCGAAGAAAATGTTCGATCAAAAATGCGAATCTCATCATTCCCCT
Organism: uncultured Schlesneria sp.; assembly: GCA_903904835.1. Taxonomy (GTDB): domain Bacteria; phylum Planctomycetota; class Planctomycetia; order Planctomycetales; family Planctomycetaceae; genus Schlesneria. The sequence continues at coordinate 23,917 of CAIVEI010000207.1, read as the reverse complement.
CTATTGCGCCGTGCGATCTCCAATTTTTCCCAGGTCTTGGCGAGTCTAATCAATATTGAGAATGGATATTTGCGCAAATAATCTTGGTTACAACTTGTTTAGGTTGTTTCTGTCAGCGCGATCCCAGAAACCGTTGCTCTGTATCCATTTCATGTTAACGAACGCAAAGCTGCTAATTAACGTAAGGCCATTGATAGTCGAGCAATATGTCGACCTGAATTCGTCCGGACGGTAGGGCGCCGCTGCGTTTCTGAGGCCCGGAAGTTGATTTGTTCTCGGCATGAGGCACCCAAGCAGCCACCTTGACACTCGTGGCAGTTCACGGATAAATCTTCGCGCAGCTCGCCTTAAACATTTCCATTTCGCGGGATTTTCATGAAGAACTGGCTTCGACCGACCCATTCCGATGGGTTTTTGCTGCGTCTTAAAGCCAGGCGGCCAACTTATGCCGTTGGCGGGATTATTATCCTGTTTGCCGTCGTCATTTGCGGCTGTCAAACGGTTAGGCAAACGATCAAGAAAAGTCTGTCGGACAATCTTTCTCATTGGAAAATGCTTGGACAGGACGCACTTGAAGATCCGATCGCCGCAGTCGGTGGTGACGGAGTTGTATTCGGGCCGAACTTCGAAAATCAGCCAATGAGCCGAAAACAACTGGCGTCGGCTGACCCGGAAACTCTGGTGAATTACTACTCGCCGATCTTCGTGCAGCAACGCATCGATACGAATGCACAACGATATCCGTATCCTCCCGAATTCGACATGATCGGCGAAGCTCATTTGAGTAAAGAGAAGAGCGGCGAGTTGAAGTCGTATGTTGCCGGCTCGCCGGTGGTCTACAGTATCTTTAAAAAGCTTCCCATCGAGGGGAGTCAACACGTTCAAATCACGTATACGGCCTGGTATCCCGCTCATCCGCGGATGAAGGTTGTCGATCTTGAAGCTGCGGGTGTCGACAGTTGTGTGTTGCGTGTCACTCTTGACGCGGACAACTCGCCTCTCTTTTACGAAACAATTGCGGCCTGCGGTTGTTTCCACAAAGTCTTCGTCGAGCAATGGGTTGAAGACATGGCGAAGGAGACATTTGGCCCACCGGAAAAACGAAGGAAATATAGCGTTGAACCGGCTGTGAAAAAGGGGATCGACTGGGACGTGGCAGGCGTCATTGACGAGCCGCGTGAGCAACCCCGACGACCGGTGATTTTTCTTAAAGCGGGGGATCACAAAGTTATCGGGATGGGAAGCGCTGCCCGTCTCCGCGTGCCGCCTTCGGCCGAGAAACATTCCTATGAGCTGGCGTCCTATGCCGACCTTTACTCGATCCCGGTCGACGGTTCGGTTGAGCAGGCGGCATTTTTTGACATGGATGACGGCGGTAAAGTTCGAGGGGCTGAACGTTCCAAGGAAAAATTTTTCCTGCAGTTCGTTGGAGTTGATTCCGCCGGTCAACCTCGGGCTGATGACCAGATCAAGATGCATTTTGACGAAGGGACCTGGGGCGACCCGACGATCTACAGCAAGCACCTCAGGTTGCCGCCCGGCTCATTGTAACCAGCAGGCCACTGCAGATCGCAGTGTGGCTCGTGACAATGACCGAATTCCCTGTATGCAGAACGATGCATGAGACTGGATCTCAAATGAATCTTAAAAAGTATGTGTTAACGGCCGTTCTTGGCAGAGTTGTCCTGTTCGTCACGATGCTTCTCAGAGGCATGGCCCAGGTGCAAACGGCATTTGCTGAGCCTTCCGCTGCAAGTTCACCGCAGGACTTGGACCAGGCAATGTCCCTTCTCGACGCGACGCGTAAGCGTTTCGAAAAGGTTCGAGATTATGAATGTCAACTGATTAAACGTGAACGAGTCAAAGGTCTCCTTTTGCCCGAAGGGACGATGACCATGAAAGTTCGCAACAAACCGTTCAGCATCTACTTGCACTGCGAGAGCCCCGACGACGACAAAGGGTTGGAAGTCTGTTACGTTGAAGGAAGGAACCGGGGAATGATGCGTGTTCGACCGGCCGGAATCAAAGGAATCCTGGATTTCTGGTCGATCGACCCAAATGATTCACGGGCATTTAAGAAGAATCGACACTGTATCACCGAAGCTGGGATCGGCCATTTGCTGGAAAGCACTGCCGGATATTGGGAAATGGAACTCAGTCTGAAAAAGACAATTGTTCAAATTTCGGAAGACCAAGTTGGCCGTCATGCGTGTACTCGAATTGAGACGATTCACCCAGATCGGGAGGCGGGCGATTTCTACGGTTATCGTTGTGTACTGTGGTTGGACAAATCGACTCAGTTGCCAGTTGGTGCGGAGACTTACGACTGGCCGCGCAAAGGGAGTCCCAATGGTGATTTGCTGGAGTCCTATCGCTATTTAAAACTCCGCACGAATGTCGGGCTTGGGGACGAGACTTTTCGTCATTGAGCCGATAGTGATTGTTAATGCTAACGCTGCAATGGATGAAAAGCTTTCCGGTCATAAAAGGATAAACAGGATGCCGGAACGGCGAGGAGTTTTTTTGACCGGGGCAACCGGCCTGTTGGGGCAGTATCTGTTACAGGACCTGTTCCTGAAGGAGTTTCAGGTGACTGTTCTGGTCCGGGACTCTGGACAAGAAACTGCGGCTGAACGGATCTCCAAAATTGTCGATTTCTGGAGTGAGCGACTCGGCCAAAAATTACCAATTCCGACTGTCGTTACAGGTGACCTTGGCCAGAATTCACTTGGTTTGTCTGCTGCCGACAGCAACTGGATAAGCCGACACTGCCACGCGGTGATACACTCCGCAGCGGATCTTTCGTTTCGCAAAACGAGTGATGGCGAACCGTGGCGGACCAACGTCGAAGGTACAAAATCGCTTATTGAACTCTGCCGAAGTGCGGGCCTCTCGGAATGGCATCAGGTTTCGACCGCGTTCGTGTGCGGACGTCGAACTGGACTTATAAAAGAAGACGACGTTGACGACGGTCCGTCGTTTCACAATCCCTACGAAGAAAGCAAATTTCATGCGGAACAGCTCGTTCGCCAGGCGGCTGATATTCACGCAACAATCTATCGTCCTTCCATAATTATTGGTGACAGTCTCACAGGGCATACCAGTACATATACAGGGCTGTACCGCTTCCTTGAACTGGCTGTTCACCTCGCGTCGGTGAACACGCATCCCGCAGACGACGCTATCCCCTTGCGAATACCGCTGAATGGCGACGAGCCGTGGAACCTTGTGCCTGTTGACTGGGTTTCCCGAGCTATCGTCGAATTGCTGAGGAAGTCGCAGTGGCACGGCAACACATTCCATCTGGTCTCTCGTGCACCGATCTCCACCCGAGTGATTCGTGATGTTGGTGTGAAAGAATTAAATCTGCAAAGTGTTGAATTCGCTGGCTCGGAAGGGATCGAAAATCCATGTCGGCGGGAAGAAATGTTTCAAAAAGGAATCAGGGAATACTGGTCTTATTTAAGCGGTAACCCGATTTTTTCTTCGCGGAAGACCATTGCCGCCTTGCCTGAATTGCCTCCACCGTCAATTGATAGACCCATGTTAGAGCGGATGATGCGTTTCGCGATGACGAATAACTGGGGCCGCGAGCGTGGAGCGTCGCATGCGATTGTTGCCCCTTCTCAAACGGCGGAAGTCAATCCAGATTCGATGCCGCGCACATACTGTGCAGAATACATTGAGCAAATTTTTCCCAGGCAAAACAATCGATCGAGGCTGGCGCGGGAAGCTGGACTGAACCTGACTGCGTGTTTTGACGTGACTGGACCCACTGGTGGTCAGTGGACGTGTCGTTGGCGTCGGGGCGAATTGGTCTCGGTCACTCGGGGATTAAAGCAGGATGCTGCGGTGACCTACCATACGGACGCAGTCACATTCCAGGAAGTTGTGAGCGGCTTGCAGACCCCTCAAGAGGCGTTCTTCGAGCAGCGAATTAATATCACTGGTGACATGGAAGCAGCGCTCAAACTGACGGTGCTCTTTGGGCAGTTTCTCGCCGAAGAGCGTGTTACGCAGCCAGTTCTCACGGATGTGAATGATGCCACCCATTCCTGCGTCTGATTCGCCGACTGTCACCGAGAATGTTCAGTTTCCGGCTGGTGAACATCTTCTTCACGGAGAGTTGTCCTATCCTGAAACTGGACTTGCCCGGGGAGTCGTCGTCATTGCCGGGCCGCACCCGCTTCTCGGTGGAAACATGCAAAATAACGTCGTGCGTTGCCTGGGCGGCGGGCTTGCTCAAATGGGGTTTATGACACTCCGTTTTGACTACCGTGGTGTGGGGCAAAGTGGGGGGCCGCGCATCGATACTGCCGAGCACGTGGCCGAGTTCTGGCAGACCTCACATGTGTCGCATGAAATGGACTTCTGGCGAGACGTCCAGGGGGCAGTGGAGTTTGCCGGGCAGACCTCGCCAGACTTTCCGTTGGCGCTTGTGGGGTACAGTTTCGGCTGTGCCCTGTTGCCTCAGGTTCGACCAAAGCAAGACCTTAATGGCATCGTTTTGATTGCCCCGACAGTGGCCAAGCACGATTACGATACTTTTCATTCCGTGACCAGCCCTCTACTCGTTGTCGCCTCGGAGGACGACTTTGCGACTGATGGGGCTCGGTTGGATGACTGGTTTAACAAACTTCGCATGCCTGGTCGGCTGGTGCGGAAGCATTGCGATAATCATTTCTTTCGGGGGCACGAAGATTGGTTGACGGAAACCGTTTTCCAATTCTTGACGGCTGTGGAGGGTCATGACGAATGACGCAAATAAACGGAACCGACACAAAAAGCGTGACGGCTTTGAACGACCGGCTGCGCGAGCTGCTGAAATTACATTTTCACCCGAAATTGGGAAGTTCCTACTGGTTGCAACGGCAAGAACAGCTCAATTGGAGCGTCTATGACCGAATCCGAACAGTTGATGACCTCTGGCTGCTTGGCCCCATGCCACTCGATGACTTACGCCGCTTTCCCGTACGTGCATTCATTCCGCGGGGTTTAAACGGGCAATTGCCGCGATTCATTCTTGGAGAAACGGCAGGAACCAGTGGCGATCCGTGTGGGACCGCCTATCGTGACGATGAATTTCAGGCGGCGTTCATCACCCCGTTCCTGAAAGTGGCGGAATTAACAGGGTTTCCTGGCGGTGTGCCGTGGCTTTGGGTTGGCCCGTCCGGACCCCATATCATTGGCAAGGTGGTGCGCGAGTTGGCCAGACAGACGGGAAGCATGGATCCCTTCAGCATTGACTTCGATCCTCGCTGGGCAAAGCGATTGGCCGACGGATCAACCGCCCGTCAACGTTATCTCGATCACGTGACTCAGCAGGCTCTGGACGTGATTCGCCGTGAAGAAGTCGCCAATCTGTTTATCACGCCGCCTGCCCTGTCGGCCTTGACCCCGCGATTGACGGACAATCAGCGTGAGGCGATCCGTGGAATTCATTACGGTGGGATGAGTTTGAACCCAGACACGGTCAACGAGTTTCGAGCAGCATATCCTCATGCGGTTCATCTGGCAGGGTATGGCAATTCACTGTTTGGTGTGGTAATGGAAGTCGCCGACAAGCACCGCACGGCGATGGACTATTTTCCGCTTAGCGATCGCGTTGTGATCAACATCGTCGACTGGCCAGGTGATGACAAGACACCAGAAATCTGGCCACCGGGCATTTGTGATCAGGGTCAGTCGGGCCGAGTTGTTTTTCATCGCCTGGATGAAAGCAGCCTGCTCATCGGTGTACTGGAACGAGATCAGGCGGAAAGAGTCGGGCCGAGCGCCGATGCAGTCAAGCTCGGCGGACATGCTGACGGGTTGCGGAACCCACAGACACCCAAAGTGCTACACGGACGACTTCAATTGGGAATTTACTAAGCAAGGAGCAGCAAGTGATCACCGACAAACCTCTCAGCATTGCCTACACACCGGATAGCGACGATGCATTTTATTACGATGCCCTGGAGACAGGTCGGGTTGTCATGTCCGGGTACCAGCCGACCTTTAGTCGCGAGCCGATCAGCGTGCTCAACGAATCTGCGAAGCGTGGTTTGTACGATGTGACGGCGATTTCCTCTGTGGTTTATCCTCAAATTGCTCAGCGATATGCGATTCTCAGTGTGGGCACCAGTGTTGGTCGTGGTTACGGTCCGGTGCTGGTCAGCAAGGACAGGCTTCAGATTGACGACCTGCGCGGCCGTCGTGTCGGAGTGCCGGGTATTCCAACGACGGGCTGGTTTCTGCTGCGGTGCCTCTGTCCAGATGCGATCCCGGTCCAAATGCCCTACGACGAAATCGCCGATGCCGTTGCCGCCGGGAAGCTGGACGCGGGAGTCATGATCCACGAAGAATTGATTTATTATCCTCAGTTGGATCTTCATCGAATCGTCGATCTTGGGGCGGAGTGGTGTTTGCGTCACGACTTGCCCCTTCCCGTCGGTCTGAACGTCATACGCCGCGACCTGGGCGAGGATGCCATGCAACGAATTTGTGCAATGATCCGGTACAGCCTGGAATACGCACTGGGACACTTCGACGAAGCACTTTCCCGCGTCAGTCGGCTTGGTCGAGGCAGCGAAGGACAATGTACAGAGCGGTTTGTCTCGATGTTCGCAAATGCGGATTCAGTACGACTTCCTTCCGATGCGCGGACCGCATTGCAGACCTTATTTGGCCAAGTCGTGGACTTGGGACTGAGTCCCGCAGTGCCTCCGATCGACATCATCGAGGGATCGTCATGGGACTCAGTGGTGAGACAGCGAAAAGCAGGATGATCAGCAATGGAAATCAAAATGGACCTCGCACAACAGTTAGTCGCGACAAAGAAAGAATTCCTTGTCCCGTGTGTTTACCACTTTTACCAGCGGCCCCCGGTCATGGTGCGCGGCGAAGGGGTCTACCTCTTCGATTCCGACGGGAAACGGTATCTCGATTGTTACAGCGGCGTTTCTGTGGTAAGTGCGGGGCATTCTAATCCAGAGATTCTCGATGCTGCGATCGACCAGTTGCGCCAACTCCAGCACACCACGACGATTTACTTGACGGAACCGATGCTTGAGTTAGCCCGAGCGGTGGCTGAACTGGCCCCGGGAAACCTTCGACGCAGCTTCTTCTGCGCCAGCGGTAGCGAGGCCAATGAAGGGGCACTGCTGTTATCCAGTTTGGCAACTGGACGAAAGGAATGTGTCTACCTCAAAGATGGATTACACGGGCGAACGAAATGGGCGATGAGTGTGACTGGTCTCGATATGTGGAGAACCGATCCAAATCCGCTAGTCACTGCTCATGCCGTTCCAGGTCCGCGTCACCCGGAGAGCCTTCCGGCATTGGAACAGTTACTCAAGCAGGAGACGATCGCGGCTGTGATCGCGGAGCCGATCCAGGGAAATGGTGGCATCGTTGTGCCTCCCGATGACTATTGGCCACAGTTGCGGCAGTTGTGCAGCCAATACGGCACGCTGCTGATTGCTGACGAGATTCAGACCGCCTGGAACAGGACTGGGCGTTGGTTTGCCACTGAACACTGGAATGTCGTTCCGGATATCGTGACCGTCGCAAAGGCTTTGGGTAACGGGTTTCCGATTGCTGCTTACATCACCACGGACGAAATTGCAGCTCATTACACCAGGCCCGGCGCCTCCACCTTCGGTGGAAATTTAGTTTCGTGTCGCGCGGCACTTGCCACGTTGACGTATCATAAGCAGCATCAGTTGGGCGATCGCAGCACCACGCTGGGAAACCGGTTGCGAAGCCAATTGATCGAATTGCAACGTCGCCATCCTGAGATCGCCGAAGTGCGAGGCCGCGGACTGATGATTGGTGTGGAGTTATGTGACGCGGAGAAAAATCCTGCTGCCGCTCTGACTGATTCGGTACTTGAACGAATGAAAGACGCTGGTTTTTTACTTGGAAAAACAGGACCAGGCCGAAACGTGTTAACGTTGATGCCCCCGCTCGTGGTAACGAGCGACGCATTGGATACGGTCGTTGAAGGTCTTGATCAGGTGCTGCGACTGAAGTAGCTTAAAAAATGGAAATATCGACCCGCTAACATAAACGTGAAGTAATCAAACTCATTATCGTTTCCACCAATGAGGCAGTACAATTTCAGATGATTCCCGGTTAATTCTCCAGATCCGGCGTTTGACGAAAAGGCGATCCGTAGACGATGACGCGACTATTGATTGTCGAAGATCAATCGATCTTGCTGGATTCCATTCGCCGAGGGCTTGCGGCAGAAGGTTTTGAAGTCTTTGCTGCACGAACCGCAGAAGAAGGTCGGTCGCTTTGCGAGTCCGAGAACCCGGAAATCATCCTGCTCGACTTGATGCTGCCTGACGGTGATGGGTTGCAGTTGCTTGCAACATTGCGTCAGAACGGTTTTCACATGCCTGTTCTGGTTGTTTCCTCAAAAGATGCGGTCGATGAGAGGGTCAACGGATTGAATGCAGGCGCCGATGATTACTTGACGAAGCCATTTGTCTTTTCGGAGCTATTGGCGCGAGTTCGCGCGTTGCTTCGAAGAAAATTCACATCAGGAGAATCGATACTCACCATCAATGATATCATTGTCGACCTGATGGCTCGAACGGTTACTCAGAATGGGCGGTCAGTTGAATTGACGCCGCGTCAATTTGAGGTGTTGGCATATCTTCTGAAGCATAAAAACGAAATTGTGACTCGAGAAATGCTTGCCCGAGATATCTGGCGATCGGAAACGGCGACTTGGACGAACTTGATCGAAGTGCAAATAAATCGACTTCGCAACAAGCTTGAAGGTCCTGGGAAAAAATTGCTTTTGCATACAATACGTGGCGAAGGATACGTCCTTGGAGATCGGCCATGTTGAGGCAGCGAAGCATTCGTTGGCAATTGACAGGTTGGTACGTTCTCTCTTTGACCATCATCCTGGTCATTTTTGACGTGTCGCTTGTTTTAATGGTTCGTTCTCATCTCCGCTCACAACTTGAAACGGATTTGAATGAAGAAGTAAATGAACTCGCCGAAGAGATTGAATTCGCAAAAACAACAGAAGAATTTGAAGCTCGATTCGCTCACCATTATGCCGAACACGGTGGCTACAGTTTTCAAGTAAGTCGGCTGGATGGAACTGTTCTGTTTGGAACTCCGTGGCTGCGTGCCCATCCGCTGCCAAAACCTGATTCCTCGAGAGAGCTCGCTTTTCGCCGATTGGAAGAGATTACCCTCTCACACGCGGGACGCCATCGATTGTTATGTCGTACGGTGCGAGGGCCATCGGAGCCGCTTCTGATTTACGTAATTACACCTTTGGCACGTTCAGAACGAGACCTTTGGTCGTTTATCCAGATGCTGCTTTTGGGAAGTTTTCTTGCATTGTTAGTTGCGATTTATGGTGGTTATCGAATCGCTCGAAGGGCAATGCTTCCGGTCGAAAGAATGGCCGCGGCAGCAGAACGAATCTCTTCCGAGAATCTGAGCGAGCGAATATTGGTAGAAAACCGAGGTGACGAACTGGGGCGCTTAGCGATTACGCTCAATCGAACATTTGGCCGGTTAGAGAAATCGATCGCCGAAATGCGTCGTTTTACCGCTGATGCCGCTCATGAATTGAGGACTCCCTTGGCCGTGATTCGTACTGAGATTGAAGTTGCCCTACGAGCTGACGACGACGTCGAAGGAATGCGCCGAGTGGCTTGCGTAACACTGGGCGAGTTAACGCGGCTGTCAAATCTCGTCGATCAATTATTGACGCTCAGCAGACACGACGCCGGAGTGCAGTCTCGCAATTTTGAAGAAGTGTCGCTAGCAGCCGTGCTAAACGACGTCGTTGATTTTCTCCGCAACATTGCGGATCGAAAGCAGGTCTCGATTGAGTTCAGCGAGCTTTCGGAAAGTGTCATTTACGGCGATGACGTATTGCTCAGTCAGCTCTTTTTTAACATTCTCGATAACGCCATTAAATTCACGCCTGCCGGTGGCGCGGTACGAATCGGGGCCGAGCCTGACGGCGAATTTGTGGTGGTGACGATTGAAGACACCGGTATGGGAATCGACAGTCGCCATGTGCCTCATTTATTTAAGCGGTTTTATCGCGTTGATACGTCGCGAAATAATTCGAGTGGTGGAACAGGTCTGGGATTGGCTATTTGTCAGGCGGTGGTCGATGCTCACGGCGGGGAACTGACAGTTGAAAGTGAACCGGGGCAGGGAACCAAATTTACGGTGATTCTCCCGTCCGTTACTTCGATATGTGTTGAACAACGTTAATGCGAGAAATCGACGGGGCCGAAAGTGCGCCTTCTGGAGTCAAGACCTGTGAATCGAAGACGCGGCTTCACATTGATCGAATTATTAGTCGTTATCGCGATTATCGGAGTACTGCTGGCACTTGTCTTGCCGGCCATTCAGCAGGCGAGAGAAGCGGCACGGCGGACACAATGTCGAAACAATTTGAGACAGATTGGTCTTGCTTTGCATAACTATCTGGATGCGCATCAATACTTCCCACCCAGCTTTAGTTTTTCGGTGACGTTATCGTTTCCGATTCGCGGTTCGTGGTCGATTCATGGTCGACTTCTGCCGTTTCTCGAACAAGCAAACGCATTCCAACTAGCACGTTTAGACCAGGATTGGGATGACCCGATTAATCAGGCATCTGGAGTTCCACAGATGCGATTTCCTGTCTTTTCATGTCCCAGTGACCCCGTAGGAGATGTCATTCATTATGCAGGTCCCGGTGAAGGATATATCTTCCCGACAAATTACGGTTTCAATTTTGGAACGTGGTTCATCTTTGATCCCATTACGAATATCGGGGGCGACGGGGTGTTTTATCCGAATAGTCGAATTGATACTTCAAGTATCTCGGATGGGTTGAGCAATACACTCGGCGTAGCTGAGGTCAAAAGTTATCAGCCCTACTTTCGCAACTCGAACGACCCGGGTCCAAGCCCGCCGAATGCTCCATCGGAACTCTCTGCATTCGCCGCTGGCGCAGAATTCAAGCTAGGTCCAAATCGAGACGACAATGAGGGGCATACGGAATGGTGTGACGGTCCCGTACATGAAAGTGGTTTTACGACCGTGTTTGCCCCTAACACTTATGTTCCCTATCTCCATCTGGATGGCCGAACGTATGACATTGATTACACTTCACGGTACGAAGGCACCAGTACCAAGCAGCCGACCTACGCTGCGGTGACAGCCCGAAGTTATCACACAGGAATCGTTCAGTGTCTGTTGATGGACGGGTCGGTACGTGTTATCAGCCAAAGCGCCTCGCTTCCCGTCTGGCGTGGTCTTGGGACCCGAGCTGGCGCTGAGAAACCGACCGAATTCTGAATTGTCGCCAGATCACCAGATGTCAACGGTGATTGGTTGGCCAAAGTCTTTCGTCAAAGAAGCCGAAAAATGTCCTGTCAACTTTCGTGATCTTCTTCGACAAACGCTTCGATTCGACCGGACCGTTTCGCGGCTTCTAATGCGGCGTGATCCTGTTCGATTTGGTCAGCATAGGCAAACGCAAAGTCGGCCATCGCGAGGTCGCAGTTGTCGCCTGTACCGAGGTAACCGCTGATCAGAGCCGAATCGCCCGAGGTCGCGTGAGCCCGCGCCAACGTCCATCCGCAAACTTCGGCATACTGTTCCATCTCACCTGCGGTGAAATCTTCGACAGGCATCGAGAACTTCATATCCCTTAATTGGCGTACGTAAAAGTCGCGGCCGTTTTGGGAGCGCAACCAACCCAGAAAAATATCACTGGCGGCTTGGACCAGTCGCTGTCCTACGACAACTCTTTTTCCATGATTGTCGAAAGGGCTTTTGCCCGCATGGGGTTCGAGAACGGACTGGCGAGCTTCTTTGACCTGTAAGAGCAGTGGAGTTTTGTCATCACAGAAAAACAATCCCACGAAGCAGCGGGTCGCAACACTGCCGATGCCGACAACGCGCAGCGCAAAGTCTTCCAGACGATACCGGTCGAACAAAAAACGGCGCTCGTCTGGTAATGAGTTTCGATAATCTTCGATCCCTTCACGGACAATTTCGATCGCACGTTCATCTGTAATGCGTGTCATCACCGGGGGATCTTCGATAAAACGATGGCGCCCCTGCTGTTCCTCAGTGATCTTCGGAAAGAGGTTCTCGCCAACGCGCGATTCGGCTTTTTCGGCAATCTTTTCTAATCGATGTCGCGACTTGGCATCAGGCGCGAGGCGGATCAGATCATCAACACTGATCTGGTAGTACCAGATGTCCAGGGGACTCATTTCCGAAAAATCCTGCATGTGTTTTCGGTACGAGCGCCCGCAGGCGACTACGATGTCACGTATGCGTCGATCAGAAATTCCGTTCAATCGCGAGGCGGTTACGAAGCTTGTCGTCAGTCGCTTCAGGTCCCATTCCCAAGGGGCAGGAAGCGTCTCATCAAAATCATTGAGGTCAAAAATCAGGTTCCGTTCGGGAGTGGCGAAAAGGCCGAAATTCAAAAGGTGGCAGTCGCCGCACGCTTGCACCTGGATACGCGTCACCGGAGTCGAGGCGAGGTCGTGCGCCATGAGAGCTGGCGAACCACGCAAGAAGGTGAAGGGATTTTGCAGCATACGTCCGAAGCGGATTGGAACAAGTTCCTGCACTCGTCCCCGGTTACAATTCTGCAGAATTTCAATAGGATCACGATCGGTGCCTTGCGACCAGGAACCATGTGCCGCACGGGGAACTTTGTCGCGAAGGGCTTTCCCCGCCGCCATTCTTTCACGGATCGAGATCGACGTCATAGCACCATTTTCAAATTGCTTCGCCACGTGAAACTACCCATCTTAATATTGTCGCCGATTTTATCGCGGTTTTTAAGTGATAATACAGTTCGAATCCTTTTTAAAACATGCTTCTAATCAGTGTCGCTAAAGCCTCTGGACGGACGTGACTTTAAAGTCATTCGATCAAGAAGGGACACGCCATCTTCCGAGACACTCATCCTTTCAATGTCACCATCCGTGGAAAACCTCTTACGCGATTCACGGTTCAATGTCGGTCTTGGGGTAAACCATTTTCTTCGAGTTCAAATTGCAGGGCTTTGTTAGAAACAGAAACGCAGTAATGGCAGTCAATGGAATGACGACAGACCAGTACGGGATAACGATCATGTCGCCTGGGTGATCGATGCCGACGCACGATCCGAAACCGCAACACTGTCACAGCCATTTCCTGTGAGGTGATTGAAATATGCGTTCGTCGAGACGCAAAAACTTCCAGCAGATGTAAGTAGGATATTTCTCAGAGCAGAAAGGAAGTCTCGGAGCCCTCAGCCAGACAAGCGACGAGTCCCACGAAACCAGATGATCCGTGGGCTGTCGCCCAGGGAAAGAAAAGCCCTCGAAGTAAGTCAGACTCCTTAACCATCCTGCCATGAACGTTAAAGCCATCAACAGTGCGGTACAGCCAGCTTTCCTTCGCCGTCCATCGAAAAAGCTGCCCATTATTCAGGTTCCTAACTCTTTTCCGCGAATTCTTCACGAGCGTACGATTCAAGAAAGCTACACGTTTGGCGGCGGAAAGTGCCAATCGGGACTTTTGTTTTAATTAGGGCTTGTTGATCGTTGGAAGTGGTTCGCGATAGGGCTGATGCTTTTCGTACTTCTTGAGTCGCTCGCGCAGTGCGTTGGAATAGGCAATGTTTCTCACTTCATCCACCTGTTGAATTGCTCGTTTGGCCGTCTCAATCGCTTCTTCAAATCGGCCCGATTCGGCATAGGCTGCGGCGAGCACGTCGAGAAACTGGGGAAGATTTCCGCCTGTGGCTTCGCAGGCCTGTTCGGCGAGACAAACAGGCCAGAAATTCGCTCGGTCACCAGGATTGGGGCTGGTCGACATCCACCATGCCCTGCCTGCAACTTTGAGTGGCCATTGCGGCCACCGTTTTACAGCAGATACATAGATCTGACGGGATTCTTCCGTTTGGCCGATTTTCCCCAAGGCATGAGCGAGATAGAACTGATAGGACGGCGAGGAAGGGGAACTCTGTGCGGATCGACGATAGTCGTCTGCCGCTTCTTTCCATTTTCCTTGAGCCGACAAGGCTTTGGCTCGATTACTGAGGACATCCTCGTCGTTTGGATGTTCAGCCAATGCTTTATCGAGTGCGTTGACGCAATCTTCGTACTCACCACAATCGGCCATCAGCATGCCAAGCATCACGAGAGTTTCGCAATCAGACCGATCCTCGTTTTGGATTGCATTTCTTGTCAGCCGAATCGCCTCGGGTTTGTTGCCGTCGTTCAGACAAAACTCTGCTAAATGAAAAATCGCCAACGAATTGTTGGCGTCCAGGCGATATGCCTGCCGCCACATGGATTGCGAGTTCTTCCAGACCGGGATCTGGCGGATCGTCAAAAGAGCGCAGCTCGCCAGGACAATCGTGATGAAACCGATCGAAATCAATTTGCCTCGGCGTGTTCGCGCCGGAAGATCGCCGCAGCACCAGATCACCGCGAGAAAGAGGCCGATTTGTGAAAGGTACATGTAGCGATCGGCTCGCGCGTGGTGTCCCACTTGAAATATTCCAATCACGGGAACCAGCATCCCGATAAACCAGAGCCAGCCCACTACCAAGTAGGGTCGTCGTGTTCTCTGCCAGATCAATAACCCCGTCAACGAAGCCAGTACTACCGCAGCAACAAGAGCCTGAATACTCGGGATTTCGTGACGGGCGTAATAAGGAGAAAGTTCAGTGGGCCAAACCGTCTGATACACATAATAGAGATAGCTTACGGCAGCATTTTCAATGCGGTCCCAAAGCGGAATTCGGGACAAGCTTTTTATTGCGCTTTTCTGGTACTGAATCGTGATTATTGAATTGACCGCTGACAAAGCCAAAAGCGGTAGTTTTTCGATGAAAAGTTTCGCTACTTGCCCCATCTCCGGCGAGGAAAGGCTCTTTAGTCGGGCAAGAGGCCAATAATCGAGAAGTAAAAGGACGCACGGCGTTGTGACGAGCATCGATTTTGAGCTCAGCCCTAATCCAAACGTGACGACAATCAGCAGATACCGAGCGATCGATGGCGCGCGAACGTAATCCGCATAGGCAAGAAGTGTCAGGCAAAAGAAGAAGCCGCTCAGCAAATCTTTTCGCTCTGAAATCCAAGCAACCGATTCGACGTGCAATGGGTGAAGTGAGAACAAACCAGCGACCAATGCACTGCGAAGACGATTTCCCGTTAATGACCGGATTGCCAGAAAAACCAACGCCGAATTGATAGCGTGCAAAAGAACTGCGGTACGATGGAAACCGTATGCACCCGGGCCGAAGAATTGGGCATCAATTTGAAGTGAAATCAGCGTCAACGGATGCCAATTTGCGGCGACTTCGGCCTTTGTCGCCCAGAGGATTCCTTTCCACGAGATGCCATTGAGGACTTGTTGTTGCTGGTAAACATAATCATCGTCATCCCAGGCGACGAAATCGTTTTTGCACGCCGAAAGATAGACGGCCGCCGTCACGGCAAACAGCAATAGCGAGATCAAAAGCGTGGGCTTCCAATCACGTTTGTCGTGATCGATCGTGTTCAATTCCGATTTACTGATCTCAACCATTCAGGGTAATTTCTCTGGATCAGCGAAGGATGAAATCGCCACTTGATTGAAAACGGCGAAACGGGAAAGACGGAAAAAAATTCGCTTTAACCGAATCAATCTTTTGCCGCAGTGACTACAATTGGCAATACGTGCACAAAAAACGACCGGCGCCAACTTCATCGAAAAGTCAGCCGGTAGTATTATTGTGAGCAGACCGATCATTCGATTGGCAATTTGGACCCGACGTGCAATCATAGTCATGATGAAGCGTTATTTGAAACAGAGGACTTCGATTCGTCACGAGGGAACGCGACCACCATGTTTTTTCAGGGAATTTTGCGTCAATGACTGATTCCTCTGCGTCGAATGCGTCGCTCAAACAGCGTGTTGAATCGCTTAGATTGCCGCGACCAGGTCAGTCCACAGCCCGAGGCTCGCAATTGCCTTGGTTTCTCGTTTTCGCATTGGCCGCTGCGATCGCATACCTGCTGTTGATGGGAAGTCCATTTACGGTTCAAACGTTGCAGCCTGTCGATGTGGTGGCGCCACCATTAGACTCGACCAGGACCGCTTCTGACTCGACCAAGACCGCGCAGGGTTCGACGAATTCGACGGGGCCCGTTGTGGAATCGAAGGGTTACATTATTCCCGAACAACAGATCCTGGTGAGTCCCCAGGTGAGCGGTCGCGTCATTGAATTAAACTTTGAAGCGGGACAAAGAATCGAGAGTGGATTTGTCCTGGCTGTATTGGACAGTACTGAATATCAGGCAGAATTCCAACGCGTAACGGGATTGCTTGAAGCAGCGAAAGAGAATCTCGCGGAATTGCTCGAGGGGTCTCGACCCGACGAGATCAAGCAAGTCAAAGCGGATTTGGCGGAAACTCAGACGAACCTTGAACAGGCTGAACGTGACTACAAACGCGCGAAGGATCTTTGGTTAAAAGGCTTTGGGAATAAACAGGACTTTGAAGCGGCAGAATCGCAGTTTCAAATGATGACCCGGCGAGTTGACAAGCTATCGGCGACGGCCCAGTTGATGGTTGACGGTCCAAGGCCCGAACGAAAGAAGGCAGCGCAGGCACAGGTTCGGCAGGCGGAAGCGGAAGTTCGTCGGGCGAAATGGAGGCTTGATAACTGCATTATCGTCGCTCCCATTTCGGGAACGGTTTTGAAGAAGAATGCGGAATTAGGTAACCTTGTCAATCCGGTTGCCTTTAACGGATCGTTCAGCTTGTGTGACATGGCCGACCTGTCGAAGCTTGAGGTCGAGCTTTCCATACAGGAGCGCGAAATTGCGAAAGTGAAAAAGGGACAACGCTGCAAAGTTCAGCCGGAGGCCTACATGGATCGATCGTATGACGGAGTCGTTTCTCGATTGATGCCGATTGCCGACCGGGCCAAGGGAGCGGTGCCAGTTCGAGTTCGGTTGAAAGTTCCGGCCGATGAAGAAGGTCAATACCTCAGACCCGAAATGGGCGCGATCGTCAGGTTCTACGCGGACATCGTTGACGAAGAATTTTCGCCGATTCGAACACAATTCGAAACACCACAACGAGAATCCGCCACCGAACAGTTTAATTCAGCGCCGTAACCGAGATGAAAAAGATAAAAAGGAATTCTTGATGTCCTCGTCCGATCCGTGTGTTGAAGTTCAAGATGTTCATAAATCGTTCAAGCGCGGCAGCGAAGTGCTGGACGTGCTCAATGGGCTCAACCTGAACGTCATGCAGGGTGAATATGTTGCGTTGATGGGGCCGTCGGGTTCGGGGAAGACCACTCTTTTGAATCTGATAGCTGGACTTGATCGGCCGACCATCGGATCAATTCGTGTGCAGGGAGAAGAAATTTCAGAGATGTCAGAAGGTCAACTTGCGGGATGGCGAACGCGGAGCCTGGGTTTCATCTTCCAGTTCTATCACCTTTTGCCCGTGCTATCTGCATTTCGAAATGTGGAATTACCGTTATTGCTTCTGCCACTTTCAGCATCGCAGCGACGTGAGCAGGTAACAACAGCACTCGACATTGTGGGTCTCAGCGATCGAATGTGGCACCGTCCGGGTCAGTTATCAGGTGGTCAGCAGCAGCGAGTCGGTATCGCTCGTGCGATCGTGACTGACCCATCATTAATCGTGGCAGATGAGCCGACCGGTGACCTTGACGCAAAATCGGCGCACGAAATCTTGAATCTGCTTGTTGAATTGAAGAATACGCTCAATAAAACAATTGTGATGGTGACACACGACCCAAAGGCCGCAGAGCGGGCAGATCGAATCGTCCACCTGGAAAAGGGGCGTTTAGCGACGCAAACACCAGAATACGCGTAAGAGATAATCAGGCCGACTTTGTTTCCGTCACATATGCTTTGAACTGGCCACGGTTCCAAGAGTGAGGCTCGAGAATCGAGTAACATTGGCGAGCCAAGACACTTGCCAGTGGCAAGTTGCTCGCAAGCTGATCCATCACCGGCCAATCCGGGGAGTAAAAATATGAAATTTCTGGTACTCGTTTTCGAAAACATTGCACGAAATCCTGTGCGGACACTCTTAACTTCACTTGGCACCATGATGCTGGTGTTGGTTGTGACACTTGTTTTCACCGTCCTGACCACACTTGACAAGGTGACGACAGAAAAGAGTGCCAATATTAAGGCGATTGTCACCGAAAAATGGCAAAACCCAAGCCTCATGCCTTACTCCTATGCGGCGGGTCTGAGCGCTGGAGGCGCTGACCCGAGTGATTCGTCCGCAGTCCATCCGCAAGACTCGATGACATGGGGATTCTTTGTTGGTTCAACGGAATCCAATCCGGCAAAACGAGGTTACGAAAATCTCTTCTTTTCATTCATCATGGAAGCCGAGAAGGCGCGAAGCATGCTCGACAATATCGATGCTTTGACCGACGAACAGGCAAGGCCTTTAATCGATGCAATTAAGCGGATGAAAGAAGTTCGAAACGGTGTGATCATTGGTGAAGGAAGGCTCGCAAAACTCAAGAAGAAAGTCGGAGATCGGATTACGGCATACGGACGCAACTATCGGGACATCAATCTGGAATTGGAAATCGTCGGATCGTTTCCGAAAGAAACGGCTCAGTACACCGATAGCGCCATCATCAATCGCGATTTTTTCGAGACGGAACTTGATACCTACAAAGCGAAAAACAACAACAAGCCGCATCCATTAGCAGACAAAACACTCAGTCTCGTCTGGTTGCGTGTGCCTGACCGAGTTTCGTTTAACAAGTTGACCGAACAAATCCTGACCGCACCGTCCTTCACGAACCCGGCAGTCAAGTGCGAAACGTCGTCGACGGGAATTTCTTCGTTTCTCGATGCCTATCGCGACATCATCTGGGGGGTGAGATGGCTTCTCGCTCCAGCTTGCATGCTTGTTTTATCGCTTGTGATTTCGAATGCGATCAGCATCAGTGTTCGTGAGCGTCGAATCGAATTTGCCGTTTTGAAAGTGCTGGGCTTTTTGCCGTGGCAGATTTTAACGCTGGTTCTCAGCGAGGCCTTACTGATTGGTACGTTATCGGGATTGCTGAGTGCCGGGCTGGCATACGGAATTATCAACGGAGTCTGGGGCGGGTTGCCATTTCCGATCGCTTTTTTCCCAAAATTTGCTGTACCAATTAATTGCCTGTGGTGGGGTGCTGCCATGGGGGCTGTCACCGCATTTGCAGGAAGTTTTATTCCCGCAATAACAGCGCGCGGCGTCCGCGTCTCAGACGTGTTTGCCAAGGTGGCATGAGCAAAGGTTGATGATGTTCGTCGAAGACGTCATGAATCCCACGATCGATGTGTCATAATTCCTTGTTTTTTGAATTAATCCCATATTTCACACTCGAACCAAAGACGCCTTAATCATGCTTGAATCAATTCACGTCGCTGCAGCGCCGTGGCAAGTTTTCGGTGCTTCTTCTCCGGTGCTTAAAGCGATTTTCGCAGGGGCCGCGCTTCTACTGCTGCTACTACTGGCGATTGGAAAAGTACCGCTCAGTTACAACATTATGAACCTGAGAACGCGATGGCTCACGACGCTGTTCATGATCGGTTCGTTTACGCTAGTCATCGGAATTCAAATCATGCTGTTGGCATTCGTCAACGGGATGTATTCGATGACGGAATCGAGCGGTCAACCGGGTAACGTGATGATCATGTCTGAAGGCTCGACCGACGAAGCATTCAGCAATCTTGGATTCGCAGATGCGACGGAAATCGAAACTCAAGAAGGCGTTGCTCGTGATGAAGCAGGTCAGCCCCTGGTAAGTCGCGAAACTTATCTCGGTATTTCGCAACAGATCGTGGATCGAAAAACCGGTGCGCCCAAACGGCGATTTCTGCAAGTACGTGGCGTCGATGACCCGGCGATGTCCGCCAAAGTCCACGGATTGAAGCTGACTTCAGGAGGTGCATGGTTTTCAGATTCAGGAGTTCGCGAAATCAATACTGATGGCGAAACCGCCATCGAGGCGATGCTCGGTGCGGCGATTGCTCGCGAGCTTGGAAGTGATCGAACTGAGGATATCCTTGCCAATGCAAAGCGACGTGATCGCCTCGACGTGGGTGACACTTTCAAAATCGGGGAACGAGTCTGGTATGTTACGGGCGTTTTCGAAACATCAGGAACGGTTTACGATTCGGAAGTATGGACTCGTCAATCGCAGGTAGGCCCGTTGTTTGGAAAATCGAACTACACGACATTTTGTGTTCGAGCTCGGAGTGACTATCGCAAAGATCAGCGCGCCGCACTGATTGCATCACGAAAAGAGTCTGCGAAGCAGGCATTTCAAGAAGCAGTCGATCTCAAAAACACTGACAAAAGCGCGCCGACGCCGAAGCTCAATAATGTACGCGAAAATTTCTCGGAAGCAGAATGGGGAGCAGAACTTCTCAAAGAGTATTTCGCGACAGAATATAAAAAGGCGGCGGTCAGCCCCCAGGTCGAGCAAACTTACTTTGCCAACCTTTCAGCAACTAATGTTCAGTTCCTCGGAATGGCGATGCTCGTGGCCCTGATTATGTCGTTGGGTGGCCTTTTCGGAGTGATGAACACGATGTTTGCGGCCATCAGTCAACGAACGAAAGATATCGGAGTGCTGCGTTTGCTTGGGTTCAAGCGGTGGCAGATCCTGGTTTCGTTTCTGCTGGAGTCAATGGTGCTCGCACTGATTGGAGGCGCAATTGGTTGTGCGATCGGTTCACTTTGCGATGGCTTCACTGCGAACAGCATCGTTACCGGTGGGCCAGGTGGAGGCGGTAAATTTGTAGTTCTACGCCTCACCGTGGACCCGAGTACGATCGCGGTCGGTATGATGCTTGCGCTGGCGATGGGCTTTTTCGGCGGCCTGATTCCATCCGTCAGCGCAATGCGGTTAAGTGCGCTCAAAGCCTTACGGTGAAAAGACTTCCGTATTAGAATACGTCGAGAGTGAAGTGGTGTCCGCTATAGTAAGGTTTTTTTTCCGGGTAGAAATTGTACCAGTTCTTATTGTAGACCGGGATCTGGCGAGCTTGTGGATACCGGTTATATAGGCTGTTGTATTGCTGCGGAGCTTGGAAGTTGTGCGGATAGTAGACGTACGGGTAGTAGTTGAACCGACCCCAGTCCGACGGTTGTCCTTCGCCTGCAGCCTGGGCTGTACCTGCGCTCGACGTAAATGCTGCTGCCAAAAGCAATAAGGCCAGAATCGCACGACGCATCGCTTAATCTCCTTGGTCTGAATTTCGCCGGGGTTCGAGAGAATCCCGTGTTTTCGATTTGAAAGCGATCTCGCACGTGAATGCCGTACGAAGTCCGCGAAAAACTATGCAATGATCATCGGATGAAGCCCAGCTGTTACAGCAGGAAAATTCCGCATAATCCTTTCGGTCGGCAAACTGAGTTGCCGCCATGATTCCTGAACGATTGCTCAAGATCGGTCGAAACGCTTGCGCTTCTGTCCAAGAAGACAGAGCAATGTGTTGTAAAAAGATTCGCTGATCGCATGTTGAACAGTTTTTTGCAATTCAGCGTCAACGCAGAGGTCTTCAGATGGGAAAAATCGATTGTAGATACTGCCGGAATATACCGGAATTAACTCGCCACTCAACGGGACAGAACCCTATTATTGACGAATATCAAAAGGGCTCAGGTACGCTTGTGGTTCAAAAAAATAAGCAATTTTGAAGTCACAGACGCTCCAGTCGGCACAGATTGTGATATTCGCTGTTGGTGTGGCACGCTTGTTTCACGTGATCTTGCGATGGATTCCGAGACTAATCGAAGTCGCACCGAAGAATTTAGATGGCAGCGTGAAAGATTGTCGCGGGACAAAGTTGAATTCGCCTCAATGCGGCAAGGATAAGTTTTTATGCAATTCGCAAGCTGGTTTTGGAAATGGCTCGACAACAGGAAAAAACCCTGTCGATCGGCATTTCCTTTGGGTAACGCCGCCAAATTGTCATCCCTCCGACTGGAAGACCGCAGGGTTCTCAATGTGCACTCGGTTCTGTCTAACGGAGCGCTCTCCGTTACGATGACATCTGCAGGTGATGTTGCGAAGTTGTCAGTCGTTAAAGACGTTAACGGCAATTCATTTTTGCATGTCATTGATCAGACAAACCACGAACCCGATGGTCCGTTTTTGTTGTCAACAAGCACAACGAGCACATTGATCACGTCGATTGATATTAAGGGATCGGCTGGAGATCAGTCCGTTTCCTTTCAGGGTGCGAATTCGATCGACATCGGCACCTTGAATATTCACAACTCGGTCGAGTACGTCGATGTCCACTCAGCGATCGTCGCGTCGTTGGGTTCAGTCACCATCAATGCGAGTAAAATTGTTCAAGTCCTTGATTCGGGCAGCATCACGGCAATCGATCCGCATTCTTCGACGGATCCTCTGGATATTTCGATTTCGGCTGGTGACACGATGTCTGCCCAGAATCTTTTGGCCACGGGAAGCATTAGCCTCACTGCGACAAATGGTATCACTGTAAACAATGTATCAAATACTGATGAAATCGAAGCGGGCACCGGGATCACTGTCACTGTTTCTGGAAATGGCAACAGCGCTTCGTTTCTTCTGAATTCGTCTGCCGATTTGCATTCTGATTCGGGCGGAGTTTCGATTCTGGCAAACGAAATGGATCTGCAAGGAACGATCAACGCGAGTGGTCAAACCGTATCACTTACACCCCTCGCGCCACCGTTCAATCCCGGCTCCCCAATCCCGCCAGAAAAAATCGATATTGTTTCGAATTACACCCTTCCACAGGCAGGTGTTTTGGAACTTTCGGCAACCGAATTATCAAACCACATTACTGCGGGGACACTTTCGATCGGTGATACAAACACTGGCAACGTCATGGTTGATGCTCCGATGACCCTGACAAATGCCATGAATTTAGAAGTCACTAGCGGTGGCATCATTATTTTCATGGACCCTGTTACGACGACAACCGGAAACCAGTACTACTCAGGTCCGGTGCTACTGGGGGCTGATACCGTGCTGACCACAAGTGGTGGCAATGTGGAGTTCAGTTCGACCGTAGATGCGATGACGAGCGGTGTTCAAAGTCTGACGGTGAATTCGGGGACGGGGAGCACGCTATTCGACGGCATGGTTGGTGGATTGACGCCTTTGAACAATCTGTTGCTCACCTGCGACAGTCTGACGTTTGGTGATAAAGTCTTCGGAGCGGGAACGCTGTCCCTTCAGCCTTCGACCACTAGCACCCCCATGCACGTTAACGATGGTGTGAGCAATGGCCTTTACCTGAGCGGTGTCGAGCAGGGAAATTTACAAAGCGACTGGACGTCGCTTGTGTTTGGTAATACCAATGACACTGGCGGAATGTCAGTTGGCGCAAGCAATTGGGCATCTTCAGTCACATTCAATAACAGCAATTCAAGTAGCATCACCCTCAGCGGGGCACAGACGAGTGCAGGGGCATTCACATTCAATGGTCCGGTTACGTTAGGTGCCGATATCACACTCACTACGACCGGTGGCAACGTGACGTTCGGTTCGACAGTGGATGGTGCATACGCGTTGACGGTGGCTGCCGGATCAGGGACTGTGCAATACAACGGTATCGTTGGTGGAAACGAGGCGTTGACATCGTTGAACGACGCAGGGAGTGGCACGACCGATCTGTACGGGAGTGTTACGACAACTGGCTCGCAGACGTACTCGGGTCGTGTGCTGCTGGGAGCGAGTGACAGGCTGACGACGTCGGACAGTAACGTAACTTTCGGTTCGACGATCGATGGTGCTTATGCCTTAACGGTGGCAGCCGGATCAGGGACCGTGATCTACGACGGAGCGGTCGGTGGAACGGTGGCGCTGGCCGCGTTTAACAATATCGGAAGCGGCACG
>CAIVEI010000206.1 GCA_903904835.1 uncultured Schlesneria sp. | reverse complement strand
TCGGGCTAACGAATAATCCGACGCTGCCAGCGTCGGCCACGTTGCGGCTGCCGCCATCATCCGCAAGATTAACGCATTGCGCCAAATCGACCGTAGAACTCAGATGCCCAGACGATTCTGCGATCGAATTGTGAATTTTCGAACACTCAATTGACGTTCATAGAGGAACGTAGTTTAATTCGACACTTCTCGTTTCAACTGCACAAAACACCTGAGTTAAACACGTCCTGACAGTCTGCTGTCGTTTCCGTTTTTTCGGCAACGTTTCATTCGCTCTCGATCCGTTAAATCTCAATTCCGGCGTAGGCCTTCGTTGACGATTCTCCACAACTTCGGAAACACGAAAAATGATACTGAATCATTGGCTTGCCCGTTTGAAATCCATTGTTTTCAGTCGAAGCAAATCTGCCGGGGCACTAGGTTCCGACCGAACCCCAAGTTCGCGCCGTCGACGCAGTCAGAATCGTCGACCCTCAGGGGCCGGTCTCATCCAAATGCTGGAAGAACGGGTGCTCCTGTCCACCTTGGGAACGACCTCGCTAGTAGAAGCCCCCACAGCGGGGAGTGATTCCGATATCGTCGTCGCCTCCGGGGCCTGGACGGCCTCGACCACCGCCTCGTGGATCACAGTGAACACCACAAGCGGTACGGGAAATGGTTCAGTCAATTTCAGCTTCGCGGCGGATGCAGGAGCGACCCGCAGCGACACGGTGACGATCGCCGGACAGACGCTGACCGTCACTCAGGCGGGAGCGGGCTACGTCGCGGCTGGTCCGGCGACTCCCGTGCCAGCGGTTCTGGCTAATCCCTCTGCCGTGGCAGTAGACGGTTCCGGGAACGTCTACATCGCCGATTTTTATCATCAGGCGATTAAGGAATGGAACGCTGCGACGGGGACTGTCACGACACTCGTCGCAACCGGATTGAAAAATCCGCAAGGGGTAGCGGTGGACAGTTCGGGGAATGTCTACATCGCTGATACGGGTCACAACGCGATCAAGAAATGGAGCGCCGCGTCGGGGACGGTCACGACGATCGTGGCTACCGGATTGAATCTTCCTGATGGCGTGGCGGTGGACGCTTCAGGGAACATCTTTATTGCCGATACGTTCAACAACGCGATTAAGGTATGGAACCCGGCGACGGGGATCGTCACAACACTCGTCTCGACGGGATTGAGTAATCCGCATAGTTTGGCAGTGGACGGTTCGGATAACATCTATATCGCCGACACGAATAACAGTGCGATTAAAGAATTGCACGCCGCAACGGGGCATGTCACAACGCTTGTCTCTACGGGATTGAACAGTCCCGACGGCGTCGCGGTGGACAGTTCGGGGAATGTCTACATCGCCGATACGGGTAACGACGCGATTAAGGAATGGCACGTGGCGACGGGGACGGTAACAACGCTCGTCACGACGGTCGTCTCTGCAGGATTGGGCGGTCCCAATGGCTTGGCGGTGGACGCTTCGGGAAACGTCTACATTTCGAATCCTGCCGCTAATATGATCACAGAATGGCATTCGTCGAATGGAACGGTCACAACGATCGTTTCCTCGGCTTTGAGCTTCCCAGGTGGCGTGGCAACGGACAGTTCGGGGAACGTGTATCTGGCCGACACGGATAACAACGCGATCAAGACATGGAACGCTGCGACAGGCGCAGTCACAACACTCGTTTCTGCAGGATTGAATCTTCCTGACGGCCTTGCAGTGGACGGATCGGGGAACGTCTACATTGCCGATACGAATGACAACGCGATTAAGGAATGGCACGTCGGGTCGGGGACCATCACAACACTCGTCTCGACGGGACTCAGTCAGCCCCATGGCGTGGCGGTGGACGGTTCTGGAAATGTTTACATTGCCGATTATGGCAATAACGCGATCAAAGAATGGACTTTGGCGACAGGGTCACAACGCTTGTCGCGAGCGGATTGTCGCGCCCCGGTGGCGTGGCGTTGGACGGTGCAGGGAACGTCTACATCGCCGATACCAATAACAACGCGATCAAAGTATGGAACGTAGCGACTGCGACGGTCACGACGCTCGTCTCGACAGGGTTGCTCATTCCCTATGGCGTGGCAGTGGACGGTTCGGGAAACGTCTACATCGCCGATACGGATAACAACGCGGTCAAGGAATGGGTTGCCGCGACGGGGACCGTCACAACGCTCGTCTCGGCGGGATTGCAAGCTCCCTATGGCGTCGCGGTCGACGGATCGGGAAACGTTTACATTGCCGATACGGTGAATAGTGATTTGACCGAGTTACCTCGGGCGTATGTCAACACGACCACGAAGTCGGAAACCGGAGGGGCTGGTACCGATCAACTGAGCGTCGTGGTTCCGTCGACAGCGAACCTGACAGGCGTATTTGCCCCGACCAGTGATCAAAGCTGGTTAACCATCGGCTCGGTGGCGAGCGGAGTGGTGAACTTCAGCTTTAGTGCGAATCCGACGGGCGGCCCCGCACGTACAGCACATATTACCCTGTTGGGCCAGACAATCGCAGTGACACAAGCGGCAGTCCCTTTCATTCTGGTGGGAATGTCGTTGGTGGAAGGCCCCTCCGCAGGCAGTGATTCGTATAGCGTCGTGACGACAGGCTCTTGGACAGCCTCGACAACGGCGCCGTGGATCACGGTGAATACCACAGGCGGGACAGGAAATGGCTCAGTCAATTTCAGCTTCGCGGCAGATATGGGAGCAACGCGGAGTGGCACGGTGACGTTCGCCGGACAGACACTGACAGTCACGCAGGCGGGTGCGGGCTACGTCGCAGCGGGTGCGTCGGTTCTCGTTCCGGGATTGAGCGGTCCGTATGGGGTGGCGGTGGATGCCTCAGGGAACGTCTTCGCCTCTGATTCGGGTCGCAACGCGATTAAGGAATGGCATGGCGCAACCGGGTCAGTCACGACGATTGTCTCGACGGGATTGCATAATCCCTTTGAACTGGCGACGGATGGTTCTGGGAACGTCTACATTGCCGATCAGTCCAACAATGCGATTAAGGAATGGAACGCCGCGACAGGGACGGTCACGACGCTGGTTTCCTCAGGATTGAACTATCCCGATGGCGTCGCGGTGGACACTTCGGGCAACGTCTTCATCGCCGATTCGGGCAACGGCGCGCTGAAGGAATGGCACGTCGCGACGGGGACCGTCACAACGCTCGCGGGAGGATTACAGCCCGTTGGTGTTGCGGTGGACGGTACGGGTAACGTCTACATCGCTGATGGTGGTAACAACGCGGTTAAGGAATGGAACGCCGCGACGGGGACGGTCACAACGCTCGTCGCGACAGGATTAACCAACCCCTGGGGAGCGGCGGTGGACGGTTCAGGGAACGTCTACATCGCTGATGGTGGTGACAATGCGGTTAAGGAATGGCATGCAGCGACCGGAACGGTCACAACGCTGGGCTTTACGGGATTCATCGGCCCAACAAACGTGGCGGTCGATATTTCCGGGAACGTCTACATTTCTGATTTGAATAACAACGCGATCAAGGAATTGCCTCGGGCGTATGTCAACACGACTCCCCTGACAGAAACGAGCGGAGCTGGTTCCGATCAACTGAGTGTCGTGATTCCATCGACCGGTAACCTGACCGGGGCGTTTGCACCGACCAGCGACCAAAGCTGGTTGACGATCGGCTCTGTCGCTAACGGTGTCGTGAACTTCAGCTTCAGTGCAAATCCGGCAGGAGGGGTTGCACGGACAGCCCACATTACATTGCTGGGCCAGACAATCGCAGTGACACAGGCGGGAGCGCCAGTGGCGCTGGGGACGACGTTGTTGGTGGAAGGTCCCTCCACAGGGAGCGATTCAGATGCCATCGTTACGGCGGGAACGTGGACGGCCTCGACGACGACCCCGTGGATCACGGTGAACACTCCAATCGGGGCGGGAAATGGTTCAGTCAATTTCAGCTTCGCGGCGGATACAGGCGCGACGCGGAGTGGCACGTTGACGATCGCCGGGCAGACGCTGACAGTCACCCAGGCCGGAGCCGGCTACGTCGCGGCGAGTCCGATGACACTCGCTACGGCGGAATTACAAGATCCCATTGGCGTGGCAGTGGACAGTTCCGGGAACGTTTACATCGCCGATACGAACAACAACGCGATAAAGGAATGGCACGCCGGGACGGGGGTGGTCACAACGGTCGTATCGACGGGTTTGTACCATCCTGATGGCGTCGCGGTCGACGGTTCTGGGAATGTCTATATCGCCGATTCGGGCGACAATGCGATTAAGGAATGGCAGCCATCGACGGGGACAGTCTCAACGCTCGTCTCTGCGGGATTGAGCAATCCTATCGGCGTGGCGGTGGACGGTTCGGGGAACGTCTACATCGCCGATTCATATAATAACGCGATCAGGGAATGGCAGGTATCGACGGGAACGGTCAAAACGCTCGTCTCTACCGGATTGCGTCAGCCGGAAGGCGTGGCGGTGGACGGTTCCGGGAATGTCTACATCGCCGATTCGAATAACAGTGTGATTAAGGAATGGCACGCCGGAACTGGGACCGTCACAACTCTCATCCCTGGATTGGGTATTCCAGTTGGCATAGCGGTAGACGGTTCAGGAAATGTCTATTTCGCTGATAATTATTTCAATGCGATCAAGGAATGGCACGCGGCGTCGGCAACGGTCACGACTCTCATTTCAACCGGATTGAATTATCCCAATGGAGTGACGGTAGACAGTACGGGAAACGTTTACTTATCCGATACGTTTAACAACGCGATCAAAGAATTGCCTCCTACGGCCTATGTGAACACGACACCACTTATTGAGCCGAGCGGAGGGGGTTCGGATCAACTGAGTGTTCTAGTACCGTCGACCGTCAGTCCGACGGGGGCGTTTGCTCCGACCAGTGATCAAAGCTGGCTGGCCATCGGCTCGGTGGCCAACGGCATTGTGAACTTCAATTTTAGTGCGAATGTGGCGGGCGGTGCCGCACGAACAGCACATATTAGTCTGCTGGGCCAGACAATCGCAGTGACACAGCCGGCGGTCCCTGTGACGCTGGGAACGACATCATTAGTGGAAGGCCCCTCCGCTGGTAGCGATTCGGATATTGTTGTGACGACCGGAGCGTGGACGGCCTCGACCACGGCCCCGTGGATCACACTGAACACTACCAGCGGGACGGGAAATGGTCCGGTTAATTTCAGCTTCGCGGCGGATACAGGAGCGACCCGCACGGGGACGGTGACGATCGCCGGGCAGACGCTGACAGTCACGCAGGCGGGAGCGGGCTACGTCGCCGCGGGTTCGATGGCTGTTCTTACGGGGTTGAGCGGTCCGTATGGCGTGGCGGTAGACACTTCCGGGAACGTCTACGCATCTGATTCGGGTCACAACGCGATTAAGAAATGGAATGCCGCGACCGGGTTAGTCACGACGCTCGTCTCGACGGGATTGAATAATCCTTTCGAACTGGCGGTGGATGGTTCGGGGAACGTCTACATTGCCGATCAGTCCAACAATGCGATTAAAAAGTGGAACGCCGCGACGGGGACGGTCACATCGCTCGTCTCCACTGGATTGAGCTATCCCGATGGCGTCGCGGTCGACGCTTCGGGGAACGTGTACATCGCCGATTCGCTTAACGGCGCACTGAAGGAATGGCAAGTCGCGACGGGGACGGTCACAACGCTCGCCAACGGATTGAGTCCTGTTGGAGTGGCCGTGGACAGTTCGGGCAACGTCTACATCGCCGATGGTGGTAACAACGCGATTAAGGAATGGCACGCCGCGACGGGGACCGTCACAACGCTTGTCACCGGATTAAGCAATCCATGGGGCGTGGCGGTGGACGGTTCGGGGAACGTCTACATCGCTGATGGTGGAAACGTGTTGGTTAAGGAATGGCAAGCCGCAACGGGAACGGTCATAACACTCCCCTTTACAGGATTGGCCGGTCCGTCAAACGTGGCAATAGACAGTTCCGGCAATGTCTACACATCCGATTGGGGTAATAACGCGATCGAGGAATTGCCTCGGGCCTATGTGAACACGACTCCTGTAACGGAAACAAGCGGGGCTGGTTCAGATCAACTGAGCGTTGTCGTTCCATCAACCGCCAACTTGACGGGGCCGTTTGCTCCGACCAGCGATCAAAGCTGGTTGACAATCGGATCGGTGGCCAACGGCGTTGTGAACTTCAACTTTAGTACGAATCCGACGGCTGGCGTTTCACGAACGGCGCATATTACTCTGCTGGGCCAGACAATCGCGGTGACACAGTCCTCAACTCCAGGCGTGACGACACCTACGATCTCCAGTATTGCCAATTCGTCGGCGGTGCTCGGCGGTAATGTCACCAGCGATGGAGGGCGGACGATTACCGAACGAGGCGTGCTTTACGCATTGACCAGTGTCAACGCGAATCCGCAACTTGGCGGTACAGGCGTCACCAAAGTGACCGCGACCGGGACGACCGGAGTCTTTACCGTGACCGCTTCGGGGCTGACCCAAGGCTCAGTGTATTCCTTCATCGCCTATGCCACCAACAGCAACGGAACAACCTACTCGCCGCTGGGAGCCACGTTTGTTCCGGGGTCGGTTAATGTCACGGGTGTGTACGACCCGTCGTCGAACGCTATTGCAGCCGGAGCGACTTTGACAGCTTCGCCAAACAGTTTGTCAGCGTCATTCTCAGAAAACATGAACTCCACTTCTGGCGGTGCCAATAGTGTCACCAATCCATCGAACTGGCTGCTGTTCCGCTACGGCGCCGATGTCTCGTATTTAATTACGGGGATCACATTCGCTCAAAACCCGAGCAGCCTGCAATACCTTGCGACACTTTCGTTTGCTGTCCCGTTGAATCAAGGGGGATATCAACTGATCGCCCGCCAGACGATTCAGGACATCAGCGGTCGATCGTTGAGCGGTTCTGGCGGAACTTCGGCCAACGATTTCCGCCTGAATTTCTATGTCGCTCAAAAGGTCGGAGCGACAACTGACGTCGCCCCGTATCTCTATAACATCGAACCGTCAGTACTGAATGCCACAGCAACGCAGTCAGTACCGATTTCGTCGTCGCTTTATGTCTACGACGCCGACAGCAACAACTGGACTTCGGCCACCGTGCAGATTGGTATTAACTACCAGAGCGGCGAAGACGTTCTTGGCTTCACGAACACCGCCACGCCGAATATCACCGCATCCTGGAATGCCGCGACGGGAACCTTGACGCTGACCGGGACTGATACGGTTTCCAATTACCGGACGGCGCTTCATAACGTGACCTACACCGACACGAGCGCTACACCCAACACAGCGTTAACGCGGGCGATCTATTTTCAGACGAACGACGGAATGTTACTCAGTAACGTCCAGACTCGTGACGTGACGGTGACGACATCCAGTGTCCCTGCTGTCTTGTCGGGGGTCAGCGGCACGGGAACTTACTACCAGGGCTATCCGGCGATCTTCCTGGCTCCGTACCTGGTGATCACCGATCCGAACGTGGTCAATCTTTCCAGTGCAACCGTCTCCTTTACCAACTGGCAGGGAGAAGACAGGCTGATCTTCAACAACATTTTCGCAGATCAGTGGACGTTTACGCAGGACCTTGTTGCCCACACCGCGACGTTTACGATTACGAGTGCGGACATGGTCGATCACTATCAGACCCTTTTGCGTTCGGTGCTCTATTGGGATGTGAGCGGTGCGCCCAATACGTCGGCTCGTGTCGCCAGCTTCTCGGTCACCGACGGATTTTCCACCAGCAACATCGTCACCCGCAATACGATTGTGTCGGCGGTCAATCAGCCACCGACGCTGACATCGATTGAGTCAACGCCGCTCGCCTGCAAGGCAAATGATCCAGCCTATCCCGCTCAGCCGATCTCGAACACGCTATTGGTCGGTGACCCTGACAGCAACAACCTGACCAAGGCGACGGTCCAGATCACATCAGGTTACGAGAACGACGCGAACGGCACTGATGTATTAGCCTTTGCGAATCAACTTGGAATTACAGGTTCATTTAATGCCGCGACAGGAACGCTGACATTGACAGGGACAAGTTCCGTCAGCAATTACCGGACGGCACTCCGTTCAGTCACATTCGGTACGTCTGGAGCAGCCCCCAGCACGGCCACGCGAACTCTAACGATCTACGCCACCGACGATTACTCACCGACGCCGGCCACCAGCCTTTCGGCGACTCGAACGGTTACGGTCCAGACAACTAATCTGCCGCCGGCCTTGTCTAGTATCCCGAACGCGCCACTCGCCTATGTCCGAAATGCTGCTGCAACAGCGATCGCACCGGGCGCTGTGATCTACGATCCCGACAGCATCAACCTGGCGAGTGCCACAATCCAGATCACCGGCAACTATCAAACGGGCTTGGACGTTCTCGCCGCGACGGTCGTATCGGGGATCACTCAAAGCTTCGATGCCGCCACGGGAACATTAACGTTGTCGGGCATTTCATCGCTGGCCAATTACCAGACCGTACTACAATCGGTGACGTTCTACACGACGACTGGGGCAAACACGCTGTCGCGTTCGATCAGCCTGACGCTGAACGACGGTTTGGCGAACAGTTCAACGGTCTCACGTGGTGTGACGTTGAGTTGAAAGATTGTGTCGCCCTTAACAGTGCTGGCACATCTTTAGACATCAAACCCAGGGCGGCACTTTGCGGCTTCCGCCGCGTCGCTCTGCCCGGGGCTGACATGTGTTGGCCTTTCAGGCCATTGACCAATGGCCGATGGTTGACACCAACGCCGGAAGCGGTTCCATTCTTTATTGAGAGGCAATTGACTCGGGACTCTCATCATTTTACCTGCCGTTGACGACGCGGTGATATCGCCAGGGATCTAACAAACCACCTATCTTGGCGCAGGACAACTTTCTCGACATATTTACAGGACATTTGCGTTATTCTTATTTAGAAACAAAACGGGAAAGGGTGTGTCACCAAAGGTTTAATGAAGAGTCTCGCGAAAAGATCCAAGCAAATGCAGTGCTCCTGAGTTTTTGCCATATTCTGGGTCTTTAGCCTGAAAGGCTTCAACATATCAGCCCAGGGCAGAGCGACGCGGCGAAAGCCGCAAAGCGCCGCCCTGGGTGAGCAAGAAGAAACACCTTCGCCCTGTTAAGGGCAACACAATTCCAAACCTTTCAATTCAATGGCATCATTCAACGAAAGGACCAATACAAATGTCGCAATCATTGGTCAAAAACATGGTACATCTGGTCTACAGCACCAAACACCGCAATCCGTGGATTCCGGCCGAAGTGCGGAAACATCTCTATTCCTACCAATCGGGCATATTTCAAAATTTGGAAAGCCCCGCGCTGATCATCGGCGGGGTGGATGACCATGTTCACGCACTTTTTTCGCTGTCAAAAAACCACGCACTCTCCAAAATCGTTGAAGAGGTGAAAAAGGCGAGTTCCAAATGGATGAAGACTGAGGGAACCCGCAACCAGGAGTTCTATTGGCAGGGGGGATACGCCGCATTTTCCGTCTCTCAATCCAACGTAGAACAAGTGAAGGAATACATCGCGAATCAGGAAGAACATCATCGAAAGATGACATTTCAGGATGAATTACGACTCCTTTTTAAACGGCACGAAATCGAATTTGACGAGCGATATGTGTGGGATTGAAGATTGATCTGGCAACGTTGCAACGGATTGTGTCGCCCTTGACAGGGCTGGCACATCTTTAGACACCGGACCCAGGGCGACGCTTTGCGGCTATCGCCGCGTCGCTCTGCCCTGGGCTGGTTTGTTTTAGCCTTTCAGGCCAAATACCGATGCCGGTCGCCGACTCTGGGAACATCGTCGTTTTTGAGTCGTACGAGCCACGTCGGGAAACACGCCTTCTCCCACGTTATGACCAAAACGTGACGCGGCCACGTGTTTTACATACTGGCTACTGCAGGGGTATTCCGATACTTCTTCCGCAAAATTGCGGTGCGATTCCTTTGTCCCGTTCTCGAAACGGGCAATCGTGCTCAAAGTTGTGCGCTCGTTTTTAATTGAATGTTTTGGGTCAGCCATTTGCGTGCTCTATGATCCTGTTGAAGAGGTCTTCCACTCGATGAACGATATGACCGGAATTGGTCTCGTCTGATTCGAAAGCATCCGGCCAAATGGTATTAAGTAGAACGAAGAACTGATTTCCGGCGCGGTTATCGGTACCAAATCCCGACCAATTGCTCGCCGTCATAACGAGAAGGAATAGTTTCGCATTCGGATTGATTTTGTGAAGCCGCTGCTCCCTTTCTACAAAATCGTCCAACCAGCCGTCTCTGTTCCATCCAAGCTGTGTCTTGCATTCAATTGCCGCAACAATTTCTTCACCTTTCCAAATTGAAATATCCGGTCGCATGGCGCCTCGCTTGTTGACCAGATTTTTTTCTGAGGCGATCGTGTGTAACGGTAGTGCCGTTTCCACAATTACTTTCAGAAAGAAGCTTATTGTCTCAACAAAAAAGTCCGCTGCGGATGATGCATATACCTTATTTAACTCCTTCTTTATCAATGCTTGGGCGAAAAAAAACGACTTCAGTCGCAGCAAAACCGAGGTGTTGATGTCAGACCGGGTTAGATTAAACGGGTATTTTCTCGCGAGATCCATGGCACGCGTGAGATCTTTGCCTGGCGCCTCGATTGCATCCCGATATTGAGCATCAATTTGGGCGAAAGGTAATATTTCGATGTTAGCTCCTCCCGATCTAAATGTTGATTACAGACAAACGGTTTGTCACAACCACCTCACCCGAACACCTGATGAACCACATTTCCCGCCACGTCCGTCAAACGAAAATCACGGCCCTGGTGGCGGAATGTCAGGCGCTCATGGTCGAGACCCAGGGCGTGTAGGATCGTCGCTTGAAGATCGTTCACGTGAACCGGGGTTTTGATCGGGTTGAAGCCTAATTCGTCGGTCTCACCGATGATCTGGCCCCCCTGAACGCCGCCACCTGCGAGCAGCATGGTAAAGGCTGCTTTGTGATGATCGCGGCCTTCCTTGCCAGGGCTATTGCCTCGCCTGACTTCGTTCATTGGTGTGCGACCGAACTCGCCCCCCCAGATCACGAGCGTGTCGTCGAGCAAGCCTCTTTGCTTGAGATCGTGAATCAGCGCGGCTGCGGGTCTGTCAGTCTTGTCGCAGTTCACTTTCAAATTGGCGTTCAAATCCGAATGGTCGTCCCAGGTGTAGTGATACAACTGAACGAAACGAACTCCTCTCTCGACCATTCTTCTGGCGAGCAGACAATTGCGGGCAAACGTGTCGGTCTTTTCGTTTCCAATCCCGTACGACTCGAGTGTCGCGGGTGTCTCTTGCGAAAACTCTAACAGTTCTGGTGCAGCGGTTTGCATGCGGAATGCCAGTTCGTAGGCTTCGATCCGTGCCGTTATTTCGGGATCAGGCTGTTGCTGAAATCGGATTCGATTGAGATCGTTGATCGCGGTCAAGCGATCTCGTTGACGCTCGGGTGTGAACCCCTCAGGGCTGGCGAGATGCAGAATTGGATCGCCCTTGCTTCGAAACGTGACGCCTCGATAGGGAGCGGGAAGAAACGTACTGTCCCACAAGGCCGTCCCCGCGATATCACCCGGTCCGTTGTTCGACAGCAGCACGATAAAACCCGGCAGGTCTTGAGATTCACTTCCCAGACCGTATGTGACCCACGACCCCATGCTGGGCGAGCCGAATCTGGGAACGCCACATTGCATCAGCAATTGAGCGGGATCATGGTTGGAAGTATCGGTGTGCATCGTCCGAATCATGCACAAGTCATCGGCACGCTTCGCCAGATGGGGAAGATAGTCGGAAAAATCCATGCCACACTGACCATGCTTCGCAAACGTCCTCGGCGACGCCATGACCCGGGCGCTTCCCTTGATCAGCGAATCGCTCAGCCCGGCAAGAAACGACGGAGGCACCGGCTGTTGATGCAGTCGCTGCATTTCGGGCTTGGGATCGAACAAATCCAATTGACTCGGTGCACCCGCCATGAACAGAAAGATCACATTCTTGGCGCGAGGTTTGAAATGGGGCTGGCGAGGATCTAGCGGAGTCGGTCGATCAGTCTGCCTGGCAAGTCCTTCTTGCTGTAACAAAGAGGCTAAGGCGATACCACCCAGTCCACCAGCAGACTGCTTCACGAAACATCGGCGATGAAGATTTCGAACGGCGTCTTGAATTTGCATCACGAGTGGTCCTCGTCGAAAGTTCGATTTATTAATCGCGAACGATGAATTCGTGTAAGTTGATCATTACGCTTGCCAGATCAGCCCATTCCGCCTGACCGGTCGTTGTATGATTGGTCACGCGTGACTCTGCACGTTGCTGCTCGACATATTTTTCCAGCCGATCGAGTTCTTCGTTTTTTGCCGACCGAGTCAGGCAACGTCGAAACGCTAGTGCGATTCGCTCTCGATCGGAATTCGTGTTCGACAGACGCAGCCCCTCCGCAAACGAAGCAGAAATTTGCTGTAAGGCCGGATCGTTCAGCAGCGTTAATGCCTGCATCGGGGTATTTGAGCGATCACGGCGTGCACAAATTCGTTGTGGCGAAGGAGCGTCAAACGTGATCGATTGAGCAAACGGCGATGTCCGTTGAATGAATGTGTAAATGCAGCGGCGGTACTGGTCGCCCCCTTTGCTGGTCGTCCAGGAATTGCTGCCAAACGCTTCCGTGGTGACTCGTTCATCTTGAGCGGGATAAACGCCGGGACCGCCCAGGGTGGTGCTCAGTAAACCACTCACTGCAAGGATCGAATCGCGTACGGTTTCTGCGGGGACGCGGAGACTGGATTGACGGGCGAGCAACGAGTTACTGGGATCAAGCTCAATCAATTCGGGCCGAGGTCGAGATGATTGCCGATAGGTGGCAGAACAAACGATTTTTCGATGCATTGCTTTGACGTTCCAGCCTCTGTCGGAAAATTCTTTTGCGAGCCAATCGAGCAACTGCGGGTGCGTCGGCTTGGCTCCTCGGGCGCCAAAGTCATCGGGCGTGGTGACGATCCCTTTACCAAAGAATTCTTGCCACATTCGATTCATCGTCACTCGTGCCGTCACGGGGTGATCGCCTGAAACTAACCACTGTGCGAGTGCCAGCCGAGAAGGCTGGTTCTGAACAATGTTCTGATTCCCTCCAGGCGGATCACTTGATACTTTGTGCGAAGCATTCAGCCAATCGGGCAGGGCGGGTTCGACATTCGGTCCGCGACTGCGAAATTCGCCACGTTCGTGCAGATACGTTTGACGGGGATTTTGTGACGTCATCATCACGGGTGCGCGTGTCGCCATCGCTTGAGGAAACTGTTTCTTGATGGCGACTAACTGATTTCTAAGTTCACCCAGCTTCAGCTCGGCAAATTGTTTTTCGTCGGTGACGGACCCCCGCTCCAGAAAATAATCGAGCAAGTCGTCCTGTTGACGGGGCGTCCTGTTTTCCCAGCCAAGCTTAACAATCTCGGTCCCTTCGAGTTGTCCTTCGCCAAGCCCACCTCCCCAGATCAATCCAAGCAGTTCCCACTGCCGATCCCAAACGTGGTCTTCGCCTGGATGAGCACGTGCATGCAGCACCTTCGACTCCCACGCTTTCTGTAAGGCAGTCAGTCCCGTCCGATAAGGCTCGATCACGTCGCGACGACGCCGATCGTATTCGGGTCGAGATTGCAAATAAGCCTCGCGCTCACCGGGCAACGGAACATCGATGTTGAGTTCGTCAGCCTGATCGAAAAACGCGTACAACTGAAAGAATTCTTTCTGCGTCAACGGATCGTACTTGTGGTCATGGCAACGCGCGCATCCGACCGTCAGGCCGAGCCAGATCGTGCCGACCATCGCCGTCCGGTCAACGATCTGCTCGACACGATATTCTTCCAGGTCAGCTCCTCCCTCGCGGTTGCTCAAGGTCTGGCGCAGAAACCCGGTTCCGAGAATCGGATCGTCAGTTGCTGGTAGTGCACTTCGCGAGTCTCTTTTAACAAGATCACCTGCCAATTGGGAAATTGTGAATTCGTCGAAGGGAAGGTTTGAATTCAGTGCGCTAATGACCCAGTCTCGATATCGCCAGGCGACAGGACGAAGTTGATCTGTCAGATGTCCGTCGGTGTCGCCATAGTGACAGAGATCGAGCCACGGCCGTGCCCATCGTTCCCCGTAATGCGGTGACGCGAGAAGCCGGTCGACAACTCGTTCAAACGCATCTGGACGTTCGTCGTCGAGAAACTCGTCAACTTCGGGCAACGTGGGAGGCAACCCGATCAGATCGAGCGTCACTCGTCGAACGAACGCTTCGAGAGCGGCTATCGGCGAAGGTTGGAGATGATTTTTCTGCAGTTGCTCAAGAACGTATGAATCGATTGGATTACGGGACCAGCCATCATTGTCGTTAATGACAGGACTTGCCGAACGAAGGATTGGCTGAAACGACCAGTGCGACTCACCAAACGAAATCAAAGGCGACAACAAACTAATGCACAGAATTCCCAGCAGAAAAAAGCATCGTACCCGCATGGTGACAATCGCCATTCGAAAGGGTTTGCCGACTAGAACTTGTGAGATTCACCGAAACCAACAGTTCGCTGTGCTTAGCGAATTCTAACAGCTATTCCGCTTGATATCGTACACAAGGCGTGCCGCGGATCGACTAATACGGACTTCGGTAT
Source organism: uncultured Schlesneria sp. (assembly GCA_903904835.1). Taxonomy (GTDB): domain Bacteria; phylum Planctomycetota; class Planctomycetia; order Planctomycetales; family Planctomycetaceae; genus Schlesneria. Next base: position 86,312 of record CAIVEI010000206.1, on the reverse strand, counting down.
GACGAAGGTGGATTCCATTTTTCGGCAAAGGACGTCCATACGACAAATTAAACACCTTCCAGACGCAGCAACTTGATCGCGTTTCCCCGATAGATTTTGTACTGGACCTCCTCGGGCAACTTCAACGAGTCTAACAGAGCGAACTGCGGGATCTGTTGTTCCGGCATCAGCACATCGGTGCCAAACAGAAGTTGGTCTGCATGTCGGATGATGAATTCGCGCCCGAACTTCAAGTCACGGGCAATCGCCTTTTCACCGCCAGGTTCCGAGAGATCTCCGTAGAGATTTGGATATTTCTCCATTAATCGGTCCAGCGCACCGCCTGGTGTGACGGGGGTTGGCACATTCGGGTAACGTCCAAAATCTTCAAACGTAGCGTCACCCGAAATCGACGCCCAGAAGCCCGCCGCATGCCCGATCAACGGGAGTTTTGGAAACGCTTTCAGCACATTTTCCAACCGCGGCAAGCCCGGCGTATCGGGATTACGGATATCGTCGAGATGGAACAGGATCGGAAAGCCTACTGTGTCGCAGGCTTCATACAAGTTCATCTGTTGCGGCGCGTCGAAGTGCAAACCGGTCTTATGTTCGCCAAGCCCTTTACACCCCGCATCCTGATAACGCTTGAGAATCTCAATCAGGCCTCTGACTCCTGCCACGTGTCCTGTCCGTTGTCCGGGCGGCGTCACGGCGCGAGGATCGACGACGCAAAAAGGAATAATCCGCTCGGGAAATTCCTGATAAGCCTTGAGCGCCGTCGAAACAGGTTGTGGTATCGGAGCCGACTCGGGCGAGACCAGCGGTAAAACGCAGGCACGTTCGACCTGGTGCTGGTCCATGAATCGGACGAGAAGTTCGGCAGTCAGCTCACGCCCATGGTAGAACGCACCGAGATGCGTGTGGATATCGATATATTGAATTTTTCGGGGTGGGACCAAATCGGCAGCAAAAAGGAATGGACTTGAGCATTCGGCTGCCATCGTTGAGCCGATTGCGGTGGCCAGAAACGTTCGCCTGTTCAGATTCATTTCATTTCCCGAAACGTTGTACTCTGGCTTTCATTTTTTTTCTTGCTGCCACTTTTGTTTGAGCTCGTCGAAGCCCTTCATTAATCCGGGCTGCCGAGGCTTCGACTCAACTGTTGACGACTTTGGCTTGGGAACGACCGAAGGGCGATTCTCCGTTGATGGCCGATTCTCGCTCTGACTGCGAGCGGGCGATGCGGCGCGAACCGTCGTCGTGGGCTGTGTTGCACCGGGTTGAATCATTGTCAGGCCGACCCGTTTGCGATCGCGATCAACACTCAGCACCCACACCTTGATGACGTCGCCGATCGATACGATGTCATGCGGCGAACGAACGAATTGAGTCGACAACTGGCTGATGTGTACGAGAGCTGAATCCTTTAGCCCCACGTCGATAAAGGCACCGAAATCAACAACGTTCAGTACGGTTCCCTGCAACTCCATTCCCACTTCGATATCACCAAGCGACAAGACCCCTTTTCGAAACACCGGTGGAGGAAGATCGGCACGCGGGTCGCGGCCAGGCCGTTGCAAATCGTCGAGAATGTCTTCGAGCGTTGGAATTCCACAACCGAGTTCGTCTGCAAGTCGGGCTGCGATCACGCCGCTTAACCGTTCCTTCAACACCGATCGGTCGGCGATCGGTCGGACGTCGTCCGGAGAAAGCGAGCATCGTTCAAGCAACTTTCTCGCGATTTCGTAACTCTCCGGATGTATCCACGTATTATCGAAAGGCTCGTCTCCGTCGAGCTTGAGAAAACCCGCCGCTTGAGTGAACGTTGCCGGGCCAATCCCTGGAACATTCATCAGTTGTTGCCGGTTAGTAAACGACCCCTGTTTGTCGCGATACTCGACGACCCGTCTTGCCAGCAGTTGATTGAAACCGGAGACGTGAGCCAGGAGCGATGAACTTGCTCGATTAATATCCACACCAACATAATTGACACACGACTCTACGACTTGATCAAGAGTCTCTTTCAGTTGCTTGATATTCAAATCGTGCTGATACATGCCAACGCCGATATGTTGCGGCTCGATTTTGACGAGTTCGCTGAGGGGATCCTGTAATCGGCGGCCGATCGAAATCGTTCCGCGAGCAATCGCGTCCAGTTCAGGAAATTCCTGCTGAGCGACAGCACTGGTCGAATAAATGCTGGCTCCAGCCTCATTGACGACGATGTATTGAATATCGGGAAGCTCGGTCGAGATCAGCTCACCGACAAGCTCTTCGGTCTCGCGACACGCCGTTCCGTTGCCGATCACAATCACCTGGCAGCGATGCTCGCGAATGAGGCTTGTCAGTTTTGCTTTGGCATCAAGCTTCTTTTCATCGGACAGAATGTACATCACATCCACCACGACGACGCCACCAACTTCGTCGAGTACGGCAAGTTTGCAACCGGTCCGAAAACCCGGATCAATGGCCAGTACCCGTTGACTATGCAATGGCGGCTGTAGTAATAGATTTCGCAAGTTCTGGGCAAAGACCGAAATGGCGTGACGTTCTGCTTTCTCGGTCAAGTCTCGTCGAAACTCACGATCAAGCGCCGGTTGAATGAAACGGGCCAGTGCGTCTGTCGCACAACTGGTCATCAATTCGCGACATCGATGCTGGCTGATTTTCAAATGGTCGCCCGCAACATTCATTGCCCGTTCGTCGTCCCAGTTGAAGCTGACCCTGAGTGCTTTTTGTTCTTCTCCGCGATTGAGCGCCAGGATTCGATGCGGCGGAATCTTGGAGACTGGCTCAGTGTATTCGAAGTAATCTCGAAACTCAGGATGAGTCTGATCGGCGCTTTTGGTTCCAAACGAGGCGAGCCGACCCGTTTCTTTCGCGACCTTCCGACAGAGTTCCCGCAGATTGGCGTCATCTCCGATCCGTTCGGCAATAATGTCCGCGGCACCTTCGAGAACTTTACCAGTGTCGGGCAGTTCTTGTTCAAGATTAACGTAAGCCGATGCCGCATTCACAAGATCGTTCTGGGAAACCGTCTGGTTCCAGATCGCGTCGGCCAGAGGTTCGAGCCCCCGTTCCTTGGCCATCGTCGCACGAGAACGGCGTTTGGGGCGAAAAGGAAGATACAGGTCATCAAGCCGCTTGAGCGAATCAGCCTTTTCAATTTCTGACTTCAGCTCGGGAGTCAACTTTCCCTGTGCTTCGATCAGTCGTTGAATATCCGCAGCTCGCTCGGAAATGTGACGCAGCGAGAGCACACGCTCTTGAATGGCACGAATTTGTTCTTCGTGCAAGTTTCCAGTTCGTTCTTTCCGGTAACGCGTGATAAAGGGAACCGTATTCCCTTCGTCCAGCAATTGAACTGTGTGCTGGACCTGGTCATATCGCAGATGCAGTTCTGCTGCAACGCGTTTGACGTCCACGTCCCGGGGTTGTTGCTGATCCGTCATAAAGGCCATCCATGCCCATTCGGGCCTGACTCACCAGTCGTTTTTCACCACGTCGATTCAACGCACTTGATACTCGAATCGCACATCAGGAAAAGATCGCATTTTCGTGTCGCGAGGGGAAGTGTCAAAGGCGATGTTTACTCACGATTACGACAACTCATTAAATCAGTACGTTGGCCGTCGTGGCACTTGCTTCAACCGGCAATTGCGAAGACACTCATGCTTCGTTGAGTTTTTGAGTTCGAATTACGAGTTGGAGAGGTGACATGCGAAAGAATTCAGTCAAAGCGGCATTGAAGGCTGGGTTGCCTCAAGTTGGAACATGGTTGTCGCTGGGAAATGTGTTTGCGGCACGATTGATGGCTCGCGTGGGATTTCCCTGGCTGACGGTCGATCTCGAACACTCGCCGATCGGCTGGGACAATGCCGGACAGCTCTTTGGCGCAGTTGCTGACGCAGGTTGCATCTGTCTCGCGCGAGTTCCGCGCGGCGATCACGACTATATTAAGCGCGTATTGGATGCGGGTGCCCATGGCATTGTCGTTCCGATGGTCAACACCGTTCAAGAAGCGAAGATCGCGATCGCGGCAGCGAAGTATCCCCCAACCGGCAATCGATCAGTCGGTGGAGGGATGCACGCAATGAACTTCGATACGAATGCTGGTGACTACTTTAAGCATGCCAATGACGAAGTTCTTGTTGTCCTGCAGACCGAATCTCCGGAAGGGGTCAGGAACGCCGAAGAAATCTACAGTCTGCCTGGTGTGGACGCGATCTTCGTGGGTCCAAACGACCTGGGATTTCAGATGAGAACACCGGATGGCAAGGACCCGTCGCCCGAAGTGTTCGAAGCCATGCTGCAGCGGATTCTCGCCATTGGAAAGAAATGCGGAACTCCGGTCGGCTTACATGTTCAGTCTCTTGAAGACGCAAAACGACGGATCGCCGAAGGCTGGCAATTCATTGCACTCAGCAGCGAGCTTCGCTTCATGGTCTCCGAAGCACAAAAGAATGTGGAAGGCCTGGGATACAAGAAGGCAGGGGACCTTGCTCGGTATTGATCAACGTCGCTACCGGTTTCAGTCCCGATTTCGCACGTCGATTTCGGGACCGTTTTTTCTTTGAGCCAACTTCAACGTGAACGACCGGGAGACAAAGTGGCAACAATTCGGCTGATTTTTAAAGCTCTGCTCGCTCTTCTCATGGTCACAGCCGGGATCGGGCACTTTCTTAATCCCGATTTCTTTTTGAAGATCATGCCCCCCTATCTGCCATTCCATCGAGAGTTGGTTTACCTGAGTGGCCTCTTTGAAATCGCACTGGGGATTTCGTTGTTGATACCAAAGCAATCGCAATTGGCGGCATGGGGAATCATCGCCTTATTGATTGCTGTCTTTCCAGCCAATATCTATCTGTATCAGCATCAGGAAATTGTCCCGGCATCACCGTCGGTTCATTTCATACGTTTGATTCTTCAAGCGGTGCTAATTTTTTGGGCCCATTGTTACACGAAAAAGAGAACGCCGTAGAAAGCTAGACGGTCCTGACAAAATTGTCGTTTGAAAGCTTTTGCTCGCCGTTCCAGCGATAAGCACACAGAAACCCCCCTTTGACAACGCCAAAATCCAAACACGCAACATTGTGAGCCAGAACTGCTGGAAGCGTGTTCGTCAAACAGTAGTGGCCCACAAAGACGGGCTTGGCCGAAATCGGATAGGGATCAGCTTTGCGGGCGACCGCCGCGTCAAGTGCCAGGTCGCAGCTAAGTTCATCGGACTGCAGCGCATACGTCCGGTACGTCTGCCCTTGGGGTGACAAGTACCAACGAGTGCGCATTTTGGTTCGTGGATGTCCATCGTTGTCTTTGACGATCATGTTCTGTGGCAGCTTTGCTTCCTTCCCCTTGAGAACGACTTCGACCGGTGCGAGCAAACCATTGCCGCTCTCATAGACAGTCTGCAAAAAGTCTGTGGTGATCCCTCCGTGACCGTCGATCGCATTGGCAATCATTGCCATCGCCGGCTCATCCCAGCATGCATGAACAGCTCGAAGTCCGTCAAGGTCCAGCCACATCGGAAGCGTACGAAACCAGTTCAGACTCGACTCGAGCTCTTGATCATTGAGTTGAACAATCGTCTGAGCGTGTTGTCGGATATTCGTTGTATTTCTTTTGCGAAGAAACGTCCCCTGACGAGCAGGGTCTTCCGTATGGAACGCTAAAGCGTTCAGTTCATGGTTGCCCATAATGGCCAGCGCTGCGTTCTCTTCAACCATTCCCCGGACGATCGTCAGTACCTGCCGGATTTTCGGTCCCCGGTCAATGTAGTCGCCCAGGAAGATCACTTTGCGATCCGGATGACGATAGATCCCCCGGATTTTCCGATAATCGAGCCGTTCGAGCAGTTGCGTCAACGCGTCGGCATGCCCGTGAATATCACCGATCAGATCGTACATGAACTACTTCTTATTAATCTCTTCTGAGCAGATCTGCGATGGAATTTTGCGATTGAGGTCGATTACGAAGGAAGAGTCTCACTACGGCTTCTGGTCGCTTCAAATTCACACCGTTAGATTGAGACGGTATTATCACAACAGTTGGACTGCGGGTCTACGGGTAGCGGGTTCAAAGCAAACACTCTTTGTGGACATGACCTTGGCGGGCCGTGTTCGACGATCTCATCAAGGAATCACATGACCGAAGCCTCGACAATTACGCTGGCGATGATGCGTGAATCCCTTTATAGCGCTGTCGTCAGTGACGCACTCGACGGGCTGGGCTACAAACGACAGTCACCCCGATTGCCCTTGCGTCCGTTTACGTCGACCGGATTATTGGTCGGACGATGCAAGACAACACTCTGGGTCGACATGGCTCACGTCGACCCACACCCGTATGAGCTCGAATTGAAGGCCGTGGACGATTGCCAGCTCGATGATGTTTTGATCGCTGCCGCAGGTGGATCTGTCCGATCAGGAATCTGGGGCGAATTACTGACGACTGCGGCACTGAATCGTGGATGTGTCGGTGCCATTGTGGATGGTGCGATCCGTGATGTCAGCAAGATTCGTGCACTGAATTTCCCTGTATTCGCGAGATCGACTTGCGTTTACGACAGCCTGAACCGACAACGCGTTGTTGATATTGACGTACCGATCGAACTGGATGGAGTCCACTTTCATCCTGGCGATCTCGTATTCGCCGATGAAGACGGGGTCGTCGTCGTCCCGCAGATCGTCGAACAAGAAGCGATTCGGCGTGCCTGGGACAAAGTCCACGCAGAAAATATCGTTCGCGATTCGATCCGAAACGGATTGAAGGCGACGGAGGCGTTTGCCAAATACGGCGTTCTCTGAAAGTCGAGGCAGTTCCTTGAGGGTCAGTTCTTTTTTGAGGCCACAAAGCGGACGATGACCGACAACCGCTATGCCTACTGCGTATAATCGTTATTCCCTGCCAGGCATCTTGAATAACCAACGACTCACCAAAAATGGACTTCACAACGGCAGCAACTGCTGACGACGATAGTCGGCTTGGCGACGTTATCCAAAACCAAGATCACAGTAAATCACGAACCCGAGCCGCAGGCTTTGTGACGAGTCAAGTCGCGTGAATTGATGAATTCGGTGCCTGGGTTGAGCCGACAGGGGGAAGTCATGCTTGGACGTCTCGTTACTCTTATTGCTGTTGTCGTCTTCAACATCCCCGTGGTCGCGGGCGAAATCTATGTTGACAGCTCAATGGGTCGAGATTCCTATGACGGAGCGAGTGTCGAATCTCGAGGCGCAAATTCGGGACCTGTTGCTACGCTTGGAAGAGCGGTTCAACTGGCGCAATTCAGTGATGTAATTGTGCTTCGCAACACCGGAATCCCTTATTATGGTTCAATCTCGCTGACGGGCGAACGGCATAGCGGTACTCGTTACCATCCATTCGTCATTGAGGGAAATGGTGCAACGATCAGTGGCTTAAGAGCCGTTCCACCGGGAAGCTGGCAACAAGTCAGGCCAAAACTCTGGAAGTTAACTTTGACTCGAAAAGGTTATTACCGTCTATTGCGAAACGGTCGGCCGCTTCCAGAGTACGTTCCTGAAAACGGACTGGAACCACTTTCAAACTTGAAGCCTGGCCATTGGGTCGCGTGGCGAGGGAGTTTGTATTTCCGCCAGGATGGGGACAATTCCCCTGAAGATCAGGCGTTTGCCTTTGCTGCGGATCAGACCGGTATTTCATTGCATCAAGTCAGCAATGTGGTGATCTCAAACGTGGTTTTACAGCATTTCCGTTTTGACGGACTACACGCCCAGGGCCTCTGCGATGGGATTATCCTCGACAACGTTACGGCGATCGAAAATGGTCGGGCTGGCGTCGTCTCAAGCGGTGCATCAAGAATTGAGCTTTTCGGTGGTAAAATCGCAGCGAATGGGCGCCATCAATTGCTCGTGATTAATCATTCGTTCGCGATACCGAATGATTGCGACATCGAAGAACCTGCAACCGTGGGTAAGTGATCTGATCAGACAAAACCAGTGGCTTGATCACTTACCAGACGGGTTTTTGCGCCAGATGGGTTATCGCGGAATTGAAATCGATGCAACTTCCATCGGGTCGTTCATTCGAGGGTCATCGTGAATTTCCCCCTCATCCACTCGAAATGTCACTTCGCCGTTATCGATGTCGATCACTGTGATGACTGTGTCACCGACTCGCAAAATATCACCGACGGTCAGATCGAAATCGTGAATTTGCACCATTAACCTCCGTGTATCAATGGGTAAAAACCTGCTCATGACCCGGCTAATATAGCGGCCATCTGGACGTCCCGCAATAACGTTAGCCCCTTTTCAGCCTATTGTTCAGCAAGTGCCGACTTCTCAAAGCTGGCTAACTGGGTCGTTAATCGTTCACGAATGGAGTTCAGACGTTCGCTGTCGTTGACTTTCAAGCCGTCTGATTCCGTCACAAAAAACACGTCAAGCACCTGATCGAAATGCGTCGCGATCTTGGCGAGAACAACGCTTAATTTAAGTTCGTAAATCGTCCTGGTAATCGCATAAAGCAAACCCGGACGATCGTGAGTAAACACGTCAATCACGGTGTATCGATCGGATGATTCATTATCGACGACGACGCGCATCGGCAGATCTGATACGGGACCTGCTGCGGCCTGCAGTGCAAACTTGCCCCTCGATTTCAATAATGACTCGACGTCCATTTCACCTCGAAGCACTTTTCGAATCGTGACGGCAACATCATCGACGCGCCATGTTGGAATCTCACCCGAATGATCAGCATCTCGAACTCGATAAACATCGATAATCACGCCATCAAGGGTCGTGCAAATCGCGGCAGACAAAATCACCAGGCGTTTCGCTGACAGTACCCCGGACAGCTTGTGAAAGCACCCGGGAGCAAGCTGCTCATGAGTGATAATCCGGTACTCGACGGTCGCCGTTTCCGAGTCATACACAGCTTCAACATGGATATCGTCTGGTTGGCGAGCCTGAGCGACTCGAAAATCATCGGCGATTCGAGAGGGAGGCGTTTCCAGCAGGTAGTGGGCGGGAAACTGATCGAGCTTCAATGTGATGGGGTCAAGCTCAACGGTACGCGTTGATCCGTGATGTTTTCCTGACCCGGACTCTTCAATCAAAAACGCAACTTGTTGTTTGATCGTTTTCAGTCGCGTCGCCTCATCAAACAGATGGCTCTTACCATTCAGCCAGAGCATTGTCCGTTCGTAAAGCGTTGTCGTCAGTTCGGCCTTCCATTGATTCCAGACCCCTGGACCAACAGCCGAAATATCGGCAGCGGTCAGTACAAACAGCATCCGTAGCGATTCCGGGCTACCCACTTCGTGGCTGAATTTGAGCAATACGGCAGGGTCATTGATATCACGACGCAAAGCCAGATCTGCCATCCGCAAATGACGATGAACAAGAAACATCACCTGGTCACGTTGATGATCGGGAAGCCCCAGGCGTTGGGCAATATCTGAGGCAAGCCGTCGTCCGACCTCGCTGTGGTCCTCTTCGTATCCCTTTCCTGCATCGTGGAGCAACAACGCAAGATGAAGGAGTTCCTTACTGTGGATTTCGCGATAGGCCTGACCGACGGAACCCGGATCGGCCATGAAACCTTCAGCCGCTTCGATCGCTCGTAGAGTATGTTCATCAACGGTGTAGTGATGATATTGATTGAATTGAAGCAGGCATCGAACGTGTTGAAAACAGGGAAGAACCGCTTCCAATACACCATTCTCGTGCAAGCCACGCAGCGCCTCACCCAGCTTACCTGTAGTCTTCAACAATGCCAGGAACGAATGCGACGCTTCGGTCGAAAGGATGGCGGGGGGCTTGATCTGCTGCTGCTTGATTTGCTCAGCCAATTTCGGAGCCACACGACGTCCGTAACGTGCAGCAGTCAAGTACAAGTGCAGAACACCTTCCAGTGTGCCGCAGGCCGTTCGACGAGCACGTCCACTGGGAATATCGATCGAATCAGGACCGACGCTATAGATCTCATCAATGCGATAAGACATCAGGTAATCGACGGCTCGATTGGTCCACGGCTTTCGCCGCGTTCGTTCGATAAGCTGATGAGTCACATCGGCCACTGCCGAACTGTGCTGAAAGTACTCTTGCATAAACCGTTCGACGGGAAGCTGCCCTTCGCTCGCTGAAATATTTCTCAGCTTTGCAATCCGCAACTGGTCGTCACGCGACAACGTGTCCTGCTCTTTCCCTGCGGCGAAGTGCAGATCGATCCGCAAGCCGACAAGAAACTCGTAAGCATGGACCAGACGCCGAGCGTCTTCCTTGGTAATCGTCCCGTGTAATCGCAAGGAATCAACATCGCCCGAACCGTGCAGTGCAAACGCGATCCATCGAATCAGATGCAGATCGCGTAACCCACCCAATGATCGTTTCACGTCAGGCTCAAGCTGTTGTGTTGTGGCTCCGAATTCCGTTCGCTCTTTGTCCCGTGCCGTGACGACTTTCGCAAGGAACTCACTGGAACGCGATTTGACAATGGATCGATCAAACTTCGTTCGAAGCTGCTCGAATAACGATGCCTCTCCGCTGAGCAGGCGCGCATCAATCAGTCCGGTGGCGAATTGGGGCTCTTGCTTCGCCCACGAAAGAGAATCAGCGACAGTCCGACAACTGGCACCAAGCTTCAACCCCGCGTCCCACAGGTCCCGCTGGACCTGCGAGGTGACCGGTTCGAAGACCGATGTCACCTTCGGCGAATGCAGAAACAAAAGATCCAGGTCAGAATAAGGACAGACGTCCCCTCGGCCTGTCCCGCCGACGGCGACGATGGCAAACTGCCCACGAAGAGACTCAGCGAGCGTCGGACCTGCATCGGCAAGAACTTCCTCGAACACGTGGACAACAAATTCGTCCATCAGTTGTGACAAGAAAGATGCTGTCTGCAGTCCCGACGCGCCATGCTGAAACCGCTTGCGAGTCTGTTGCCGCACATCGTCGATCCGTTTCCGTAACACGGCGATTCGCTCTGTTCGAGCAATCGGCGTGGCACCGGAACCGGCAACGATCGATGGAGCACGAACCTCGGAAATGGCGGCCTCCATTTTCACTCATTCCCGAAGGTCGTTTGTGTCCGAGGATTAGATTGCCTCGGGGCCGGTCTCTCCCGTACGAATTCGCACGACATCTTCAAGACTTGTAATGAAAATCTTTCCATCGCCGATTTGACCTGTACGAGCAACATCAGAGATTGTCTTGATGGCTTTTGCGACTTCCGCTTCACCAACTACCACTTCCAGCTTCACCTTCGGAAGGAAGTCGACCGTGTACTCGGCACCTCGATAGGTTTCCTTGTGACCACGTTGACGACCAAATCCTCGCACTTCGGTGACAGTCATCCCTTGGATGCCAGCCTGCGTCAATGCGTTCTTGACTTCTTCCAACTTGTAGTGGCGAATTACCGCTTCAACTTTCTTCACGTTCGGCTCCTTGGCTAATTATCTCGGACCATTAAAAACTTCATATGCCGAGCGCTTCTTCACTGATTGTGAAGTCTCGGTCTCGATGCGTCAATTGACAATTAACGCGGATAGCTTACTTGATCAACTTTCACCGGCAATTCTATCTCTGTCAGCTCACAGAGCTTCCGATCCGCTTTCGCCGGTCCGGATACGTATCATTTCTTCCAAATCCGTGACGAAAATCTTCCCGTCACCCATCTGTCCAGTTCGAGCCGTACGAACCAATGTATCGATGACGGTTTTTGCAAGATCATCACTGATCACAACCTCCATCTTTACCTTGGGAAGAAAATCGACCGTATATTCCGCTCCACGGTACTGCTCTTTATGACCCTTTTGACGACCGAAGCCTCGCACTTCTGTCACAGTCATCCCCTGAATCCCAATCTCCGTCAGGGCATCCTTTACTTCTTCCAATTTGAAGTGACGAATTACGGCCTCAATTTTTTTCACGGAATACCTTACTTTGAGTTCATACGGTTCAGATGGAAATTTCCTATGAAATTATCGTGCCAGCACGAGACATCATCCTCATACGGATGCCTCGCATCGTCCCTGCAAGTCTTTTGCACGAGTGGGGTGCCAGTCGCTGACAAAAACAAGGACTGGCACCCGTTGACGGAATTCGGATCAATAGAAGATGTAACCTTCTTCACCATGTTGATTGATATCCAATCCCTGCAATTCCCCGGCTTGATTCACTCGCAAACCAAGAACGGCATCGACAATTTTGAGGATGATTACTGTCCCAATCACGGCCAGCAACATGGCGGCTCCGGCCCCCACCGCCTGAGCAATCACTTGATTCGCATTCCCTTCAAGTAAGCCGCATGGCTCTGTCACACCGGGAATGACTGCCCGCGTTGCAAAAACGCCGGTCAGCAGCGCCCCAAGTGTCCCTCCGACTCCGTGAACACCGAACGCATCCAATGAATCATCGTAACCAAACTTGTTCTTAATCGTTGTGCAGGCATAGAAACAGACGGCACCGGCACACAGACCGAGAATAATCCCGCTCATTGGCGTTGCTGATCCACTGGCTGGCGTGACACAAACCAACCCGGCCACCGCACCAGAACAGGCTCCGAGAATGCTTGGCTTACCTCGAACAACCCACTCGATCAATGCCCAGGAAATTGTACCGGCCGCTGCAGCCATGTGTGTCGTCACAAACGCATTCGCCGCACGAAGATCAGCGGCCCCGGCACTACCGGCGTTGAATCCGAACCAACCGAACCACAGCATCGTTGCGCCGATGTAGGTGTAGGTGAGATTATGCGGAGGCATCGGTTCCTGCCCATATCCCAGGCGTTTTCCCAGCAGAAGAGAACAGACCAGTGCTGAAATTCCTGAAGTAATATGAACGACCGTGCCACCGGCAAAATCATAAGCACGATAAGTCGCTTTGGCATTCAGCTCTGAACACCACCCCAGATCAGACCAGACCCAGTGAGCCACCGGACAATAAATGAACGTCCCCCACAAGACCGAGAACAGCACCATCGAGCTGAACTTCATTCGTTCTGCGAATGCACCACAAATCAGTGCAGGCGTAATGATGAAGAACATCATCTGAAAAACCATGTGAACCGAACGTGGCAACGAAGGGCTGTACGCGGGATGCACCCCGATTTTCAATTGCTCGTCCCAGTACGGAGCAACCCCGTTCAAAAACGCGTACTTGAAATCGCCGATCAGACCCATCCCCCCGACGGAATCGCCAAAGCATAAACTGTAACCGTATAACGCCCAGATAACCGACATCACGCCCATCAGCGTGATGCACTGCATCATCACTCCCAAAATATTTTTCTTCCGAACCAGACCGCCGTAGAACAACGCCAACCCAGGTGCTGTCATCATAAGCACAAGTGCCGAAGAGGTGAGCATCCAGGCGATGTCGCCGGAATTAAATTGATTGGGGGGCGGAACTTGAGATGCCGACACAGAGCCAGCCATTTCTTCCGCAATCAAGTCCACTGCTGACACAGAAGCAAACAATAATACCGCGAGCGCGGCCCGAAACTTGGACTTCACACAATTCTCCCTGCAAACAAGATTTGAACACGACCTTCACCCCACGAATTCCACCATAGATTCGAGAGGGGTTTGAGCAACATCCATCGGGAATAGATGGTTTAGCGTAAGTCACGAAAGGCAAGTTGCGTGCCATAAATTTCGGCAGTGAAGTAAGTATGGTTGGCAGTCAAACGTGATTTCATCACAATACCTCTGACCGACCTGAAAACGTCACTTTGTTCGACATCCACATTCTGCCTCAGGAACACCTTTTTGAATACGGTGACCACAACCCTCTGTGCTCTCTTTCTGGGCACAGGGTTGGCGATCTCCTTGGAACGATTGAGTGATCGTGAACGGCGATCGTTTCAAATCCCCCTGGTTTCATCCAAAACTCGCTGGCTCCGAAGCGCGCTGATCGTCCTGGCAACTGCCGTGATATTTGGACTTTTTCACTGGGCGTCACTGGAACAGGGATGCCTGGAAACGGCCGAAGTCCAACCGTCCGGAATCGCGCGATACTGGCGTCTGGCATATCATCTCACACTGATTGGTCTTTTAATCCTCGCCACGGCGATCGATTTCGACTGTTACGTGATCCCGGACTCAATCACGTTGCCAGGGACTCTCATCGGTGTTTTTGGAGCCGCTTTGCTTGGGGAGGCTCAAATTTGCCACCTGTGGGTCGACTGGGCAACAGCAATTCCGCAACTGCGAGGCCCCTTCATCCCCGCCTGGTACGACAAATACCGATTCTTGCACGGATTCGCCTGGAGCATCGCAGGCTTAACAACGGGAGCAGGCCTGACCTGGCTGGCCCGTCTGGTCAGCTCGCGTGTGCTTGGCCAGGAAGCGATGGGATCAGGCGATATCACATTGATGGCAATGATTGGCAGCTATATCGGTTGGCAGGCCGTGACGCTGGTTTTTTTAATCGCTCCTCTGACAGGAATCACCTTTGGAGTTCTGATTCGGATGATTTCCGGAAAAACCTACCTCCCCTATGGCCCGTGGCTCAGCATCGCCGCCGTGATCGTGCTATTCGCCTGGAGTCGCCTCTGGGAACAAACTCGTCTAATCTTCAGCGACTGGATCGGTGTGACGATGCTCGGGGCCATTGGCGGCCTTGGTTTCATCTTACTGCTCGTCCTCGTTCGACTCTACAAGTCGATCCCTGTTCGGTAGCCTCAGGGAATCTGAACTGGTTCGCCATCGGCAATTTGAATCCAACGTCGCAGAATTGTGGCGTCGATCTCTTTATCAAGTTCCCGAGCTGCCGCATCTGCAAAGACGACAAAAACTTTCTTTCCCGAAATGGTTCCCAGAGATTTGATTGGATTTTCTGGATCAAAATCCAGCCCTCCTGGTTTGGTCCAGATGTCGGCAGTTTCATGCCCCGCCCGGACCGCAAGGATCGTGTTTGACGTTCCATCGGTGAAACTACTGAGCTTAGGCGTTTTATCGTCGGCAAACGGAGCACCGGGCCCAGTAAATACGTGAATCGAAGTCTTTCCAGCCTCTTTGACGCCGGGTGACTTGAAAATGACAGGCATCTTTTCGATCAATAATTTGTTGTGCTCACTATCCCAAGGTTCGTCGAGTTTGAATTGATTGTAGAGCGGGGCCTCATCGAGAAACGGTAGCAAATAGACTCGCCAGCTCAACCCAATCCGACCATCGCTCCGGATGCGTCCCGCTCCTGGAAACGTACCGTATACCGATTCAAAGTTGTGAAATGCCACACCCATCTGATGAAGCGCATTTCTCTGTTGCGTTTCTTTTGCCCATGCTCTTGTTTCAATGAGCGCGGGTTTCAAAAGCTCGATAACACGATCGATACCTTTCGGGACTGGGACCCGGAACTGAATTTTGTCAGCGTCTTGCTTGACGGTTGCGGATGCAACAAGGTTTTTAATAAACGCCTGCATTTCCTTGTCGCTTGCTGAGGCATTGGGAGGAAGCGGTAGCTGACTCATTACGTTTTTCCCTTGATTCAGGCCGAATGACCCCATGGCAAATAATCCACCGGCCATTCCTTCGTCGAGTGCAGTTACGTTGATTTCGACCAGAGAATCCCCCTCCCTGGCTGTCGCCGAAACATGGCTTGCGACGGTTTTGATGTTCGTCACCATTCCCATCATCGGATTGACTTGTGCGAAAGAACCGAGCAAGCGGGCTTGGGATTCCATGTCGATCGCCGCTGTGAAATCAGTGCTCAGTTGCAATTGTTCGATCAGCGGCGAAGTACTGTCATTGCCGGCCTTCTTTGTGGAAATGATCTTCTTCACTGTTTCCGTCGGACCTGCAACAACGGTTCGGGGATCGGGTTGCCAGACGGCCATCACAAGATTCTTGTGAAACACTTGCCCGTCGTGTGTTTCTTCCATCGCTTCTCTAAGGATTCCATTAATCAGATCCGCTTCATTCACATCACGTCCGAAGGCGACAATTGCTGAAGGCATTGGTTCGTTGACAGGTACTTGAGGACCGAAATCGACGACGTTTCCATCGGCTGGCCTGATCAAATTGGCCAGTTGCGTATCATCCATGTTTGTCAGCACGGGTCGCACGGAACCGTCGGCGACCAATACAAGAATCCGCTCGTCTTTCTTAAGATCGCCGAGCGCTTTTTTCGGCGCGCTGAAGTCGACTTCCAGGCCGCCTGGCTTCGTCCAGATCTCAGCAGTATCACTTCCGGCCAGCACCGCAAGAATTGTATTCGAGGTTCCATCAGTAACATTGCGAATCGAAAGCCCTTTTTCACCATGAAACAGTGTGTTTTCTCCGGTGAAAACATGAAATGCCGTCTTTCCCGCCTCGGTAACATCAGGTGATTTGAACAGCGCGGGCATTTGAGCAATCAGTGTTTTGTTATGCTCGCTATCCCAGGCCTCATCGAAATGAAACTGATTATAGAGCGGCGCCTGATCCAGAAATGGCAGCAAGTGTACTCGCCAACTGAGTCCGGTCTGTTGCCCCGCTCCATCTCCGTCAGCCCGAGGAAATCGTTGAAAAGCGTCATGGTAATTGTGAAACGCCAGACCAATCTGCTTTAAAGAATTCTTAAGCTGCATCGACTCAACCGGCCCCCCGGCAGCCGCGTCTCCTCCGACGGGCAGTCCAGACTGTTGAGCGAACAGATTGATTTGCGTTTGATCGACGAAAACGGTCACCCGCTCAATATCCTGCAGTTTGACACCCGTTTTCTTCAGCGCTTGATAGTTGGAATCGAGATCATCGTTGTCGATGAACTCTTTCACTAATTCCCCGATCGGGGATTCGGAAAATTGTTTCGGATGACCAACGAACAACCCGACGACCCCTTCAGGCAGATAAGCCGCTTCACTAAACGCCCGCGTCACTGGATTTTGTTTGACTGTTTCGTTTGCCGTTTTCGGCGCGACAACTGGCGTTTGATCGGGATATTTTTCGACAACGGACAAGTTGGATTCCGGTTTACCCGATTTCGATTCCGTGGCCGTGAGGGCAGGAGAGTGCTTCGTCTCAGATGGCTCGGCAATCTTCTCCGGCGCCGCAGGTTGTGCCGGAGCGGCGACAACGGGAGCCGGCACATTCTTTCGTTCGCTACATCCGAACACCAGGCAAGCCGAAAACATCACCGACAACGATTGCAGACGAACATTCAGCATGGGATGCCTACGAATTTGATCAGTTTGGAACTCAGTGAATTTCATGTGATCTGGGCGGGAAAATCACCGTCCAATGGACAACGAAATGATGTCGCCAGTATATAAGACGCAACGTCTTTCTTCAATCATCTTGCAGCCGACATTCATCAATCCATTCAACGATAAAGTGATCTGGCGATATTCTTCATGTTGGCTATGCCATGCCTGGTGGCCCGAACCGGGTCCCTGCCGGTAAGCGTAATCCGAATCGTTCATCAAGTATGGACAAAAGTTGGTCGGGACATGCGATTTCAATTCGTTCGAGAATCACAGCCCCATGCCGATGAATGAACTCACGATTATGGAGCGAAACCCGCGTCCCGTCGGGATGAGCCAGACTCGTAATCAAATTCATTCGGAACTTGGACTTGGGATGCATGCTGGTCCAGCAATTCCCGACTTCGCGATCAATAACTGGCATCTGCTCCAGAGTGAATTCATGCACATCAACCCAGTCATCACCCAATCGCGTCTGATGAAAGTACCGAACCGAAGGATGCGATTTTTCCACCACGATGCGGCGCGGTTCGTGCGGCGTCGCCTGTTCCACATCCAGCAGGTCGAATCGAAAGGGACCCGTCGGCGAAAGATTGCCGACCCCGACGTCCGCTAACCACGGAACACCATCAATCTCAACTCGAAGAAACAGATGAGTACGGGGAGGCGTCACGTCCCGAGTCAACAAAAGACGGACTCGGGACGACAGCGGCGTGACGGAAAAACCGATCGCGGTTAACGCTCGCATCAACAGCGAATTCAGCTCAAAACAGTATCCCCCACGTCGATCATGCACGAGCTTTTTTTCCACCTCATCGTCATCCAGTGAAATCCCTCGATTTAATAAAACATCAAGGTTTTCAAAGGGAATGGAGCACGAATGCGCCAAAATGATGTCCCGCAACACATCAATCGTTGGCACCAAAGTACCGGTGTAACCAATTCGTTCGAGATAAGCTGTTAGATTCATCGATTCTGACCAGACTGAAATATATTGCCTGTAACAAAACGTTGTGATTGACTCTCGTAATCAAGTTCCTGACAATCTCGGCCGTCGCTTCACTACGAATGGATCAACAATGAAAAACATCTCGTTCGCTGCCGTCATTCTGACGTACTTCTGTGCTGTCTGTCCCGTGATGGCTCAATCGGAAACGAAAACATTTACGTATACGAAAACGCCGCAAGCGGATCTCGATATTGTCGTTCATTATCCTCCCGATTGGAAAGAAACTGACAAGCGTCCCGGGATTGTGTTCTTCTTCGGTGGAGGCTGGGAAAATGGATCGATCAACGCCTTCGAGCGACAGGCAAAATATCTTGCCAGTCGGGGAATGGTCTCAGCCCGAGCCGATTACCGCGTGAAATCCCGCCATGGTGTCACTCCGAAAGAATGCGTGGATGACGCCAGAAGTGCTATACGCTGGTTTCGCGAGAATGCAGCGACCTTAGGAATCGACCCCGACCGAATCGTCGCCTCCGGAGGATCAGCGGGAGGACACATTGCTGCCTGTACCACACTGATGCCGGAATCCGAACCCAATGATGGCACTGTTGCGCACAAAGCCAATGCACTGGTTCTTTTTAATCCCGTCGTGTTTTTTGGCCCTCAAATGCGAGAAAAGGTCGGTCGTGACGAAGCCGTTGGAAAAGCCATTTCACCGCTTCTGCATCTGAAAAAAGAGAGTCCACCAACATTGCTGCTGTTTGGAACCAACGACTTTCTCTTTAAACAGGGTGAAGACTTCATTCAACGATCAAAAGAAGTCGGCTGCCGCGCCGAAATGTTGACCGCCGAAGGACAACCGCATGGCTTCTTTCACAAATCACCATGGTATGAAAAAACACTCTATCGAACCGACGAATTCCTGACTTCCTTGGGGTATCTCTCGGGAAAGCCAACGATCAAGATTCCTGATGCGAAACCAACGCCGTAGCCTACTTCAGGCCTGGGCTGAAGGTGATGTTGCCTGAGGAAGAATCTTGACTATCCACGGCTAGCAGGGACTGGATCGCCAACGAGAACTTACTCAACTGTTTTACTCCATCGGGCATCACCCAGACATACCGGTCCTGACCACACCCTTTATAATGTCCAACGTAACACGCACACTTTGGAACTTCGCGTTTGCTGCCACAAAAGAACCACAGAGTCGATTCTTCAGCATCATCCGGGTCGACCATTTCCACCAACGTATCAGCCTTGGTCTGTGCCTGATCGGCCAGCCCCGGGTTACGTGGCATCAATGTGGCGTTCGTTTGAGCAATAAAGTATCTGTGGGAACCGTAAAGGTCGAGAAATTCCAAGACATCATGATGAGTGCTGATGTTGTTCGTCTGGTCATATGAGGTTTGAGCCAAACCATTGACGATTTTGGAGATATCGAGATAGCGATAATTCTTGGCTCGATCCAGCTTTCGCCGTCGCCACGGGTTTAAACGAATCAGTGAATTCCGTAGCTGCGTTTCATTATCCATAAACGTCAACCATTGCCGAACGTTTTGGAGGTCGTCCGTGTCCGATTCCGGTGCGATATCAGACAATTCGGTCTTGGCCGCTCTGACTAACGACAAAAACGACGCCACGTATTCGTCGAATTGCTTGACGTATTCGTACTCGGCACCAGGAGGCAATTGATTGAATTCGTGGTCGGATCCTGGCAGGGCCAGATAATTCGTAAAGCAGAGAAGTGCCTGTTCTTGCTCATCGGGAGTATTTCCAGGGAAAACCGGGTAGTACTCCATGTTTTGCAGTTGAACCAGGTTTTTCAGTGAGTCCTGAGCACGATTGAGAATGACTGACGCATTGTTGATCCGCTCACGAACGATGTTATCTTTTGCAACGTCATTGGATTTTTTGAGAGTTTTTTGAATACCCCATTCGTCGATTGCGTCCTTCATGATCGTCATCAAGGTCAAGCTATTGGCTGGCTGAAATCGAAAAGCCACAATCAAAGACCAGATTTGGAATCGAATTTCCTTGTCGATGGCTTCGTCGTCAGGACAGAGTTGCTTTTTGTAAACCAATTGGAGCGTTTCAAGCTCGCCCGAGTCGATCACCGGTTCGACATTCCATTGTCCAAGTCGGGTTCGTTGCGCGTTCAGGTTTGGAGTGTAGAGGTTTTGAATGCTACCCATGGTAGCTCCCCAAGAACCGTTCACCCCACCCGCCCCCAGGTCCGTGACTTGAATCGAACCACCCGTTAGTTTGACGTGAGACGGAATCGCGTCGGGATTCACCGACAGCATCGCCAGATTGTTGAGAATCTGCTGATATTGCAGGTCGGTTAACGTACCAGCCTGTCGGCAAGTGCTGTTTTGAAGTTCGAGATGAGTGCAGCCAAGTTGAGTGACAATGGTGACCGCAGCGAAAAACATCCAAGTTCGCATGGCCCCCCCATCGATTCTCATGCTTCCGCTGGTACTATGGGTCGAAAAGAATTGGCCGATTCCTTAATCAAGCCACAGCCCGCAGAGCGCCATTCTCTATTATTTCGGCTTTCTCAAAGTAAAACTGTAGCAATTACAACAAGAGTTCCGCCGCGAGCCTGATCAAATTGCACAAACTAATCTCGCAAAATTCGTAAAACGACCGGTAGCGATTGAAACTCGTAACGATCATGAGGAAATTCCCAGATGTCATCAATCATCCTGCACATTACCAGTCACGAGCTTTGGAACCAGGCTAAAGTTGCAGGTGAATACCGTGCAGACTCTCTGGCCAGCGAGGGCTTCATGCATTGTTCGAAGCCCGATCAACTTGCCGGAGTCGTCAGCAGGTATTACCAGGGCCAGACCGGCCTGATCGTCCTCCAAATCAACCCTGAATTGGTTGAACCACCAATACGCTGGGAAAATCCGCCTGGAAAGAACGAACAATTCCCACACATCTACGGCCCACTGAACCTGAATGCGGTCGTGGAAGTCTTACCGCTGGACGAGATCGTTCCAGGTTAATCAAACAGGTATGAAAATAGATTCAAATTGTTTTCCTGTCACGGCTGAGAATTCTCGCTAAACTCAGACAATGACACGGGTGGATGTTCGACGTTATTTCCGTAAATCGAATTCAGCGAAGAGGCGGCAGCGGTGCCATGAACATGATTTCACAAAAACTCGAGCAACGGCACCTATACAACCTGTGGCTGAAACTTCAGTTGGATGGACCAGCGTGTCTCGAAGGTGCTTTTAACGAAGGATTTAAAAAAGGGTTCAAAAAGGGCTTCGCGGAAGGATTTGAAATGGGCAACTGATTGCGAAAATCAATATTCGGTAGGAACTACTTGGCGTGACCTTTCCCACACTTTCTGAATTATACAATTACTCGGACGTGCAGCTTTTAGAATTGTTCGGAAGCTTAGAGCAAACACGTCGTCGCGGCGATCAATAATCAGACTGAGTGGCAATGAACCGCGTGAAACCCAGCGTAATGAAACTCACATTGATGACCTGGTGCTTGCCGGTCTTCTGTACCTGCTTGATCGCGTTAGCCACCGAACCGAACGCAATCCATTATTCGAAAGAAGTCTTGGATGACGATCCGGTTTGCTTCTTTCCGATGGCTGAGAGCGACACCAACGATGTGGCGAAGTTTCGCAATCTGTCCCGTACGAAGAAGGCTGGGCCGGATTGCGTTTGTTCGAAGGGGGTGACGTCAGTACCCGGACCGGTCGGTCTTGGTGGATATGCTGCCGAGCTGAAAGGAGCAGACTACATTGAAATACCACATGATGACGTCTTCAACACAAAAGAAAAAACCGTCGAATTCTGGTTTCGGACCAATCAGGTTTGGGACCAAAAGTATTGGCCGGGGAGTGCCACTTTTATTTCGAAGTTTACAGCCGGATGGGCATCGAGTGATTGGGGCATTCTGGGTGGCAGTCTGACGCCGGGCGTGAATGAGGGGCGAATCCTGGTCGGCGTGGGGCCGCAGGGTGGTGGAGATGTTGTGCTTTCGTCAGGGAAGGGGCTTAACGACGGACGATACCATCACGTTGTTTGGACTCGCTCGGCTGAAGGCCAAAATGTGCTGTACGTTGACGGAACGTCATGCGCCACCGCGAAAGACAATGGCGGGATCATCACGAACTCAAGACCGATTCAAATCGGCGGAGAACAAAAGGAGCCTAACGGGACGTTCTTCAAAGGTCAGTTGGCGGCACTGGCAATCTATTCCCATGTTCTGACACACGACCGGGTGCGGTTACATTTCGCGGCGGGGAGTCTCGATCCACGACTTCCTGCCCCTTCGGAACGTACCATTGATTTTGTCCGCGACATCAAGCCGATCTTCCAGCAGCACTGTTACAAATGTCATGGACCTGGCAAAGACCAGGGGGGCTTGTCGCTGGCGACTCGATCACTCGCTTTGGACGGTGGGGATAATGGCCAGATGATCGCGTTGGGAAAAAGTGCACTCAGCCCGCTGGTTCAACGAATCGCTGGACTGGATGACGGGACAGTCATGCCGCCCGAAGGGGAACGACTCACCCGCGAACAAATCGGACTGATCCGAGCCTGGATCGATCAGGGACTTGCTTGGCCCTCTGCCGCCGATGAACTTGACCCTCGTATCGTTCAGGCCGTGGATCATTGGTCATTTCAACCGATCACACGCCCGCTGATACCACCGGTCAAAAGTAACTCAGCGAATCTCCTTAAAACCACGTCAGCGGTACCGTCCAAAGTCTCGCCAGAGAAGAACTGGTGCAACTCGCCAGTCGATGCGTTCATCCAGGTAAAACTCAGCGATGCGGAGTTGTCACCCTCCCCATTGGCAACCAAATCAGCGTTATTGCGGCGAGTCTCGTTCGATCTGACCGGTCTTCCTCCCACACCTGCCGAGATCGAAACCTTCATCAACGATCCTCGACCTGAGGCGTTCTCGATCGTCGTTGATCGTCTATTAGCGTCGCCTGCGTATGGCGAGCGATGGGCAAGACATTGGCTTGATATTGTCCGTTACGCAGACTCCGGCGGGTACGAAACGGATATCTTCTATGAACAAGCCTGGCGTTACCGTGATTACGTCATTCGAAGTTTTAATGAAGACAAACCGTACGATCAGTTTTTGATAGAGCAGGTGGCTGGTGACGAACTTTGGCCTGATCAGGCCGAGGCATTCAAAGATGCCATTGCGGTCTGGACGCTGGGTCAGTGGCCGAATTCACTTGACAAGTTTCCCGATCTGCTGGAGTACACTCGACGGACAGACCAGGTGACGACCTTCGGCGAAGCGATGCTGGGACTGACTGTCGGCTGTGCGAATTGTCATAATCACAAGTACGATCCAATCAGCCAGCGCGACTATTTCGGTTTGGAAGCCATTTTTGCTGCCAGCGAAACGTGGGACCAAACCACACAAAAGAAAGCCTGGGCTTCGGGCGAACGGAATCACTTTCGCGTATTGCGCCATGCAACGTCACCGACACCCATTCGCTTGTTATCGCGGGGAGAACTGACGAAGCCGCGCGGGATCGTGTCGCCGACGATCCCTGCATTTCTTCCGGGCGGAGGACCACTCCCCAATGACGTAAGAGAAAGCCAGCAGCGGCGAGCACACCTTGCTCGTTGGCTGGTGTCGCCGCAAAATCCACTCACGGCACGCGTGATGGCAAACCGCGTCTGGCAGTGGCACTTCGGTCAAGCACTTGCGGCAACACCGAATGATCTCGGCACAAAGGGACGCCCCCCATCGCACCCGGAATTACTTGATTGGCTTGCGACTGAACTGATCGAGAACGGCTGGAGCCTGAAGAAGTTGCATCGACTGTTATTGCTGTCGTCGACTTACCAGCAATCAGCAAATCGCAATTCTCATGCGCAGAACACCGATCCTCAAAACGTCTGGCTGTCCCATTTTCCTCGCCGCCGTCTAGAAGCGGAAGAAGTCTGGGACCATTTACTTTCGTCCGCCGGAACGCTGGTAACAACCCACTTTGGCCCCCCTTTTGTTCCTCAGTTATCGGCAGAAGAGCTGAAGGGATTGTACGATATTGAGCAAAAGCCGGATAGGAAATGGCCCGTGACCGTCGATCAAAACCGAAGGGCTATTTACCTTCTAAATCGTCGCTCTTTTCGTTTCCCGTTCTTTGAAGCCTTTGATCCTCCGAACAGCGGTGCTAGCTGCCCGACTCGGCAAACGACGACGGTTCCTGCTCAGGCTCTAACGCTGTTGAACAACAGCATTGTTTCACGGCAGGCCCATGCGATGAGCGAACGTCTGGTCCGCGAAGCTGGCGAGAACGGAAGCGACCAGGTGCGACTTGCGTGGATGCTGGCCTATAGTCGTGCCGTGTCTGATTCAGAATTGGAGGTCGCCCTGCAATTCCTTGCTGAATCAGAATCAGCGCATAGGCAGCAGGGAACGCCAGACCCTGTCGCCACCGCACTCAAGGAGTTTTGCCTGGGATTAATGAATACGACCGAGTTCATTGGCACCAATTAAAAAGCAACTTGATGAATCAATACTCGCTCTCTCGACGAATGTTGCTCGCTAAAGCCGGGATGGGTATCGGTGCGCTGGCGATGCTCGATCTGATGAGCCACGAGGCCGACGCTGCGAACAACCCGTTGGCACCGAAGATCACTCCCCGTGCCGCAAAGGCAAGGGCAGTGATCTCGCTGTTTATGCATGGCGGCCCCAGCCAGGTTGATACGTTTGATCCCAAGCCGATGCTCACTAAATATGCCGGCCAAACGCTGCCACCGAGTTTCGCGAATCTCAACCTGGAATTCACCAAGGCCAGTGACGCGAAGATTCTGGCAAGTCAGCGGCAATTCAACAAATGTGGTGAATCCGGCATCGAGATCTCCGACATTTTTCAGCACCTTCCCAACGTCGCAGACGAAATTGCAGTAATACGAAGTTGCCACCACACCGAGTTCAATCACGCACCCGCGCTCTACCTGTCTCATTCAGGGACTGGCATGATGGGGCGGCCTAGTCTTGGGGCATGGGCGACGTATGGATTGGGTTCCGAATCGCAGAACTTGCCCGGTTATGTCGTACTGCGTGACGGCCCGCTGAAAGGTGGACCGTTGACGTACGGAAATGGCTTTCTCCCTGCGGTTTATTCGGCGACGGAACTGAGACTGAGCGGGTCGCCGATTCTCTATCTGAATCGACCTGATGGAGTGAGTGATCGCGACCAGCGACGTATTTTGGATTTCTCACAGCAGTTGAACCGGCGACATCTGGACGAGCAGAACGGGGACGGCTCGTTATCCTCGCGAATTTCGGCTTACGAACTCGCATTTCGCATGCAGTCGACGGCGCCGGAAGCGGTCGATCTCAGTCAGGAGACAAAGCAAGTTCACTCGCAGTACGGCCTGGACAACGATGTCACTCGCCCGTTCGGCATCCAATGCCTGAATGCACGGCGACTGGTGGAACGGGGCGTGCGTTTCGTTCAACTCTACCACGGAGGAGGTGGCGACGGTTGGGACACTCATGGGGCCAATGATACGAAGCACTTGAGGAACGGCCTGCAAGTCGACAAACCAATCGCAGGATTGATCTCGGATTTGAAGGCTCGTGGATTACTCGATAGCACGCTGATCATCTGGGGTGGCGAGTTCGGAAGAACGCCGACATCGGAAGGTTCGGCGGGTCGTGACCATAATCCCTATGGATACTCAACCTGGATGGCAGGTGGCGGAATCAAGGGAGGAACCGTCTATGGAAGCACCGACGAATTTGGTTTCAAGGCAGAACAGAACCCGGTTCAAGTTCGCGATCTGCACGCGACAATTCTGTATTTATTGGGGCTGGAGCACGATCAACTGACATTTTACTTCCAGGGTTTGGAACAACGCCTGACTCAAATCGACGGCGAATGTCGCGTGATCAAGGAAATTCTGGCGTAAATGACAAGCAGGCTTGCCGATATCGGCAAGCCTGCTTGTTTAAACACCCGTCGTAAGTTGGTAAATCAGTTCGATGCGGCAGGATTGGCCTTTGCCGCAGACGTTCGTGGTGCGACTTTCGTTTCGGTTTTTGGAGTCAGCTTTTCTTCTTCAGCCTTTTCCTCAGCCTTAACCATGGCCTGTGACAATAAACTTTGAGCACCGAGAAGTTGCTCCCGCGTGAAATAAGGTGATGGATTGAGGTCGCCCAGATGTTCTTCCATCTTTTCCGCGAGTTCCTGGAACGACATTTTGTTAGTCAGGTGCCATGCGGCTGCCTGGGCGGACTGTTGATCAACTTTGCCTGTACCAACTTTCGCAAGCAATTGGTGAAGGACAGGATCACTGCTCACGCGGGTAATCGGTACGAGTGTGTATTTACTGCTTGGTCCGGGTTCTTGTTTCCCGTGTTCCAGACATACTGAGTTAAACTGCAGCGAGACAACCTTTTCCGCCGGGATGGAGAAGAAGCCGCCGCCCCCCATACCACCGCCACCCATGCCGCCACCGCCCATGCCGCCACCGCCCATACCCATTCCACCACCGCCCATGCCGCCGCCCATTGCTTGCTGACCGCCGCCCATGCCGCCGCCACCCATACCGCCGCCACCCATACCGCCACCACCCATACCACCGCCGCCCATGCCACCGAATTGGGAATTGATTGCAACACCTGCAACAGCATCGGGAATCTTCACGGTGAGCGGCTTATCGGTCTTGTTTTCGATTAACACCGTACCACCTAGGGCATCCTTCGGGACAAGTTTGACGGTCACTTGTTTGGCGTCGACGGCGTCGAACAGGTCAACCTTTTCCGCCGTTGGATCGTATTTGGGATTCTTGATCGGCTTCTTTGTTGCCTTGCTTGCCGCCGAAAGTTCGATGGGAAGCGATGCAGCGATGATCAACGCCAGGGATGTAAATCCACAAGCGAACAGCAACGCGATTGGACGACGGGCCATCGAAATTTCCTTTCGCACACGCACAGGACAAAGCGGAGACGAATCAGATCGTCTAGGTTTCCACTGAGACAGGACTAAACTGGAATCGAACTGATAATGATTGTAAGCCTGTTTGCGACAGGAGAACAATCAAAACTTTCGTTCGACGAGAATTTTTCTCACCTTGGTTCGAATTGTTCTCGTCAGAATTCGGCAATCGGGCAAAAGCGATGTCGACCAGCCTCTTTATGACAATCGGCGATCAAATTTTTCGCCATGAGGCAGATTATCTCAGGTAGTTCAGCCATTACGTTCGGTGCCACCGGCCCTTTATCAGCCGGCTCACGGTTCGATTCCGTGTTGAATTTGGGTAGAGACGACCCTAAATCGCCGTAAATGGCATAAGAAGCGTCGTCGTCGATACAAGCCGTAAGTTCGTTCTAAGCGGCAAATTCGTTCTGATTTGAACGCCGTCCGCCGAATCAGCCATGCCGCAATATCAAATACTGCATCAAACCCAACGATCAGACGTTTTTTGCGTTTAACAGAAACTGACGCACTCGCTTTTGATCTTTGACTGCCGGAGCCGACTCGACACCGCTGGCAACGTCGACCCCCCAAGGGTGAACGGACGAGATCGCTTCGGCTATGTTATCTGGGGTTAATCCCCCGGCCAGGATCAGCGGTGGCCATTCGTCTCGGCGATACTCGCTCGCCAGTTGTTTCCACGGGACGGTTTTCCCTGATCCTCCGAAGACCCCCGCGACGTGTGCATCGACAAGACACGCGGCGAGATCGAGTTGCTGACGCCGGCATTCATCGAGAAAGATTTTGAGTCCCTCCAGTCCGTCGCTAGACATGCGCCAGGCCCGAATTAACCGAATACGGGGCAAACGACGCTGTATTTCAGCGAAATATGCAGGCGTTTCGTCACCATGCAATTGGACAAAATCCAGCCGACACTGGGTCGCCAGCGTTTCAACATCGGAAATCGAGTGATTCACGAAGACACCAACTTTGACAACTTCAGAAGGTAGGATTTTCGAGATTTCCAGGGCTTCGTCCGCTTCGACGACGCGGGGCGATGCGGAGTAAAAATTCAGTCCGATCGCGTCAACACCGATCTCAGCCAGATCTCGCGCCGTCTTGCGGTCGCGAATCCCACATACTTTGACCCACATCCTGATGATCCTTACTGAAACCGAACGACCGACGAACCCGATCATTCCCGATCAGGGGGCCTTTTTTTGTCTGCGAGATTTATTCTGTAGAAATCAACGCTGAAAACAAACCCGAAAGGAAGAACTTTCGTTGTGCGAAGATATGATATTTGGTGCCTTCCTTTTGAATTTTTGCGAATCGAGTTCAGTGTCATGTCCGAATTTTCGCCGCAGCATCAATTTGCGATCGAGATCGTCGTAAAGCTGAGATCGGCGGGTCACGTGGCTTTTTTTGCGGGAGGCTGCGTCCGCGATGCGTTGCTGGGTCGCGAGGCCAAGGATTACGACGTGGCCACGACCGCACGACCGGAGGAAGTGAGAAAACTTTTCGGTCACAAACGGACGCTCGCGGTGGGAGCGAGTTTCGGCGTCATTATGGTCCTCGGACCGAAAGATGCCGGGCAAGTTGAAGTCGCCACGTTTAGAACCGAGGGGCCCTATCTGGATGGACGGCGTCCTGAACGGGTCGAATATTGCACACCGGAAGAAGATGCCAAAAGGCGAGATTTCACAATCAACGGGATGTTTTACGACCCCATTGAAGAAAGCGTGTTTGATTATGTCGGCGGAGCTGTCGACCTGGCTGCAAAAATGGTCCGCGCGATTGGTGACCCACATGAACGCGTCCGGGAAGACAAACTGCGAATGCTTCGTGCAGTTCGATTCGCAGCGACGCTCGAATTCTCGCTTGATTCCACGACTGCCGATGCCATACGAGAAATGTCGTCGGAATTGATCGTCGTGAGCGCCGAACGGATCGCTCAAGAGATGAAGAAAATGCTGGTTGATGTACATCGACGGCGAGCGATCGAACTGGCTGACGATGTCGGACTGATGCGGATTGTCTTTCCCGAACTTGATCTGATCTGTCGGGAATCCGAATGGCAGGTCACTTTAAAGCGCTTGGAATTGTTGGACGCACCGTCGTTTGAACTGGCCATGGCGGCTCTGCTGAAACCACTAACAGACAAACAAGCCGTCGACAAAGTCTGTCGACGATTAAAGCTGTCAAACGACGAAACTGACCGGATTGTCTGGCTGGTGGCTCATCAGAACGATCTGGACGACGCCGCACGCCTCAGCCTTGCGGCACTGAAACGATCCCTCGCTCATCCGTACTGCGTAGACTTGTTAAAGCTTTTACGAGCGGATCGAATCGCGAATTCATTGAGTCTGGAATCGATCGAGTTCTGCGAAGACTTTCTGGCGAAAACACCCACTGAAGTAATCGATCCCGTGCCGCTGGTCACCGGCGACGATCTGATCGCACTCGGTTTGAAGCCAGGACCGCTTTTCAAATCGATTCTCGTTGTGATTCAAGACGCACAATTGAACCTGGAGATCGAAAGTCGCGAGGAAGCGTTAGCAATGGTTCTGGCTGAATGGAACAAGTAAGAAAGTCGCACATGGGTGAAACCCGTTCACGCGAACCGCATCGCGGGCATTCCGAGTTCCAGTCGTCATATGGCTATGACGTCTCGTTCGATGTTACCAACTGGCTTGCCGACATGCATGACCGGTCGTAAACTCGCGGTTGAGTTCAAGATCACGATCACCTGAAACTTGGGGAGCGGTTGCAAGATGATTCCACGAGGCCTGTTTTTTGCGTTAGTGTTGTTCGGGACGTTCGGTGTGATTCAACAGGCGACAGCCGATTGGCCAACATTTCGCGGTGCCGATCGAACGGCGGTTTCGAAAGAGACGGATTTGCTGCAAGAATGGCCAGCAGGCGGACCATCACTGCTTTGGAAAGTTGAAGGTTCCGGTCGAGGCTATACCAGCCTGGCAATCGCCAATGGTCGCGGTTTTTTAGTGGGTGACAGTATTTCAGGCGTCGACGACAAAGACGAGTACCTGATTTGTATTGATATTCGTGACGGCAAGCGTCTGTGGGCAGTTAAAGCGGGGGCACCATGGATGTCGGGGCAATCAAGTTGGCAGAGTTCCCGAAGCACTCCAACCGTTGACGAAGACCGCGTCTATGCGTTGACGGCAGACGGGGACTTGTTTTGTTGTGATGTCGCAACAGGACGTGAGCATTGGCGCAAGAATCTGAAAAAAGACTTCGGCGGAAACAAAGCCGATTCCTGGGGGTACAGCGAATCCGTACTGATCGACGGAAAGCAACTGGTTTGCACACCTGGCGGCGAAAAGGCAACGATGGTTGCGCTCGATAAGCTCACTGGTGACACGATCTGGACCACCGTGCGTGAAGGAGACCGCGGTGCGGGGCACGCATCGATCGTGATTTCCAAAATCGGCGACGTTCGTGTTTACGTGCAGACGACCGGAGGGGGTGCTCTTGGAGTTCGTGCCGGCGATGGTAAGCTGCTCTGGTCCTATCCGATTGAGAAGACGACGGCTGTCATCCCGACGCCGATTGTACGTGACGACCTGGTATTCATTTCCGCAGGCTATGGACGCGGCGGCGCTCTTCTGAAACAGGCAGCGGACGGCGCGGGCGGTGTCGCCATGTCAGAGGTCTATCCGCTCAAAAAGGAATTGGGGAATAAACACGGTGGCGTCTTGCTTGTCGGTGATTATCTCTATGGCGACACCGATTCTTCTGGCGTCCCATTCTGTGCGAACCTGACGACAGGCGATATCAAGTGGAACAAAACACGTCCGGCGGGCGGAGGTGGTACTTTCTCCATCGCTGCGGCCGATGGTCGACTGTATCTCCATTTCGAAAAAGGGACGATGGTTCTTGCCAAGGCCGATCCAGAGGCCTTTGTCGAGGTCGGCTCATTCACCATACCAGGCAGCGGTGAACGGCCGAGTTGGGCACATCCTGTGATTCTCGATGGAAAGCTTTATCTCCGCGAGAACAATACGGTTCTCTGCTATGATATCCGGGAAAAGTCGCCTGCCGCAAAATCGAGTGGAAACTGATACGACACGGTAACTCGCGTTTTGCTAAGGCGAAATCGGGTAACTAGCGGTTTTCTTAATGCAGTTTCAACAGGGGGCACTTTCGTGGTGCTCCCTGTTTTTTCTTATCAACGCACGCGGGTCTGATTCCTACGGTAGATCGGTACTCTAGGACAAAAATGCAACGAACCAGGATTCAATGCAGTGGAAACATCCACAGCCGATGGAAACTCGCTTGCGGAGGCCCTTCATTGGCCGTATGGTAAATGGATTAGTTTGATACAGCGCTTTCCGGAAGGTATGAACACGATGTCCACGGCCATAACGGGAGTATCGCAACAACCGATCGAGATCTTCATTTCTTATTCTCGGAAAGACCTGCCGTTCCTTGAGGACTTACGGCGTAGCCTGAAGGTTTTTGAGAATGAGCATGGAGTGCGAATCTGGCACGACGGCAATATTAGACCAGGTGACGACTGGGAAGACGAAATCTACGAGCGTTTCGCCGCAGCACACATCATTTTGTTACTCGTCACCCCGAACTTCTTCAACTCTGACTACTGTATGAAGCGGGAATTGCCTGAAGCACTCAGGCGACATGAGGAAAAGACGGCTCGTGTCGTTCCCGTGATTTGTCAGGCCGTGAATTGGAAATATTCCAAGCTCGTGAAGTTGAATGTCCTCCCAAAAAACGGGCGTCCCGTCGAGATGTGGGAGCATCCAGCCGAGGCCTATGAAAACATCGGCGACAGCCTTTTTCCATTATTTGGCGAAATTGAACGAGAAATCGCTGAACGCCAGAACCAAGCTGCTAACCAAATCGCAGATGCCGACATAAGTCCTCGGAATACGGTTCAAACAATTTCCACGAAAGAACGAGGTTTTAGCACCCAGGACGAAAGCTCAAGACTAATCTCTAATGAGCGAATTGAATGCGACCCGACTGTTAACGAGACGGTCGAGCCACTCAACTCGCGTCTTGTTTCAGAAGTTCGCCAGCCAGCGGACATTCAGGTTAACAAAAGCCCCATTGCAGGTCGGTCGCCATCCCAGGTCGATGATGGTTCGCCTGAATTGTTCAGCGGGCAGACATCAATGGCCGAGAAACTGCTTATTCCGGAAATCATATTTTGCACTCTACATCCCGATCGCTATAGCCGGGAGAAGCGTCAGCGTCTGCGAAAATGGTGTTTTGACCCTAAGGATCGACTCTTCCCTGGCCCCGCTGCGACACTCAAAGAATGCTCATCGCTCGAAGAAGCCGTCGCTCAGTTGCGACAACGGGAAACGGGATCAATTCTTCTGCTCGACGGCTTCGAGCCCCACAGTCCGCAAGTCGACGAATTAATTCTTCCGGCAGATGTCAAATGTCAGTTTGAAGTCGTCATCAATTCTCCTGAGTGGGAACAATTCGCTGCACATCGGCCTACTGCGTCAATCATGCAAGCAGGCAGGCAGGTTACTTCCGAAGAAATGCTTTTCGAAACATTGAGAAAAGTTGTTCTAAAAGTCAGAACGCGACACGTCGCAACCGCACGAGTGATCCGGACAAAAGAGGAATTTGCTGCGTATTTTGAACTGCGTTACAAAGTCTGGGAAGAGCTGGGTTACTTGTCGTCCCAGAAGGTCTCGCCCGACGTTCCGTGGGAACTCGATTTCACGGACAAGATGTCGCTTCCGTTCGGATTATTCTCAAAGGCAGACGGATCTTTATTGGGTGCGGCTCGACTCGTCCGTGGATTCGGCGAAGAATACCCTCAGATTGCAAAACTGATCGAAGAGCTTGTCAAAGAAAAATCTTCGAAATTGCTGGAAATGAATCTGCGTTATCCATCAAATCAACGGCAACTTCCATTCGATGTCCTGCAAGAATTCAGCGAATTCCAGAATTATTACCAGAAGCTGGTCAAGCGTCGCGTTGCCAAGGCCGAGGTGAGTCGAGTGATTGTTGCTCCCGACTGGCAGCAACTGGGACTTGGTGAAGTGATTGTCGATACCTTATGTTCGTTTGCCAAAGCACATTCGTTCCAGGTGCTGTTTCTGGCCTGCCATGAGAAGCATCGTGGGTTCTACCATCGCTGTGGATTCCAGGTGATCCCCGGTGTTACCGGTGATCACTTTCTCACTTACAAAGTTCCGTGTTTAGCGATGGAGCGTGAACTTCTGCCGATGGATAATCTGACAGATTAACCAGGTCGCTTTGGCACATGTCTTTCCGAGCAAAAACAATATGGCAAAGAAAAGTCCGTCTCGAACAACCGCCGCAGTCACCGGCAAGGTCCGTACGAAAGCCACGCAAAATGCGGCTTCGCACAGTGATTCAACCAAAAACAAAACCAGTCCGACTTCCATGAATAGTTCGATTGAGGAGGAACTTCGACTCTTGCGTGAGGAAGTCGAGCGATTGCGAAAAGCGAGCCAACAGCCAGCAGATCTGCCAACACTTTCTTCGGGCGGATTTGTTGCAAAAGAAGTCCCCGAAGATCGAGATGAACGCGAGTCGTACGCTGAAGGCCTTGATCTCCCAGGCATCAACGCTCCTGATTTCAATCTGGTCAGCGATTTTTTGACGTTTGGCGTCACCCCGTGGGCCGATGCCCTCGTTCCCGCCTACATGCTCGACAATTACTTCAGGATTGTTGACTGGAACCTGGCGTTTGGTCTGGCTTTTGACCGCACAATGGAAGGTCGGCGTGGGCAGCATGTCAGTGAATGGGTCTATTTCCTGGATAACTATAAGGCGATCCTGGATCAGGGTGCCAAAGAGTTTAACAATACCAAACTACCACCGATCCATATCGAACCGATCGAGTACACAAGTCCGCGATACGGAAAGATTCATGCGATTAAGCGAGCCTATCAGATCCCCAAAGACGCCGAAGAAACCCAGGGCTGGCTGGTGATTCTCGAAGTGAAGTTCGACGATTTGCCAACCACGTACCGTTATAAGCGAGATGTGTTCGAGGCGTTACGGCTGGACATGACCTGGTCTGAATATGCCATGTCTTACGACCGCGTCCTGCTGGCTTCACGCGTCTACCACGAACTGATTGAGCATATTCTCGGAGAGCAGGTTCCACGCGGTGGACAAGGGGAACTGACCCGCCTGCCACCACGATCCCGAATCCTGGACCTCGGCGCGGGAACCGGTAATTTGTCATTACATCTCGCGAAACAACAGCGTGGTCACACGATCTTCGCTGTCGAGAATAACCGGATGATGCTGGATCTGTTGCGTGACAAATGCCATGACTACTTG
Organism: uncultured Schlesneria sp.; assembly: GCA_903904835.1. GTDB lineage: Bacteria > Planctomycetota > Planctomycetia > Planctomycetales > Planctomycetaceae > Schlesneria. Next base: position 51,966 of record CAIVEI010000206.1, on the reverse strand, counting down.
CGGAGCGACGCGCTTGGACCTGGAATTCTCGCGATTAAGCAGGACGTCAACACGTTGTTTGGCTTACCGGGAAATGCGTTTGACTTCGCCATCTTGAATAACGTGGCGTATTCGTTAGAAGACCCAATCAAATGTTTCAAAGAAGTGTGGGACTCCCTCAAAATTGGAGGCGAAATTCGAGTCAGCGGCCCACAGAAATCGACAAATCTGGAAAAGCTGTTCGCGCGGATTGCGGCCGATCTGGTTGCCGCCGACCGGATGTCTGAATTGAACCTCGAATTCGAGCAGGTCCGACAAATCAATCAGACGATTCTGCGGCCGATCCTGTTCCGCTGGACGGTTGAAGACATGAAGAAAATGCTGTTAGAGGCAGGTTTCGGCTCGATCAATTATCACTCCGAAAATGCCTATGGAGGTCAGGCAATGATTGTTTGCGCAAAGAAACAGCGGGCCACCCCGAATCCAATGACTCGCTCGGTGAAACGCTAATCGTTGACCGACGAATCTGTGGCGATTGGCTAACGCCTGAGCCGTGAGTCATGGAAATTCTATAAGTGCAAATGCAATTTTTGTTGGCCTTTCGGTTGGTTTTGCCAATACCAGTGCCCAAGATGCCGTAATTTTCCAGGTTCTTTGGGAAGCTCGACAAAGAGGAATGGGTCGCAGGAAACGACGGTTAACGGAACGAAGATCAACGGCACAAACTTGATCATCGCGAGTGGGGCAGCGACGAGTCCGAAGAATGGTGACGCAGACGCCGCAACCGACGATTGATAGGCCATCAGTTCAAGTATTACGCACGCCGTTTCCAGGCTTTGCCCTAACCACGTGCGATGTGCTGGAATCTCTGTCTTCGAAAAACCAAATCGGCAGCGTTCATGTTCTGCCATGTAAATGGCTCGAGCTCGGCGACGCGCATCCTGCCGACACTTCTTCCAATACTCCCCGACGCTCGTGGAAACTTGCTGAATCCGGTTCTTAATCGCTTGGAGCGAGTACCAACACATGGAAGGAATTCCTATGGTCGTCATCGCGGTTCGATAGAACCACCCCCAGCGAAGTGCATGCTCTTGCGCCGCAGCGACGCGTTTCTTCGCTTCCGCTCGTACTTCGTCCGCCGTCACCGGTATTGGCAACCCTTCATGATTCGTTTGATCACCAAATAGCGGCACTCCATACCACACGGTGGATTCAGGGTGCAGCGAGTAAGCCCGAGTCAACGCGTCCATGATTTTCTGGGGAGGATTGTCGGGAATCTGACTTGGGTTTCGCACCATTGTCATCACGAGATCGCTATGTTCCCGAATCCATAAAGATCGCTCAATCAAATGGACGACCTGATATTCATCGACCCAGTCCGGGTGCAAATTCAGGACCTGATTGACGTAGTTATCATCTTGAATCTGTGCTCGTGTCGCACGCAATGCCAATCTCACGGCCAGCTGTTTCACGCATTCGGGTTTAATAATCTGAAGGGAGTCCCGCGCCAAGCCTTGAAGACCAAATGGTGAATTGTCTTCGAATTCTGTGCCGGTTGCGACGGGCGACCATTGAGTCTGTTTGACCGGCAAATAAGGATGGCCGACCGATAACGTTGCTGCCTGAGACATGACGAAGTCCTTTCTGAGATTCTGCCGGAAACGCTGTGTATTCAATCTTCAGAAAACGCGCGACATTAGATGTTACGTCTGAAATCCTATTTGTGCCACGATGAACCGTCAAGCAAAAAACAGGAATTCCCGATACTTCGGCATGTTCAGTTTTTTGGGTGGGTGGACGTACCGCATCTCGCTTACACGAGCATTTGAGACGAACACCGATGAAACCGTTGTTGCTCGTTTTCATCCATGCCGAGTAAGATTGCAGGTGACTTCGGCCTCAGGTTGTATATGGATATCCAATGTTTCGATTCTTATCTTCTCGACCCTCATTCAGAATCACATTGGCGGCGTTATCTGCGGTCTTTATCGCTCGTACGCTCGTGGCGGACGAGATCGGCGTAAAAGTCCCGGAGGGTTTCGAGGTCACGGAATTTGCCGGTAACGAACTGGCGCATGATATTTATTCGATGACCTTGGATTCAAAAGGGCGAGTCGTCGTCGCAGGGGCGGGGTTCGTCAAAATCCTGGTCGACAACAACGGAGATGGCAAAGCGGACGAAGCGAAATTATTTTCTGAGGTCCCGAAAAATGGTGCTCAGGGAATGTATTTCCATGGTCGTTCATTGGTGTGTATTGGCGACGGAGGCCTTCTGCGACTGGACGACACCAATGGCGATGACAAAGCCGATGGCCCCCCCGATAACTTTCTCAAACTCAAGACCGGGGGCGAACATGATGTCCATTCGATTCAGCTAGGGCCTGATGGTTGGTGGTATCTCATTGCCGGTAATAACGCAGGAATCAGCAGCAAATATGCGACGCTACCATCATCCCCGATCAAGGGACCTCGAGCCGGAGTCTTGTTTCGTCTTAAGCCTGACCTGACTGGTGGGGAACTCCTCGCCGACGGACTTCGGAATGCCTACGATTTTGCCTTTAATCCGCAGGGTGACATCTTCACCTATGACAGTGACGAAGAACGTGAAGTCTCTTTGCCCTGGTATCGGCCGACGCGCGTTTATCATGCATTCGCCGGTGCAGATCATGGCTGGGTCAGCAAAAGCTGGATGCGCCGTGATGGTTACTTCGATATGCCACCGGCTTTGGCCTCGTTTGGACGAGGATCACCGACGGGTGTTGCCTGTTATCGGCATACGCAGTTTCCCGAAAAGTATCGAGGTGCACTATTTGTGCTCGATTGGACATATGGTCGAGTCCACGCATTACCGCTTAAGCAGGCTGGGGACACATGGTCATCGCAGCCCGAACTTTTCATGGTCGGCACCGGACAAAACGGTTTCGCTCCAACAGATGTCGAGATTGGACCGGATGGTTCACTTTATGTCTGTGTGGGAGGTCGCGGGACACGAGGGGGTGTTTACCGCATCCGTTACGTCGGCGACGCCGGAAACGCCACTCAGACGAATACAGCAAATCGTCCGACAACGAACGAAAAACTTGATCAGGTCCTCTCCGCAAATCAGCCTCTGAGCAGTTGGTCGCGAGCAAAATGGAAACCGATAGCCCTGGAACTCGGTGCCGCAGCATTCCGTGAAGCCGCTTACAATCAGGCTGAGCCCGCTGCAAAACGTGTTCGAGCGATTGAAATTCTGGTCGAACTTTTTCAGGGAATCACTTTAGAGACGCTGAAGGCGTTGGCATCAAGTGATTCACCCGAAGTTCGTGCTCGCGGAATTTGGGCATACGGACGCTCAAGCCTTGACGCGTACGACGCCGCAATCATCCAAACGTATCTTGATGATCCGAGTCCACTTGTTGCGAGAACTACCTTAGAGATGTGCCAACTTCTCAATCAGCCAGACTTTGACTGGCCGAAAATTGTCTCCGGTTTGTCGCGTCGCCTGGGTGGAGTCGACCGCTTCAATCGAACTCTGGCGGCAGCCGTCGTGGCTCGCATGGATGAAAAGTACTTACCTGCCGTATCGGAATCTGCCACGAAACTGGGGGCAAGGGCGGTCATCAGCTACGCGATTGGCTGGCTCGTCCGATCAAACGATAACGCACGTCGAGTTCGCAGTGTCATTCCTTCGCTCGCGATTTCTGTGCTGAAAAAGAAAGATTATCCTGTCGAACTGAAACTGGATGCCGTTCGCCTGCTTCAACTCACACTCGGCGACATGGGGTCAGGACCGGACCGACCACCCGTTTTTGATGGATACGCCAGTAGCCTGAATCTTGACGAGTTTGAACGGGAACTTGATCCACTACGAGTTCAACTTGCCGAGATATTTCCAACTAGCGCCCCAGTACTCGATGATGAGTTGATCCGTCTGTTTGCCATGATCACGACGTTTAATGGAAAAGTGATTGACGCGATCTGCGATCGATTGACCCCCACGTCCGACCCTGTAGATGACATTCATCGGCTGGTGGCACTCGCCCGCTGCCCCATGACGCATTCGGTCAAACAGCGGGACCTGATCGTTTCGGCGCTGGTCGATCTGGAAGAGAAAATGGTGATAAGAAATCTGGCTCAAGATGCCAGTTGGGGAGACCGCATGAAAGAAATGTGGCTGAAGCTCGCCTTGGCGGATCGCTACCTGGCACCTGCCGTTGTCAGCCATCCCAAATTTGGGCGACCAGGCCATACGATTTTCCTGAATCAAATGCCCCCCGAACTACTACCGGCGGCGCGGACGGCGATGGCAAAAATGATTACGAATGTCGTCGATTATGGGTGGAACAATGACGTGGTTTTTGCCCTTGGTGATTCTGAAGATCCTGCTCACCAGTCGATCATTCGAAAACAGTTTGACAATTTTTCAATTCGCGGTGCGGTTCTGGTGGTCCTCAGTCGCAATCCCGTTCCGGCTGATCGCGACAAATTTATTGCAGGATTGGAATGGTCACAAACCGAAGTTCAAGCGGCATGCCTGTCAGCTTTGGAAAAACTGGGTCCAAGTGATCAGCCGAAGGAACAGATTGCACTGGTGAAGGGACTTCGACGTTTGGGTGCTGATGAAGGTGAATACGTCGCGCGCGAACAGGTCATCAAGCTGTTACAACGAAATAACAATCAGTCGTTTCCGTTCGTCGCGGGAAAACCCGGACACCGACCTCAGCCGGAAACTGTCGACCTTTGGACAAAGTGGATTGTGTTCCGATTTAAGGACGAAGCAACGTCCGAGTTCGGCGGTAACGATGTTGAATTAACCCAGCTAAAGTCGATTCTTGCCGAATCCGATCGGGAGAGCGGCGATGCCAAACGCGGGGCGGAACTGTTTCAAAGTCGAGCCTGTCTCCAGTGCCATAACGGTCGCAGCGCCTTAGGCCCCGATTTGGGAGGCGTCACAAGCCGTTTCTCGCGCGAGGATCTTTTCGTGGCAATTGTCGCACCGAGTCGCGATGTTTCTAACAGGTATCAAACGACCGTTGTGTCCACGAAAGACGGGAAGTCGTATTCCGGATTGATTGTTTACGAGTCCGTCGACGGCTTTTTGCTCCGCAATGGTTCAGGACAGACATTCCGTATCGAAACGAATCAGGTCGATGAGAAACGAAAATCCCCGATATCGCTGATGCCGGTGGGCCTGTTAAAAGGCCTTACGCCCAAGGACCACGCCGATTTATATGCCTATCTCAAGAGTATCGGCTCAACCCGAGTCCCGTAAGCGAGTTTATTCAACCGAATTCGCTCGCGTGGATTGCACTCGTCGCGCAAGGTGTTGAGAATACGTGTTTAAACAAATGAACTTACGAGAATCTGCCAACCATCCGTTTGGGGCTAAGGTTGACGATGTCACGTTTTTACATTTCGTTGCAAATGGGCGATAATCGTCGAATGCATTTGAGTTCTAGGAATCGACAGGAATGAGCAAACGAATGATCGGCCCCTTTGAAGTGGGGGATCGGATCGGCGTGGGCGGAATGGGGATCGTCTATCGTGCGATCTACACCAAGAACGGCGCGCGCGTTGCCCTGAAAGTGCTGGCTCCTGACGTTGCTGATTCCGAACCTCTGCAAAGGCGTTTCGAACGCGAAATTTCGATCCTTAAGAAACTACAGCATCCCCATATCGTTCGGTATTACGGCGGCGGAAAGTTCGGTTCCCAGCGATTCTATGCAATGGAACTGGTTGAAGGGGGATCGATCGAAGAATATCTGAAAAAGAAAGGTCGTCTTCCCTGGGAAGAGGCCGTTGAGTTCACAATGCAGATCGCAAAAGCATTGGAGCATGCCCACGAAGCAGGGGTGATTCACCGCGATCTGAAGCCAGCTAACTTGCTGATGACGTCAGCCAATGTCATTAAATTGACCGATTTTGGAATCGCGCGAGATACAACCGCGACATCGCTCACGGCTGCGGGCAAGACGGTGGGAACGTACGCCTACATGGCACCCGAGCAGATCCGAGGCAAACCACCCGTTGACAAGAAGACCGATCTTTATGCTTTAGGTTGCGTCTTGTTTGAAATGTTATCGGGCGAGACGCCGTTCATGAGCGAGAACCAGGGCGAAATGCTGATGCAGCATTTGCAGGAAGATCCGCCACGGATTACATCGCTCGTCCCCGACTGCCCAAAGGCCTTGGAGGACTTGATTTTTCGCCTTTTGGAAAAGGACCCGGCCGATCGCATTTATGATGCGTTGGCTCTTCAACACGAACTGGAAGATGTTCGTACAAAAGTGACGGCCCAACATGCCGTTGCCATTCAAACGATCTCTGATGGCGTTACAAAAGGTGACACCGTCGCCGCCGCTGAATCGAATACAAGTCTTTCCAGGAAAAAGAAAAGGAAGAAAAGAGATCAAGGCCCCATTTACGAGCGAGCCTGGTTCCTCGGGCTTTGTCTTGCATTGATTACCGGCTTTGTTGCATGGCATTTTTTACCCGAAGGGGAAGCGAAGCTGATGGCGCGAGCTGAAAAATTGCTTCAGTCAGAGTTTGCCATGGACTGGCGTGTCGCAAAAGAAAAGTGCTTGACGCCACTGATTGAAAGATTTCCCGAGGGCCGCTTTGCAGAAAAGGCTCAGCAGATGATCATCTCGATCGATAAACGAACGATCGATAAGGAAATGCATAGCACGAAACGCCTGAAGCAGGGACCTGCCAACGAAGCCGAAAAGCAGTATCTCTCGGCCGAGCACTTTCTAAAATTTGGCGATCGGATTACGGCCTTACGCAAATTTCGCAGCATCACTCAATTATTTAAGAATAACGAGGAATTCCGCGTCTACGTTTCGCTGGCACAGGATGAGGTGGACGCCATCATCAAAACCGGCGGAGCAGACGAAGACTACGTCTCGTACCTCAACAAGAAATTGAAAGAAGCGGATAGCCTGTTCAAAAAGGGAAACCAAACGGAAGCCGAAGAGATCTGGCAGAGCATCAAAACTTTGTACAAGGACAACGAAGAAGTTCGGCCCCAAGTGAGCTATGCATCCAAGCGGATCAACCGAGAAGAAGCTGGCCCGCCCCCCTGGGCGGACACGCCGTGATGCGACATCGTTGAACCCGAAGCCATCGCGGCCTTCAGCCGATCTCTTCGAACGTTTCTGAGCTTGGGTGACAGAAAACCGACCGACGGCGAGAAAACGCAACCGCATTAGTCAAACGAGCAATGACACTTCGGGCTCGTCAGTGACGCCGCCTGACTCGCTTCTCTGCGAGGCACGGTTAAACGATGACAACAGTTTCATCATTTAACCCTGCGGGGTCTCAGGACAATGACGCAGGCCACGCTAAACCGACCGAGTGCCACAGCCTCGGAGTCTTCACCGAGGCCGTAGCACTCGATCGTCAACAAAGACGGGCAGCGGAATCACGTCCCTCTGCCCGTCTTAAAGATTCCATCATCGTTTGATGATTATGCCATGTCTTTGAGAGCCTTCAGGGCACGGATCTTGACGACCTTGCGAGCTGGCTTCGCTTTGACGGTCATCATTTCACCCGGCTTGAAAGGGTTGGCTCGCTGAGTAGCCTTGGTTGCTGGCTTGGTGATGACGGTGATCTTCAACAATCCAGGAACGTTGAATACTTGCGGACCCTTTTTACCGATCTCTTTGCCGATCAGTTCGGTCAGACTGCTAATCACGCTACCAACGTCCTTGCGGGAAAGGCCCGTCGATTCGGCCAAAGCGTTGATGACTTCGGTCTTGCTCAGTGGCTTCTTGGTCTCTGACATTTTTCTCTCCTCTTGTGCGACAATCCTGTCTGCGAAATCCGTTTCGAAAGCGACTTCCAATGTCTTTGAGAAACTGCATTTCTCATAGGTTTCCTAGTTAAATCAAGGACATTTTCAATGTCAATGAAGACTCACTGGTTTTTTACCCATGTTTTTCAGAGTTTTTTGCAGAATGTCCTGGTCAAACTTGGCATTTTCTAAGGAAATTTCCGACCGCAACGCGGAAAACGGCCTGTTTTTAAGCGGTTTTCGACGTTGCCCCCCGTATTTTTCGTAATTTCGTGATCCGTCTACCGCGTGCGCTCGTTTACTCGCGCAACTGGAATGATTCGCAGCAGTGGGTTATCCTTCCCGCGACCACATTCCAGGATTTGTGGCACTTTATTCTGACTTCTGAGGAGCTTTCAGTGAGCAGCAAATCGCCTGTCCAGACGAGTGATGCAGAGACAAAGACGATTATTTTGGTTTCCTATCCAAAGATCATTCTTCTCTATCCGACGTTCATTGCTTCGATCCTGGCAGCAATCCTGGCTTATTTTTTTAAGATTGATAACGATCACAATCAAACCATTGCCATCGTGTTTCTCACACTGATGACGGTGAACATGGTTGTTCTTGCATTCGATTTTCCGCGGACGACGTCGTTGATCGTTTTTTTCCTGCTTGTGACACTCGGAATGGGCTTGCTGCTCCTTTCGATTTACTTTCCGGAACTGCTTCCCAACGTCACGTCGATGTTGAAGAGGATCAATCCTCGAGCCAATTCGACGTTTTACGTCTGTTTTGCAACCATGCTCGGGCTGATCTACGTCGGTGTGTTCATCAATATCCGGTTTGATTACTGGGAAGTACGACCGAATGAACTGTTACACCATCACGGTTTTCTGAGCAGCCTGGAACGGTACTCGGCTCCCAATCTGCGAATCAGCAAAGAAATCGATGACGTGTTCGAATACATGCTGCTTCGTTGCGGACGACTGATCCTTCATCCCAGCAACGAACCCCGCGCATTTGTGCTGGATAACGTTCTGGGGATTGACAGAAAAGAAGCTGCCATCACGAAGATGCTGGGTGCGCTGCAGGTCCAGATTCGCGACGAGAGAACTGCATCAACCTGATCGCGGCGAATTTAGTGATACCTTGCCACTGCTCGACCCTCCTCGGTCAAGCAGTGCTCTTTCGGTCAAGCAGTGCTCTTGGGGTGCCACGGGATTACCGTCTTCGGTTAGCCCGTGCTCTTCAACAGTGTTTTGGCAAAAGCGAAGACACTGCGTCGGAGAAGACTCCGATGCAGTGGCACTAAGACCGGCTCACAGTGTCACTCGACGGCCGAAACCCCAGTGAAGTACTGCGGTTCGTGGCCGGGAATCCACTTGATGTTGCAACCGATGCTGGGGCGCTGCTCGACCAACGGACCTTTGCCCGCAAGCATGTTGTCCACCGCCTGCCGCAGATCGCTCCCCGTGACCGGTTTTCCATTGCCAGGTCGGCTGGCATCAAACTGCCCGCGATAAACCAGCGAGTGGTTCTGGTCAAATACGAAAAAGTCAGGCGTACAAGCGGCCTTGTACGCGACAGCGACCTGTTGTGTTGCATCGTACAGGTAGGGGAAGGTATACCCAGCCGATTTGTGTTCCTCGATCATCCTGGCGGGACTGTCGTCCGGATGCGATGCAACATCGTTGGAACTGATGCCGACGACGGCCACTCCCTTGGAAATATAATCTTTGCCAAACTGCGCCAAACCCGCTCGCAAGTGCTTTACGAACGGACAATGATTACACATGAAGATCACGACTAATCCCTTCGCCGACTTGAAATCGTCGAGCGAGACCGTTTTTCCATCGACGTTAGGCAAGGAAAAATGAGGCGCGGCAGTTCCCAGCGGAAGCATCGTCGAAGCGGTCTTCACCATGATCGTATTCTTTCGTTTGACGGTCGAGGATTGAATCTGTTCGATATAACAATAGTCGTCGCAGGATCAGTTTTGTAGCCTGAATCACCGATCTTGGCACGATCATGAGACTGGCCAACTGACGAAAGTCTGCGACCGATTCACCGAATTCATGAAATGGTCGAGATCAGGAGTTCAAATCGAATCGCATGATTCTGCCTGACGAAAAACCGCAGATCATGAAATCGGCTAGCGGAGAAAGAATAATGCGGAGAATGTCCTCAGGGGCCGTCACGTTCCATTCGGGATTGCCCGCATCATCAACGCTAAACAACGTTCTCTCGAGCGTGTAGGCCACGATCTTGCACTTGGCAAATCCACACGTCACCAGCCCGACAGTTCCATCACAGACGAATGTCCCACGCGTATTCCCCGTCTTACCATCAAACGCTTGGATTCCTTGAGCGAAACCCGCAAGAAACATCGACTTACCGTCACCTGTCGCCGCAACATCACCGACCGTCGACCACAGTTTGCTCGTCCAGACCGGGGCACCTGCCAACGTGTAGCGTCCCGTGAACCCGTACTCTGAAGCGACAAGTAGCTCCATGCTATTCGCCAGGAATTGCAGGTGACGCAGAGGACGCGCCGTTTCAAACCGACAGACTTTCTTGTTCGACTGCGAATAGATCACATTGACACCATCGGCCTGGCCGACCGCGACATGAGTTCCGTATGGGTCAACGGCGATCGAAAGGATTTCGTCGGGAAGATCCCGCGTCCACTGAAACTGCAGACGACGATCAAACCAGCCAACCAGATGATCGTCGAGAACTGCGGCTCCGACCGTTCCCGTATCGGACCAGGCAAGCTTCTGCACAGAGTGCCGCGTGCGGGTCAGTGCTTGAACCTGACCGCGACGGTCAAGCAGATAAAGACCACCAGACTGATCGGCCGCGAGGACTTCGCCGGTCTCTCGGGACATACGCAGATCGGTGAGCGGGGCATCAACCGAAAATGACCAACGGAGCGTCGGTCGATGACCGCGCCCCGTCGTCACTAGCCAATCTGCTGCTCCATCAGTCATCTGTTCGCCAATTTTATTATGAAGGCGGGAAGGGAGGCTGGAAGCCTTCCACAGCCTCATCACCCTCCCGATCAACAACGCGCGATCGGTCAACCTATTCTAAAACCGTCATCCGACGCGCACCAACCGGCTGCGCCGGTGTACCGGTTAGCGTTTTGCTAATTGTTTACGGAGCGTTTCGACCCCGGCTTCGATGTCACGATCGTCTTCCGTTTTTCCGCTACGACGATTTCGTTGATTCGATTTATTCTCAGTCTCTTCAGCGACTTGCACGTCAGGCTGAATGCCGATCTTACTGTAGTTGCCACCGTTCGGTGCGTAGAATTTGGCAGTCGTCAACCGGAAACCTGACTCGGCGTGTCCGGGGAGGATGCTTTGAACTGACCACTTTCCGTAGGTCTTGCGTCCGACGATCGTTCCACGATGAAGATCATGTACCGCCCCGGCCACGATTTCACTGGCACTGGCGCTGTCTCCGTCCACCAGCAGCACAAGCGGTCCACTCCAATCCGTGGCATCGACGTGAGCCTTATAAATCGAGTTCTGGTCCTGGACTCGACCACGGGTTGAGACGAGGACTCCATTGCCGATGAACCGATCAAGAACTTCGACGGCTGCATTCAGCAACCCACCCGGATTGCCTCGTACGTCCCAAATTAAAGCCTGCATTCCTTCGCGTCGCAATTTTGACATCGCGGCGTCAAGCTCTTCTGCTGTGTTCTTTTGAAAACCGGTCATGCGGATGTAGCCAATATGGTTGGCTCGATCGATGATCTTGACGACTGGAATACTTTTGACTTTGACCGCTCGGCGAATCAATGTCGCCTGACGTTCTTCGTTCGTGCCAGGGTCTGCAAGTTGCAGCCGAACCCGGCTGTTAGGCTGGCCCTGTAACATCGTAGCTGCTTCTTCGGTGGTCAGCTTTCGACAATCACGTCCATCAATCGCAACGATAAAGTCACCGACTTGTGCTCCCCCTTCCGAGGCAGGGCTTTCTGGCAGAACGTTGACGAGCAGCAATCCTTTACCCGATTCGGCCTTCATTTCAATGCCGATCCCGACGAATTCACCGTCAATATTATTGTAGAGGTCGCCCAGTTTTCCCGGAGTCAGGTAGCTGCTGTAGTCGTCGAGCGAATTGCAGCCACCGAAGACAAACTCCATTACGACAGCACTCGGCGGAAGATTCAGTTCCCGTTGAGTCAGGTCACACAGTTCGACGACAATCCGACGAGCACCGTCCACTCCCACTGCGGGCTTGTTCCAAAACCGTTCTCGAAGAGTTGTCCGGACCTGAGCGATTTTATCACGGTCGCCGTAGGGTAGGTTTCTCTGCAGGAATTTTTCGTTGTTCAAGCCGAAATACAAACTTTCGGTTCCGTGAGCGATGAAGTTCGTACCGCTCACGGTATCAACATAATAGTGTCGAACCTTTTCGAGCACGTCGTCAAGATAAACCATCGCTTCGGCGCGTGACATCGGAAGCATGGTGTTGACGAAGGACTTGTCTGCATATCGACGTTCAATCGAGAAATGAATCTTCGATTGTCGCAACCCTTGCTTCAGTTGTTCGTTTTCAGGCCAGCTCTTCAAGGATTTTTCGTAGAGTTCAATCGCTTCGACCCAGCGATGAGAGTTTCGCAGGTCAAGCCCTTCCTGAATCACTGCGGAGGGACCATCGTCAGTCGAAACCGTGCGTGTTCTGGTCAGGCGACCTTCGGCAATCTGGTCTGCTGCGTGAACCGCGCCGAACATTGATGCCACTGTACAAACAGCGAACGCGCGCTTTAGGAATTTTGAGGATAACATTGTCGATCATCGCCCTTCTGGATTGAACAGGCTGGTGAGTCCTGCGCCGGTCTTGCACACTCCCCCTCGAAGTGTGAACGGCGGACATGCGGCCCTCGAATCCGTGTGGCAAGTCGATTACTGGGGTCGCCAGCTCTCGACATCCGCGTCGTCAAAATTGAATATATGGCGTGAAACTGTGATGTCAAATTTCAACACGCGAAGTTCGAACGGAAGTCTTAACGTCGTCGGTGAATTCTACGCAGAACACGCGATCGGATCGGTCAATCCGATTGCGTAAGTGTCCCGCGAAGCGAAATCGGGGAGATTAAACCGACTTGGAGGGTATTTCGGGCGATTTTGAGCCGTCAGAGATCGCCTCGTCGGCCTCATCGATCGGATCGGAAAAATCGAACAATCCGACGATCTCTCGAAAACTTTGTCCCCGGACAGATTAGTGGTGAAGAAAAACCACATCGGTGTCATAAATATTCATCATCGTCGTGAAGATCATTTTCAGTGACGATTCGGTGTCCTGCATCCTTCAAGATGTGAAGGGCCTGATCGACGTCATCCACGAACATGGCGATAGCGCCGCGACCATTTCGCCGGTAGAGCAGGGGGTAGGCGTGATGAATATTGACTTCCGCTTTCACCAGAGCGGAACAAACCATGTGGATCGGCTTATCGCTGTCAGGCAACTCGACACCGACGACGTCGCTTTCGCTGAAAAGAAATCCAGAAAGTTCTAACTTTTCGCGGGCGCGATCGGCGTTGTCGAACATCAGACGAACCATGGCAAAGTCGACGGAATCGACAATACTCATAGCCATAACACGCGTATCGAGCGATTCCAGTTGTCGCATGACATCATTCAATCGGCCGACGCGGTTTTCAAGAAAGATGCAGAACTGACGCAAGCAAGGCCAATCCCGGCCGCGGAGAGTCTCCGTATCGTTTGATTCGCCTTCGCCCCCCTGGAAATTCTCAGGCATGTCGTCGCTCCGTCGATCGTTTGGAACTTGGTTCAGAGGAACCCCGTGCAAGCCGCACGCACACTTTTCGCTGCAAGCCAATTCTGTTATTCACTCTACGACAAACGAGTGTCGATGGTCAATCGGTCACGACCCAGTAGCAATGCTGCGCCACGAGTAAAAAGTCGGGTGGCACGGGATCACCGTCTTCGGTTAGTCCTTTCTCTTCAAAAGTGAAGAGACTTTTTCATAGATTAACACTAATGCGCACGGAAAAATTCAACGGAGGAAATTTGTGATTCGCACCGTGCTTTTTGATATGGGAAATGTTCTCGTCCATTTCAGCCATGATCGGATGTGTTCTCAGATTGGAGCACTCTGTGGTCGAACCGGCTACGAACTTCGTCAATCTTTGATCGATTCGGGTTGGCAGTGGGATTTCGAACGAGGTCTTGTGACACCCGAAGAATTTCACGCGTGGTTCGAATTACAATTCAAAACCAAAGTCGATCTCCAGAAACTGGCCCACGCGGCATCCGACATCTTTACACTTAACAAACCCATTGTTCCCGTTCTCGACGAACTCAAATCGCGCGGCTACCGATTGGTTTTGTTATCCAACACCAGCGTTTTCCACTACGAATTTGTCAGCCAGCAATTTCAGGTTCTCGATCGTTTCGACGATTTCGTATTGTCTTACCAGGTTCACGCGCTGAAACCACAACCCGAGATCTACGAAGCGGCATTGAAAAAGATTGGCTGCGATGCCCCGGATTGTTTCTACACCGACGACATTCCTCAATACGTCGAGCATGGACGGAAACACGGCCTCGACGCCGAAGTCTTTACAACGGTCGACGCGTTGAAACACCAACTGTCCATCCGCGGTATTCATCTTCGTAATGGCGTCGTGGTTTAGCGCAAGGGGTCAGGCGTTCAAATTTCAAAATTGGCGTTCGAATGATCCCCTGCCGTAAGCTCGGTCACGCGGCCAATTTTGTAAATTGAACACCCGACCCCAGAACGAAGTCACATTTTTCCCGCATCGTTCAGCAATCCAATATACATCAGCGCGATTCGAAAGATGAAGAAGATGATGACGCTTGCCACCATCCCCCAGATGACCCAGGCGAGTACCGCCGTCATGGCATCAAGACTTCGTCGAGCCTGATCTTCCAACTGAGGGCTAAGCCGCTCTAAAGTCTCAGGAACAGTTCCGGTCGCTTCGCCCACACGGACGAGTTCCAGATAATCGCGGGGAAACAAATGCGTGGCGTCGAGAGCAAACGAAAGATCTTCCCCTTCGGTAATCATCGCCGTCACCATCGGTGTGACAGCCGCAAAAGCACCATTTCCGGTCGCTTTCAGGCTTGATTCAAGGCTTGGATTTATCGACATCCCCGCCTGCTGAGTCAATGCAAATGCCCACGAAAACCGAGCCATCGCAAAAGAGCGCAGGCAACCACCGATCACCGGAATTCGCAATAACGCCGAATGAACAAACTTGCGTCCTTTCAAGCCACGGACCAGAAACAAGTACAGGAACAAGCCGGCTAATGCGGTACCGAAACAACCACCCAGCCAGGTGAGTGCCCCAAGTGTTCCGGTCAGCCCCAACCCCAAAACGTCGAATGGCTTGTCGCCACTATTCGACGCGATCATCCCCAGAATCCAGATCAACAGTGCGACGATAAAGATCGCAGCGATCAGTTGGAGTATCGGAAACGCAATCGCACTCAGAAACGTGCGACGCAGTCGAACAAGATTATCGTAATGCTCGGCGAGTGCGTGCAGAACTTCCGGCAATGAACCCGTCTGATCGGCAACACGGACCATATCCACCATCAATTCCGGGAACGCATCCCCTTGATTGCTCATCGCCGTTGAGACGTCAGACCCTTTTCGCAGCTCATCGACAATTTCTTCAGAAATCTGCTTCAGTCTGGGATAAGTCGATTTCCCACCCGCAACTTGAAATGCCTTGAGGATATTCACCCCAGAATGCAGCATCGTTCCAAGCGACCGGCAAAACGTGGCCAGTGTGGATAACGGCAACGTCGACGATGTCAGGAAATTGGACATGAGGAATTCCAAAGGGTATTTCAGCGCAACCAAGCCGCCGAATTGTCATAGACGTCTTCCGCATCAGCATAACGAATTGGCAGTCAGTACGAATCTCATATCTGACAGAATCAGGTCGATTTTTTGTTTGTCACGGACGATCACAATTTCTTCGCATGCGCTCAGATGAGGCTCGAAATGTTCCGATTTTTCCGTGTCCGTTTGTCATCGCAAATAACGGCCAATTATGTCAGAACTTGCACAGCAATTGCAGTACAGCGAGACAATTGTGCGTCGTTCGTCAAGAAGATACCGCAGCCGCGCTCAATTGCTGAAGCCAGATGAATTGAGTCCAACGCCTGAAATCGGAACAAAGCTCGAATCTCGGCTGCCCGTTCCCAAACGGCTGACGTCACTGGCAAAGTATGAATGCTATTCTTCGAATCGAAAAACCTGTGGTAGTCGTTGAGTACCGCAGCATCGCCCGTCTGAAGGGGACCAACAAGACACTCGAAACGTGCGGCATCACTTGCAGCCAATACATCACCATTAGCGATTACCGCTCTAAAACATGCATCCACTTTTGGTTGCCAGACGGGGTCCCGTTCCACATAGTAAATGATGATGTTGGTGTCGACGCAGACTCTCATGGCGAGATGGTCTCGATTTCAGTTTGCTTTCGACGGTGTCGGCACTCTTTCTGAAGTCGAATCGCAGCTTCAATTTCGTCTTCAATTTGGCCCTGAAGCTCGAAATGATCCTCATGAACAGCAGCCATGGTTCGGGGAATGTGGCTTCGTGCTCGCTGCGACGTCCAGATCTCTTCCATCATCTCAAAGAAGCTCTCTTCGACGGAATGTACTGATTGCGATTGTGCTTCTTGCCTTAACACGACCAGAACCCGACCCGCAGGCAGGTTCGTCGGTTGGTCCAGTACAAGCGTTCCGTCAGATTCAATTGTCCCTTCGACCGTCGTTTCGATCAGGCTCATGATATGTCCCTCATGGTTTTCGCCTTAAAATTCGACCGTCCAGGCACTAGTTGTTGAACGGATTATACCCGTTGATTCATGGATTGGAATTTCAGAAATCGATATTTGTGAATTCTCGCACGAAACGTCGCTGAAATGGCCAAGGATGAGCAGAGAACGCCTCAGGTCCGTTTATTGTGCAAGCCAAATTCATTGATCTCATCAAATTGAAAACTGAGAGCAGACTTTCGGTCGGCATCCTGTACGGCGTCAGGAGACCGCTGCTTTAGACGTCTTTGGAATCGCACAGCGGAGGAATTGTCATTTCATCCCTGGCCGAACCGTCGCGAAACGGGCGTCGGGAATGCCTGAAGATTCTGAGCTTCCCAGAATCAGACGACCTTCGGGGTGCAAGACCCGTTGCATACGAGTCAGAATCTTCTCGCGAGTGGCTGGGTTCATGTAGACCAGCACGTTTCTGAGCAGAATTAAATCCATCGTGGGAAAGGGTGGCCAGACAGCGGTCAAGTTCAATTGCTGAAAGTGGACCATTCGTTTCAAACGATCATCGATTTGCCACCCGTCACCATCCTGGCGAAAGTGTTGAGTCAGCCGGGCAGGGGTCAAGCCTCGTCGGACTTCCACATCGGTATAGCAACCTGACCGCGCCTGTTGCAACGAGATCTCTGACAGGTCCGTCGCTAACAATTCGATGTGCCAGTCATTCAAGTGTTGAGCGAATTGTTCGCGCAGAATCATCGCCACGCTATAGGCTTCCTGGCCTGTGGAACAGGCGGCACACCAGATGGATAGTCGACGTTCTGGTGCCTGTCGAGCGATCAGACGCGGCAAGATTCGCTCGGTCAGTTCATCGAAGTAATGTGCATCTCGAAAAAATGAGGTTTCGTGAGTCACCAGCGATTCGATCACTTCCTGAATTAAGTGTCGATCATTTCGAGTTCTCAGTTGCGTAATCATCGGTTCGAGCGAGTCAAACCTGTGTTTCTGTGCGACTGGAAGCAACCGGCAGGCAACAAACTGGTCCTGATCCGCTTCAATCGCGATACCCGCCTGGTCTTCGAGAAGCTCGCAGATGAATGCGAAACTGTTGTTATCCAGCATTCGTTGGCCTCGAATTGACGTACAGGCTGATGTACCGGGAAATATCAGAAAGTGGCAGCACCATGTCCGCCAGTCCGGCGGTCGCCACCTGACCCGGCATGCCCCAGACGATACTACTGGCTTCGTCCTGAACCAGAATCGATCCGCCAGCCTGCTTGATCATGCGACATCCCGCGAGGCCATCAAATCCCATTCCGGTCAGAACAACAGCAAGGCAATGGGCACCGACCGCCGTTGCCACGGACTGAAACAACACATCGGCCGACGGGCGGCAACCATTCACTTCCGGTTCGTCATTTGGTGCAACCTGCATGACGTTGCCGCGCTTTGTCACGGTGACATGCCGTCCTCCCGCAGCGATCCAGACTGTGGAGTCCGTCAGCGAATGGGCATGATCGACGACACGAACAGTCCGACCCGACTGGCGACCCAGGCTTTCGGCAAGACCGGTAGTAAACCCTGCTCCCATATGTTGGACAATCACGATCGGCGTCACAAACGAACTCGGCAGGGAAGAAAGTACACTTGCCAGTGCATTCGGCCCCCCCGTGGATGTGGCGATCGCGACCAGTTCCACTGAGCGAGATGAACGAGCCGGGACGATCTTACTCTCCCGCGCGGGCTTTTCGACAACTGCCGGAGTACCCGCATTTCGATTCAGTCGAATCCCCGCCAAACCGTCACGTAGACGAAGACTGGACTGATCTGAAGAAGGCGTACCTAGATTCTTGATCTTCTTCGTCAATTCGTTTTGGATGCAGCTCTCAAGTTCCGTATTCGTGTCAGGTTTCATCAAGTAGTTGGTTGCTCCAAGCAGAAGCGCATCAACCGTTGTCTGAGAACCTCGATCAGTCAAATGACTGAACATGATAACCGGCAACGAAGGGGCCTTTTGACGCAAGGCGGCAAGTGTTTTTAAGCCTTCTTTTTCCGGCCCAATCACGTCAAGCAAGACGACATCGGGATTCAGTTCGGCCAATCGGGCCAGTGCAACTTTGCCACTACCTGTGACAGCCACAATCTCCAAATCAGCAACAGCACTCAGAATTCTTCGGAGCGCGTCCCGACTGACGGAGGACTCATCGACGATCAGAATGCGGATTCGATTCATGTACTGATTGTAACACTTTGGATGTCGCCTGCGACACTATGGCTTCGGTCGCACGAACGGTATCGAAGACTAACAGCAACTGTGAGGGGAGTTGAAAGGCTCCCCGAAAAAGACTTCGGGTGTCGGTGGCGGTTGTGTCGGGTGGCTTCGTGAACAATGCCGAGTCTACTTCAATGACATCCCCCATATCATCGACGAGAAGGCTCATGAGATTGCCGCCATTGCGAACAATGACGTTGATTGGCAGTCGCTGATCGACCGAACGGACAGGTCGCCGCAGAAACCGGCGAAGGTCGATCGCCACGACGATTTGACCGCGCATGTTAATCAAACCCGCTACGATGGGTTGCGCCAGCGGAACCGGAGTCAATGCCTGAGTCGGCAGGACCTCGTGAACTTCATTCACGTCGATCCCTAGAAACAGGCCATCGAGATGAAACGTGAAAATCTTTTCTAATAAAGCCATGTTTGGGCCAGAATTTTGAGATCAGTATGACGACTGCGGAAATCGTGAGGATCATGCAACAATCTCAATCACTGCGGAACTGGGAAACGAGTTCATTCAGCTGCGTCGCCAGGCGAGTGGCATCTTCGGCGGCAGTCCTGGTTGCTGCCGCTCCAGCAGCCGTACCTTCTGCCGCTTTTGCCACCTGAATCACGTTTTCCGTGATTTCCAAGGTTCCCTTCGCCGCGTCGGCGACATTGCGGCTGATATCACGAGTGACGACGGTTTGTTCTTCGACAGCCCCGGCGATGGAATTCTGAAAGTCATTGATCTGCTGAATTGTCTGGCTGATACGACTGATCGCAGAAACAGAATCACGAATATCGCTTTGAGTCACGTCGATTTTACGACGAATCGTTTCTGTCGCGCTGGCCGTCTGCTTGGCAAGTTCTTTGACCGCGTTCGCGACCACAGCAAAACCTTTACCCGCCTCACCCGCTCGAGCCGCTTCAATGGTTGCATTCAGGGAAAGCATGTTAGTCTGCTCGGCGATGGACGTGATGACCTTAATCACTTCGCCAATTTCCGCACTGCTTTGACCAAGTTTTGCGACCGTCGAATTGGTTGTCGCTGCCAATTGAACAGCATCTGTGGCAACGCGAGCGGCCTGGTGGGTGTTGTTGGCAATCTCGCGAATGGCGGTACTCAGTTCGTTCATCGCCAGCGATACGGCTTGCGTATTGTTATTGACCTGTTCAGCGACCAGCGATGTCCGATGCGCCTGTTGTGAGGTCATTTCGGCGTTGGTCGACATCTGCGAGCTGACGTCGGTTTGACGGTCTGCCGCTCGATTCAGTTCCGATGCACCGGAACGGATCGAACGAATTGCCGCAAGCATTCCA
The DNA here is from genome assembly GCA_903904835.1 of uncultured Schlesneria sp. GTDB lineage: Bacteria > Planctomycetota > Planctomycetia > Planctomycetales > Planctomycetaceae > Schlesneria. The sequence goes on along the minus strand of CAIVEI010000206.1, from coordinate 31,865 downwards.
TCAGCGGCCTGATCCACGGCAGTGGAAATCTCGCCAATCTCGGAATCGGATTTCACGTTCATTCGACGTGTCAAATCGCGATTGGCCAGCGATTGCAATCCGGCGACACAATTCGCGAGCGGGACCGTAATACTGCGAGCGACAATCGCGACCATCCCGACGGCGACTGCCAGAGCCAGTGCCGTCAACAACAGCGACCAGAGTCTTCCGTTTCGAAACTCCTTGGCACGAATCGACAGTAATTCCGTCAATTCCCGTTCACCGATATTCCCCAATTGATAACTGGCATCGATCGCTTTCGCGATGAGCTGGTCGATTTCGGCTCCACGGCCATTCAGCTTGTTTGCTTCGCTGGCATTGAGTTGGCCTAACAGTGAATCAATTGCAACGATGAAACTGTCTAACGCAGGTTCAATCTGTCTCATCGAGTTGCTGATCCCGTGAAAATTGATGTCTTCTGCTAAAGCGGTCCGAATGCTGTTGACGACAGGGTCGTAGTCGGCTTCCTTGATTAACCGGCCCGTGGAAACCAGATTGACGACGTCGGTCATTTCCAGTTCTGGCTTGGCGAAGGATTTTCGAACCAGCAATCGTAATTCGGCAAGATGATTTTGAAGCCGAGGTAATCCGATGCAGATTCCATCCACCAGATAAAAGCTGTCGAGATCGGGATCAAGGATCAGATTTGAAGTGTCAATCACATGCGCCGCGAGTTTTCGCGCTTGTTCGCCGAATGCCCGGTGACGAGCCTCATCGACTTCAGGAGTGAGTTGAGCCCTTTCCGACTTATACCGCTGCCACGAAGCGTTCATTTCACGAGGGAGCGAACTCGAACGCTGTCGCTGAGCGAGAGCTGCTTCATTGACCTGCAAGGTATTGCCCAGATGCCGCTCCAGTCCGTCGAGCCTTTGTAGCGACTGGTCGATCTTTCCCTGTTCGCTGGCAAGTTCCGATTCAACAACTTTGTCTGCCCGTGAGAGCCAATCGTGACGAGAGAGCGCTCGGGACAAATCGTGGATTGGTCGTTGAAACTCGATTCCTGCCAGTTCCTGCTCGGCAAACCGTATGTCCCGGTTGAATCCCGCGATCATGAAGTAAAGCAGGACCGCAATCGGAAGCGAAAAGCTCAGGCTGATCCACAACAGTTTGTTGGAAATTCGTCGACGAGTCAAAAAGTTGGCTGCCATTGGTCAGTCTCACGGAAAAAATCAGGAATAAAAAATTGTGCGTTGTTTTCAGTTCAGGTGTAAAAAGTCAGTCACTCGTCCAAGAACGACTGCGGTCCCGACGACCGTCGCAGGACCGCTGGGCCGCACGTTAGCGTCGACAGACCGCAAGTCTGCAGGGCGCTGGGCAACGTCGACAATCCGATCGACCAGCAGCCCCATGCATGATTCCGCAATGCGATAAATCACGACCGAAAGAAGCCGATCATCGGATGCTGGCGTGCTCGTCTCTAACCGGATTTGCGACAATTGCCGAAGAGGCAGTATTTCGCCGCGATACTGCAACACATCACCCGTTGCCGAATTTTCGACGTTCGACAAAGGAATCTGTTCGAGACAGACAACATCAGCCAGCGGTATTGCGATCTGGCGGTCGCCGTCAACCTGGCAAATCAACACCTGGTGATCGAGACCAGGATCCACCACAGACGCCGCCCCGGAGTCATGAAACAAAGTTTTCTCGGCTTCCAGCAATCCCGCGCCGCGTGCAATCCCCAGTACATCAAGAATTAAAGCGATGGATCCATCCCCCATCAACGCGGCACCGCTGTATTCCGTTTGACTCGCAAGAAGTGCTCCCAGCGGCTTCACAACGATTTCCTGGGCATCGCCAATCGCATCGACCAGCAAAGCAAACCGCCGAGTACCGGACTTCAAAACCAGGATTTCGAGTTTTTCACGAGTCGTGATCTCGCTGTTCGAACAAATTTGCAGTTTCTGACACAAGTCGGCCATCGGCAAAAGATCACCACGGAGTTTCAAAACCGGGGTGTCGAAATAGAGGTCGCAGGCAAGGTGCCGTTCCTCTCCTTCGAGACGCAGCATTTCCACGACATTGATTTGTGGAATCGCAAATCGTTGCGATCCGCAAGCAACCATAACGGCAGGAACAATTGCGAGAGTCAACGGTACGGTCAGGCGGACGGTTGTCCCGACATCCTTCTGAGTGTGCAGTTCGATCGTTCCACCAATTTGCTCGACGGAGGTTTTTACCACATCCATCCCCACGCCACGGCCCGACAAGCTGGTCACTTTTTCTGCGGTCGTAAAGCCGGGGAGAAAGATCGAATTTCTCAGCTCACTTTCGGTCGCCAGGAGCGCCTTTTCAGGGGAAATGACACCAACTTCAACAGCTTTTTTCCGGATGCGTTCCAGGTCAAGCCCGGCACCATCATCAGAAATTTCGATATGGACCTGCCCACTCTCCTGGAATGCGCGAACAAGAAGTCGACCGGTTTCAGGTTTCCCCTTAATCCGGCGCAAATAGGGCTTTTCGATCCCGTGGTCGATGGAATTTCGAACCAGATGCACCAGAGGATCGGCGATCGCTTCGAGCATCGATTTGTCGAGTTCTGTATCGCCTCCCTGCAATTCGATCTCACATTGCTTCCCGCATTGTTTTGCAAGATCACGAACGATTCGAGGATACTTTTTCCAGGCGTTGCGAACCGGCTGCATTCGCGTGCGCATTACGCCGTCCTGCAATGCCGCGGTCAGGCGATTCAAACGCTGAATTGGCTCGGTCAATTCGTCGTCCTGGCGACTGGCCGTAATCTGTACGATCCGATTACGAGTCAGCACTAGTTCACCGACCAGATTCATGAGATCATCGAGGTGGTCAATCTGAACGCGGATGACTGTTGATTGCTCGGGTTCGGAATAAACCCTGCTACTCAATGATGCACCAGAACTTAATGACGAACCAGAACCTGAGTCGCTGAGACTTGACGTAGTATTCGCCGCTGGTAGAGGTGGCTGAAAGAACGGCGGAGGTTCCGGTGGAACTGATTTTGGCTCCATCCTGCCCGGTTGAGCGAAGATTTCCGATAGATCCAGTGCCTGGGTTTTTGCGTCACCGGTCTGTTCTGAAACCTCGCCCAGATCATCGAGTATCTGTGCCCGGAAATTTGATCCGGGTGCATTCGGGGTAACGGTCGATGGCTTTGGCGATTCTGCAGGCGATTCCTTCTGGGTTGTCGATGTCCATTCACTCAATTCGCGGATCAATTCATCGTGCTGCAGATCACCTTCGGTCCCGCTGGAATTGACTTCGGCAACAACATTTCTTATCGCATCCACTAACCGCAGCAAAAGGTCGGTGACTTGCGAATTGACCGGAAGTGATCCATTGACCAGCCTGGACAGCAGCGATTCTCCTGCATGGGCAACTGCTCCCAGTTTGGGAAAATCGAGAAATCCCGCGTTTCCTTTGATCGTATGCAAGACCCGAAAGACAATATCCAGGCGCGATTTGTCCTCGGGTGCGGCTTCCAGCGCAACCAGCACGGCATCAATACGGTCCAATCCTTCGCGACATTCGACAACGAATTCTTGAAGGATTTCTTGATCGTGGGACATGGGCGTAGGTTTGGTTCGGGACGACGGTTTCGAAGTTCACGGAGAAAAATCGCTGAATAATCGATTTGACGCTACCGAACAGGTTAGTGCTCGCTCCACAAACTTTGCACGAATTTCATCCATTTTTTGCAAAAACGAGATGACCCGTTACGATTCTGTCGATTACGCCCGGGCGTTGATTTTTGAGAACATCTGAAACAGGTTTGAGCGCCAGCCTCGCTAAAACGCATTGAAAACAGCGGGATCACGACCGTTACGATCCCTGCAGGGACGACTCGATATCGATTTGACGCCACCTGATCACGCAAACAGTTTCATGACGATATTGCGAACGAGCTCCAGATCGAAGCTCTTATTGCAGATGGCCGAAACACCAAGCTGATAAACGGCCGCGAGCTTTTGTGGATCGAATTCGGTCGTCACCATAATAATGGGAACTTGCCGCTGATTGCTGACCTGACGGATGTACGTAATTAATTGCTGGCCATCCATTTGCGGCATGTTGTAGTCGGTGACGACCAGGTCAAACGAAGCTTTTTCTAATTCTTCGATGGCGGTGCTGCCATCGTCGGCCAGTGTAAATCTTGAAAACCCGAGTCGAGTCAAAGTCTCTTGAGCGTGACGGCGCGCGACGGAGCTATCGTCCACGATCAGCACCCGAAGATCGCTTAATCCATCCATCGGTTGTTGATCGCGTTCCTGATCATTGAGCGTTTTTTCGATGATTTTTCGCAGTCCTTCGCCGTCAAAAGGCTTTCGGATCATCTGCGTTCGTCCCAAACGTTTTGCGGCGGTCTGGCGATCGGAGCTCCAGTCATCACCGGTCATCAGAATGATTCCCGTATCCGGACACCGTATCGAATCGCGAATCCGGGCGGCCAGTTCCAGGCCGCTCATGTCTGACAGTTTCATACTGCTCAGCACGACAGTTGGCGAGCAGGTGCTAAATTGTTCGAGTGCCTCCTTGCCTGTGGCAACGAAGTGGACGTTTGCCACACCGATTTCGGCCAGGATTTTTCCAATAACGCCTGACTGCAATCGGGACTGTTCAACAAGCATGACTCTCGCACGCTCAGGCATCCACTTTTGAATGACATCTTGCGGATTGATGAACTGTGTTGGCTGATGATCTTTCAAGGAACGATCTAGCCTGTCTAATGCCTCAACGACTTCCTGCATCGAGGAATATCGATCGTCCGGTCTCTTGGCCACCATTTTTTGGAAAATGGCATCCAGCCCCGGCGGGAGGTCGCTTCGCACGAAATTGAGTTTTGGAGGGGGATCATTCCGATGTGCCATAATGCGGGCAACAAGGCTCGACTTCGTGAAGACCGGCCCACCCGTCAGCAGATAAAACATCGTACAGCCAAGACTGTAGATGTCACTGCGCAGGTCAACCGAAAGTGGCGTTTCGGCCTGTTCGGGCGACATATAGTCAACCGTCCCGGTTACGGTTCCCATCTGCGTCAACTCTAACCCCTTGGCCCCCTCCCATTCCGCCAGTCGTGCCAGTCCCAGATCAACGACTTTGACACACCCTGAAACGTCTCGCAACAGATTTGCCGGCTTGATATCACGATGCACAATCCCTTGTCGATGTGCGTATTCCAATGCCAGAGCCGCCTGACGAACGGCGGAAATGGCCTCCGCCATGCTCAAGGTACCACTCCGCTTCAAGACTTCCGCCAGGTCGATCCCTTCGACATATTCCATCACCAGGAATTCGCCCATGAGGCACTGGTCCGAATCGTAGGCAATCACCATATTCGGATGATTCAATCGAGCCAGCAACTGGATCTCACGACGGAAACGAGTGATGAAATCTCGCGTCGCGACATCTTTGCGAATGACCTTGATTGCCACCAGACGCTGCATCCGCCGATGGAGCGCCTTATAGACAGTTCCCATGCCCCCTTCGCCGAGACGGCTGAGAACAAGATAGTTTCCGATCAATAAATGATTTGCTCGCCCTTGTCGGACTTCTTCCGCTTGAAACGGTGTGAGCTTCCCCGTAGCAGTCAGCAACGACAACAAATTTTCTTTTGTGAGCGAATCGCCTCGTTTTTCCAGTTCATGGCACGACTCGGCCATCGACTCGTCGTTCAGTAATCCATGGCGCAGCAGTTCGTCTGTTACTTGCTCAATTGAAGATGTCATGATCAACCTGAAACGTTTAATCACTTACCAAACACTAGGCGATATATTAACTCGGATGAATACTATGCTTACAGGCCCAATCATCGTCTTCAATCAGCATATTTCCTGTTTTCGAAACAATCTTCAAGCATTCACGCAGAGTTCGTGGAAGCATATCTGTCAGATTCGACCGCAGCGACCCAAACCCACGTCGCACCAATCCCAGGCGAGCCCGGGTGCGTTAGCCTGGTCAAATCTTACACAAGACCACGCCCAAAACGGTGCCAATCAAAGAACGGGCGAAAACATGCGGCAGAAGTTTTCCTGCAGTCGGTCCCAGACGGGTCGCTCAAACCAGGTCGCCGGGTCGATTTGTTTCGCGTGGGTCAGATCTGTATGAAACTGATGTTCCAGTTGCTCGGCGATGCTGTAATCGTAAAGCACAGCTCCGACTTCGAAATTGAGAAACAGGCTGCGTGCATCGAAATTTGGAGTTCCGACCAATGACCAGCAACCGTCGATCGAGAGTGTTTTTGAATGGAGTTGCCCATCCTGATATTCGTAGATTTTGACGCCGGCGTGCAACAAGGAGTCATAATTCGAGCGCGCAGCGTGAAGCGTTGCCCAATAGGTTTTGGGGCCCGAGATGAGAACTGATGTCGCGACTCCGCGCTGCGCAGCAGACTCGAGCGCAGACACGAGAGACGGCGTCGGTACAAAATATGACGTTGCAAGGGTCACTCGATGACGGGCTTCGTTGATAGCAGCAAACATCAGCCCATGAAACACATCTCGATCGTCATCAGGACCGCTCGCAACGATCTGAGCAAAGACATTTCCAATTTGCTCCGGTGGAGGGAAGAATTTTTCGTCGGTCAACTCTTCACCTGTCGCATATTTCCAGTCGATGGCGAAGACTTCCTGCAATTGCAACACCGTCGGACCATGAAGCCTGAGATGCGTATCCCGCCATCGACCGAAGTGGGGATCAAGCCCTAGATACTCGTCGCCGACATTCATTCCCCCTGTGAACGCCGTCTGGCCATCGACAATCACGATCTTACGATGACTGCGCAGATTAATTGACCAGCGTTCCCTTAATGATTGTCCTGGTACAAACGAGGCGATCTGAATTCCGGCGTCCCGCATTGGTTGGAGAAACCGGTGTGTTAAACCCACGGAGCCAATACCATCGTAAAGGAAACGGATTCGAACCCCTTGCTTCGCCTTTTCAATCAACAAGTCGCGTAGCCTGGTTCCGAGTTTGTCAGGCTGCCAGATGTAGTATTCCAGATGAATCGACGAATGTGCTGCTGTAATTGCTGTGGCGATTTCGTCGAACGTCCGTTTCGCATCGATCAATAGTTGAACTCGATTTCCGACCGTGGCACGCGTTCCTGAGATTCTTTCTGCCAGTCGTTTGAGAACTCGCTGAGTTTCATCAAGGTGATCGTGATGCAAATGGTGTTGATGTGACAATTGCGGCAATGTTCGGATGACCGTCTTTTTGGCCGCTTGTTTCCCTTGAAGACGTCGATCGACTCGATTGATGCCGAACACCAGAAAGAAGATCGCCCCGACGTAGGGCATCGTCACGATGGCCATCAGCCAGGCGACCGTCGAAACGGGCTGCTTTTTCTTTGTTAACAGCACGACTGGCAACAATGCCAGCGTGAGCACATAGCCGAAGACGGTGAAGATTGCGAGCACGGTTTGCATGGGCTCAGCATAATCAATACTCGCACAAAAGAGTCACTCGCCGCGGGCGGAATCCTTTCCGCCCGGCGGCTGCGCCAGGATTGGGCGAATGACCTGTGACGCGATGCTGCCGCGATTCCTCGTCACATCCTTCCATGGTCGACCTCGTCTTCGACCGTTCCGCATAGCCCGGTCGCCAGCGGAGCTTCTCACGTAACCTGAACTTACGACATCGCACGCAGGGCTAACTGATCGAACTCGGGGGTGTAGGTATTGGTAAATGCATCCCAGGCATCCTTGTCCCATAGTTCAGCATGATCCTGAACCCCCAAAAGATAGACATCCTTCTTTAACCCGGCGTACTCTGCCAGTCGGTCAGGAATGCGAACTCGGCTTTGGCTGTCGAATTCCATCCGTTCGGCCGACGAGTAAAACAATCGCGTGTAACGTTGGTGTTCTGGTGCGCTCGACAATTTGGCTGCGAATTGATCGAAGCCCTTCGGCGAGTAAATCACCAGAGACTTCTCTGTCCCCGGGGCGATAATGAGACTGTCCAGGTGCTCTTCCGCGAAATCATCCTTGACTCGCTTCGGCACTGCCAAACGACGTTTATCGTCCAGCGTTCGGAGGTATGTCCCCGTCAGTGCCATTTGCCACCATTCTTCCCCATTTCTCCCCACGGCGGCCCAAATGTACCAAGGCTTTTAGGTTCTTCAAGCGAGAAAAGGACGCAATTTTCTAAACGAGGCCCACAGTCTGTCCTAGACCCTTTCCACGTATTGGACTTACGATTTTGTGAAAAATTTTCAGCGTCGTCAGTTTGCCTGGCGCTGCAGCAGTTGGAGATAGAGCTTCGCGTACGCGTCGGCCGTACATTGAATCGTAAACTCTTTTGCAACAATGACTTGAGAATTCAACCCAGCATTTCTTCTGAAATCGGGTTGAGAAAGAATTCGAAAAATGGCGTTTGCCAACTCGGCTGGTTGATCTGGCGCAACGGTCAAACCGTTGACTCCGTCGTGGATCAACTCTGATACCCCTTCGACTTGCGTTGCGACAACAGGCAAGCCAGCCGCCATCGCTTCCAACACCACGTTGGGCATTCCCTCCCAGCGTGACGGGAGAATGAACGCGTTTGACGCTGCCAGCAGATTCGGGACGTCGTCCCGTCGACCAAGAAAAAGGACTCGATCGGTCAGCTTTGATTGATTTCGAAGGCTGTTTAAATCAGGCCCGTCACCGACAATCAAAAAGTACACATCATCAGGAAATGGGTTCAGTGACGCCACGGCATCGAGCAGAACATCAAAACCCTTTTGCCGTTCGAGTCGCCCGATTGAAATCAGGATGCGACTTCCCGCTGGAATTCGAAATTGGGTCATGTCGGCCGGGGTCGCTCGCGCAAATAACTCTGCGTCGACCGAATTCGGTATGACGACGAGTTTCGCGGGATTCAGACCGGCAACATTCGCGGAAAACTCTGCAACCCCTTTACTGACGCAGACATTCGTAGCGACAAGCCAATTCGTCCAGCGATCGAGCCATCTGTGCCACGCAGACTGACGCTCGGCAACTCGCAAGCCGGAAACAACTGTTTTTACCCCAGCCAGACGTGCCGCAATTCGCCCGACAAGGTTCGCATGAAACAGGAATGTTTGCAGGATTGCAGGTTTGATACGACGCAAATGTTGCGTCAACTGAAAGAGAACACGAGGAAGGCTTAACAACCCACCGGCGTTCAAACACAACACGGGGACGTTCGCCGACTCAAGCACCGCCACCAAATGGGCACGTGGTCCCAGGCAGATCACGTATGGTTCCCACTCGTCACAGTCCAAACTTAGAACAAGTTGAGTCAATGCTCGTTCGGCACCACCTGGATCGAGTTCCGTGATGCAGAAAGCAATGCGAATTGGCTTGCCAAATGTCGAGGGGGACTCATTGGCGTGGGCGGATCGAGTTTTCGAGGCCCACCATGCCGCCATGTCTCACCTGTCAAAAGAAGTTATCGTGTTTCAACAAACGTTGATATCAGGATTCTGCGCTACTGCATCAGACTTCTTCGAGATTGATACTTGATTCCATGAGTCTAGTTTCAGGATATCTTCCAAAGTAGCCATCATCGCGGAGCGATGATGACTACTTTGGTCGGAGGAAAAGCATCGATGGAGTCTTGGGAGCCGCAGTGTCTTTCCCTTCTGTCGCCCAAAGAACACTGCTTGACCGAAGACGCTCAGGCAGTGACACATAAGCATTTGACTTAACGAAAAAGATGGATTCCGCTCTACTTTGACGTTGGGGCTGGCGGCTGGGGTCTCTGCGGGATCGTGTAAAGGCAACAATCGACGGGGCAGACATCATGATTGGGGCCGAATTGCCCGATGGCCCGTTTTTCAGTGCGACGGCCCAACCGCTCTTCAACCAGTTCCCGAATACACTCAACAAACACGGGATGAGTCCCCACGGTTTCGGAGCGAGACATTTCCATTCCGACCTCGACACAGATCCCTTTGGCTTCTTCGTCGAGGTCAAACAAAACTTCCATGTGATCCGACAGAAATCCGACCGGAGCGATCACGACGGCCTTCTGACCCGCGGCTTTCAGTTCGCGAATGTAGTCACCGATGTCAGGCTCCAACCACGGGTCTCCCGGTCGGCCACTTCGACTCTGATAAACCAATCGCCAGCGATTCTGGGGAATTTGAAGCTCGTGCGCGACAAGTCGACAGCATTCTTCAAGCTGCTTGACATAGTTGCAATTCGTCGACATTGACAGCGGAATGCTATGCGCCGTGAAAGCCAACGTTGCGGTTGACCTGTTGTCTGCAGAAAGTTTCTCAAATGCCGAGCGAATTCGGTCCACATTGGCGGCAATGAAACCAGGATGGTTGTAAAAAACGCGAATCTTATCGATGACAGGCGCGTCTGCACCGACTTCCTCGCGGGCTTTTTCAACGTTCTCTCGATACTGACGGCAGCCTGAATAAGAACTGTAAGCCGAAGTTACAAACGCCAGGGCGTGTTTGATTCCATCATGTTTCATTTGGCCCAGCGTGTCAGCCAGCATCGGATGCCAATTGCGATTTCCCCAATAGATTGGCAAATGGATATCGGATCGCGTCAGTTCCGCTCGAAACGCCTCAATGAATTCCCGTACCTGAGCGTTGATGGGACTGACACCATTAAAATGCTGGTAGTGTTCGGCCACTTCCAGCAATCGCTCTCGCGGGACGGGCTTGCCTCGCAACACATTTTCGAGAAAGGGGATCACATCAGCGGGCTTTTCTGGCCCACCAAACGAGACAACCAGTAGAGCATCGTAAGGAATTTTTTCCGATTCAGACACAACATATTCCCAATGTATTTCAGCCGATATACGGCACGGTGAAGATACGGCGGACAGATCCAGAGCATCATTTCGTCGCTGGAGGAGCTTCTGCCGCGCCTGCAATCCGATCGACGTACATCTTAGTCACGTCTTCAGGAACGACATCAGGCGGAATGAGGAATTCAAATTCTTTTTCGTTCACGGGACCGTCGAGTTCCACGTTTCGGAACTCAAGATTCACCAATGGCCTGAGAGTTTTCTTTTCAGGCTGCTTCTTCAGATACAACAACCTTTCAGGAAAAAGTGTCTGCGAGTCAACATACAATCGAACAAGGTCCGGCACGAAAGGGGGCAGGGAATCATCTTTTCCCTTTGGAAAACGTTGAGCAACCTCTTTTTTCCAGCGGCCTTGGATAATCGTTCGTTGATGCCCCTCAACTTCTTCCTGTTTCATGGCATCAAACACCATCGTTCGCTCCAACGAGGCAAGAAGGGCCGTTAAACCGCCGAGACCGAGTTCAACATTCAAGGTCGATTCGGGAACACTCTTTTTATTGGCAGCAAGAGCCGCTTTCTGAATCTGAAGGACATTTCGGTGCGTCACGCGTTTCGGCGATCCAGGAAGCGTCAGCACCGTCCAAAGTTCCTTCCCATCGCAAACTTCCAGCATTTCTCCTTCAGCTCCCTGATCGGGAACGACCAGGTAGTTGAGCTTCAATTTCATTCCTGTGGTCGAATTACCGAACGACAAATACTGGCCGGTGACTTTGAATTGCTGATCTCCAATCGAAACATTTTGGCTCAAATCCGCTTTGACCGATTGGTGTGCCTGCAATTCCTGCCGGACTCGATCCAGAAATTCTGCGGCTTCAACCCCCTGATCGTTGCCTTCCGCACGATCCTTAACGCCATCGCCCGCCTGACCAGCGACGAAACTGATTGGCGACAATAGAGTTACAGCAACAAAAACAAAAGCAGCCCCCAGAATCGTCAATCTAAGCAAAGTTTGTGGACGATTCGGAATATGTCGGATTTGCCAAAGATGCAACGTAGTTCCTTCCGAAAAGAGAAGAGCAGACCAAGGTGCCACGATGCGCCAGTCGCCATGGTGTTACGAATTCAGTTCTTTCGAACGCAAATCGTAACGCATGGCATTGTAACTGGAAACGGATGCACGGGTCGACGGAAAAACGTGTCACAAGGCAAATCAGAAGGGATTCGACAGGACCGGCGACGGGACGATGTGGAGAAGGGCTGGGAATGAGAAGCCAGCCATCACGATATCGACACTGTTTCGCAGCCTGTCCCGAGAGGGATCGCAATGAAGCTGTACTTTCTCGCATTGGGCACGGTCGTCGTAGTGTGCGTCGGCTGCGCCATGGATGGACATCAGGGGATCAACCAGAGCTCCGGCCTGGGTGGTCCGAATCTGGCGGGGTTAAACCACTCCGGCGGAAACAAGGGGGAATACCATGCACCTCCACCCGCAATGATGATGCGGCCAGGCCCGATGGTTGACGGCCCAGGGCCCGGCGTATTGGCGATGATGGGTCCGGGCGGTATGGGTGGTGGGGGAATGGGTCCCGGCGGTACCCGAACCTTCGCTCCGACCAGTACACAGGTTCGGTTTGTCGGACCAGATGGGATGAACGTTGGCTGGCAGGTTCCTACCGGCTATGCCGAGCATCAACTCGTCACACCGGGCCGTTACAATTTCATGCAGGCCTCGACCTATCGCCTGAAATTCAGCGGGATTCCTGGCCGTGAAGGGTTGGTTCTCTACCCGACATTGCAGGTGTATCCAACACACCCGAACACCGATGCTTACCTGTCGCACAACAGCGTCCCCATTCAGTTGACGAATGAGGACCTGGATCAGGTCGAAAGCAATAACTTCGTCACGAAAGTGATTTACCTGCCGGATGCACGGTTTCAGGAACTGGCAATTGCCAACGTTGAAACGCTCGTTTCGACACGACTTGATCCCGGTGTCGATCCAATCCAGGAAGCCGACAAGCGGGGGACGATCATGGCCGTTATCCGAATCGGTAACATGGATCTCGAAATGCAAGGACAAGCTGGTTGCCCACCACTCGCCTCCGGCGATGGAAGCGATGTCGAACAAGTCACCTATCGAATTGACGGAGAACGGGGAGAAATGGTTCCACCAATGCCAATCGGCCCAGCCGGTAACGTTGGTAGTGGAACTGGCATCCCCAACGCGATGATGGTTGCCGGCTCTGGATATCCCGGTGCACCGATTTCGGGTGCAAACATGCCACCTTGGGGCATGCCAATTACGGGGACTCCAATCGGACTCGCTGGTCCTCCACACCTTCCACTCGGTGGGCCAGCCAGCCTGAAGTCTCACACGGTTCGAAACCGAACCCGAATGGACTTGCCGAAACCAGTTGATCACATGCTTGTCGATGTCCGACATGAACCGGGACTCAGCCTGCCTGAACCAGTTCGATATGTCGAATACACCGAAAAGCACCCAGTCTATCGCCCCGGTGAACTTTCGAATCCAGCCTGGAACGTTCCAGGTAATGGTCAAGGTTACGGCCCCGGCCCAGGTTATGGTCCAGGACCAGGCTACGGCCCTCAAGGTCAGTAAGGTTCAGAAATCTGTGACACCACTCAGCCCGGATGCCTTGCCGCATACGGGCTGAGTCCCTTCTCTGACGAAACGACCGCTTCTGACAAAGCCGGTGGGAATGCCGACCGGCTCGACTCAGATTCCTGTTCCTCAGCAGCACTCTTCCTAAAGGCAGTTTATTGTGAAACGGATCTCGTTGATCCTCTGGCTGTCATTGATTACGACGCTGACGCTGCCGTGTGGAAAAGTCTCGGCACAACAGTTTCCGTCGGTGAACGGACGTCAGTTTCCGGTGAATCAGATGAGCCCACCCGGCACAGCGGCTCAATGGGCCGCCAATTCCGGCCGAGGAAATCTCGAATACTTTCAGCCTGTCCGGGTCTCGCTGCCAACCAAGGGACTGGTGACCTACTACGAAGGCTCACCCCACCGCTCTTACGACGTGAAAGCGCCTGCACAAGCCAGCCTCGTCGTCGGACAAATGTATCGCATGCGAATCAGTGCCATGCCGGAATTCCCTGGAGTCGAGTTCTTCCCGTCCATCGAATTGATCGATCGCCTGCATCCTCCGACCTGCCAGGTCGAAGATTTTCCGATTGAATTTGAATTCACGGAGGAAGAGTTCGAATGGGCCGCGAACGGGCGACTGGTCACAAAGGTCATCTACCTGGAACAGCCCGATCGAGTTCCCGTCACGCTGCTCGACCAAAAACAACGAATCACGACGATCGAACCATCGCAAAACGCCATTGCCGAAGCGGATATGCTGGGTCGACCGGTCGCCATTATCCGTATGGGTGGACGAACTCCTGATCCCAATCAGCCAGACCCTCGTTTTTTCGGACCTGGCGGACCCATCAAGGTCAACCAGCAACAAATACAGCAAGAAATGCAATCGGCATCGAACTCGCGCCTGAACAATCTCGAAAACCGAACATCGACTGTGTCAGCTCAGACAGGCGTCGTCAGTCTCCGAAAAGGGACGTCTCGCCGGGTCGCCCAGCGATAAGCGGCGATAACCGAATTCACTTTTTCGCCATTGATGTGAGTCTCAGCATGATCTCGCTATCTCGCCAACTCGGACGCAAGGTACTCGGATGGAGCGCCATTGGTCTGGCGTTGAGCTGCTCAGCCTGTGCGACCGTTTCTCAGACAACGGCTCGTTCCAACTCCCCTGATGACGGCAACATCCAGGCGATTTACAACGAGGTTGCGAAACCCAGCTCGAAAGACGGAACTGGCACAAAGACGGCACGAAAAGCTCGCGTCTCGGATATCCAGCAATTAGGTTACGAGCAGCCTCAAGCGGGCGCGACACAAGTCAAAAAAGACCGATCGATTCAACAGGTTGCCTACACCGAAGAAAGTCGTCCCGGCAACGGTTCCGACGGAATTGACCAAGCCGGCTGGATTCATCGAAGACCCCGGTTTGCTGCACCGATTGAAGCCTGTCCGAATCCAGTGGACGTCGAATGTGTTCCGTGTGAACCTCGTATGCCAGCCGCCGGGCCAAATCCATTGGCCCCCGGCATGATGGCCTGCGACGCCTGTAATCTTCCCTCGCCAGAGACTTATGCGGATGAATATCTGTGCGATGGTGGCGACCGAGACGTTCCCGTTCACTACGACCGGGCCTTCCGTCGTGGTCTTGAGACCGAAGACACGATCATGGAATACACGGACCGCGCTGGTTTCGAACGAATGAAACCGACGAACCGTGTCTGCATTTACGCACCTCGATTTGCGTCCGTTCGTACGGTCAGCAGACCGCATGAAGAATCCATGACAGACGAAGTCGCAGGGGTCGGCCAGTTGGCAATGACGGGTGGAATCCACACTCGATTGAAGGCCTCGAATGCCGTCAAGCGAGAAATGACCGGTCGACTCGCGGTTCGTTCGCGTGCCAGCGGACTGGAAATGGATGCCTACCAAGGTGTCATGTCGCAGCTTCGCAGCCCGTCGGTCCACGACAAACTGTTAAACATTTACCAGGCATTGGCGTTCGTCAAATTCGGTCGCATCGACGACGCCGACTCGGCTCGATTGAACTACGGTTTACAGGCGGCATCACTGTGGACTCGTGAAGAGAACCCGGTCATTTCGTCGAAGACCGACATGGCCCTGGAAGGGAACTTCCTGCAGGCGACCGCAGTCATCACCGCCATCGACGAAAAGGAAAGTGAGAATCTGCGAATCGTGAAGCTGGCCGATAAGAAAACGGCCGCTCCAGGCGATCAGATCGAATTCACCATTCGTTACGACAATCTGGGGACGCGTGAAGTCTATCACGTCCGCATCGTCGACAACCTGACTCCTCGCCTGGAGTACGTCGACGACAGTGCCACGTCCGACAGAGCCGGGCGATTGGTCCTTCAGGACAACGGAGAAGGAAGCCAGATCCTGATCTGGGAACTCGACGAACCACTCAAAGGCAAGACCGGCGGAGTCGTCACCTTCAAAGCCCGAGTCCGCTGAGAATCACAGGCACATCCTGTCAAAACAGGTCGTCACAAGTAACAACGTCACACCGTCTTGTGCTACTGCTTGACCGTCCCCGGTCAAGCAGTGCTCTTAAATTTCGTACGCTAAACATTAGTCGCGCCGGTATCGACCAGTTCTCAAAGATTGGAAGATCCGTTGACAACAAGATCTTTGCAGAGCCTTATTGCCGCTCATTCGACGTATCTTCCTCAAAGTCTTGTCCCCAGAACTCAGACTCATCCACAAGCCCATACTTTTCGGCGACCTTTGGATCGTAGGTCACCAGAAGAGCATAGTCGTCGTCAACACCGCCATAGTCTTCCAGAACGACGCCTTCCTTTTGCATTTGCTCAAGATCGTCGGCAGCGGCACGAACCATGACAATCATCTCGTCGATGGATTTTGCCTGAGATGTGAGCCATTTATTACGCCACGTTTTCACAAAACGTTTACGAGCCTCTTTCCATAATTCTTGGAATTTTCCCCTTACAAAGGGGTCTAATTGTTCTGCAAAATCGGCCTGAATTTCCAGAGCTTTGATAAGTTCAAGTACGTCCGACAGATCTTTAAGCCTCCCGGAATTCGTCATTCCCGATGCCAGCTTCAACTCCACAAGTTTCGGTAGATTAATGAAATTGATTCCGTCCGCTTCGAAATTCACCGTGCTCGGATCAGGAAACGAAACGGGCTTCTTCTTTCCATCACCTGGGTAATCGCCAGTTGTGAGAAATTCGATCTTCACACCAAATTCAGTGTCCCGGAGATGTTTGCTTTTTGCGAAAGGGGGAAGGTAACCCCGCCCCACCAGATTTTCGTGAATTCGTTTCAAGTCCTGCTTAGTCACCAGAATATTGATGTCCTCAGTAAAACGGCGAAACCCGTGTCTGAACAATGCCATGCCACCGATGACGGCATAGGGAATGCCAAGGGCTTTGAGCCGATTGGCAATGTTGTGCAATGCCTTAAAGACCGCACTATTCTCTTCGAAATGCTGGCTTCCCTCACTCAACGCCCACCTCGGATCACGATTGAGTTGTTCCTCATAAACGAGCATGCCGACTTGAATTGGACGAGTTGGGCTCACGAGCGATCGGTTCAGTACCGGTTTCTGCTGTTCAGACTCGGTCGCGCCGAATTCATCCATTGAGGCATAACCTTGATTTAGAATCTGAAAGCTTTTATTCGTAATTGGTATTGTATCCGGTTCGCGTCACGGAAGTGAAGCCGGATTTGGGAACTGCTGGATTGCTTCAATCTCACGAGTACACACCAACAATCCTTCAACATCCGTGACTATCGAGCTGATTCAATTTCGCTTGGGAATGAGGATTCGTTGTCATTCGGAATAGCCCTATGAATCCCGTCATTGATCGGGCATCGCCTCCCGAAGCTAAAATCGCTCTGTTCCGTTCGCTCTTTCGAGGCCGGGACGATGTCTACGCCTGCCGGTTCGAAAATCGAAAAACCGGCAAATCGGGCTACTCGCCCGCCTGCGGTAATGAATGGATCCGAGGTCTCTGCGAGAAACCCAGAATCAAATGCTCGGGCTGTTCACATCAACATTTTTTGCCAGTGACCAATGAAACAATTCGCTGGCACCTTTCCGGTAGCGATCAAGTTGGTCACGAGTTCGTGATGGGTGTCTACCCCATGCTGCTCGATGAACGTTGCTTCTTTCTGGCAATCGATCTGGATCGCAAAGATTGGCAACGGGACACCGACGCCATTCAAGAAACGTGTCGCCGATGGCAACTTCCGGTCGCATTGGAGCGATCCCGTTCAGGAAATGGTGGCCACATCTGGCTGTTCTTCGACGAGGCAATTCCTGCTGTTCTCGCGAGGAAACTTGGGGCGTTTCTTCTGACGGAGACGATGGAACGTCGGCCCGACATTGGACTGGGTTCGTACGATCGTTTTTTCCCCAATCAAGACACACTTCCCAAAGGTGGGTTTGGAAACCTGATTGCATTGCCACTTCAAAAGAAAGCACGAGAGGTAAACAACAGCGTCTTCCTAGACGAAGAATTTCAGCCATACTTGGACCAATGGTCGTTTCTGTCGACTCTCAACAAGGTAGACCGCTCCACTGTGGAGAAAATCACATCGGACGCGGAAAAGCGGGGCCGCATCACTGGCGTACGTTATTTCGTCACCGACGACGAACCCGCAGCGCCGTGGACATTATCGCCCTCTCGACATCGCCGGGAACCACCACTCGGCGGCCCGTTGCCCAAATCGCTCAAACTGGTGCTTGGAAACCAACTATATGTTGCCAACGATGCATTGCCACCTGGCTTGCGAAACCGATTGATCCGGCTCGCCGCTTTTCAAAATCCGGAATTCTATAAAGCACAGGCGTTACGCTTAACCACGTTTGGAACGCCTCGCATCATTGGCTGTGCCGAAGATCATGGTCATTACATCGGTTTGCCTCGAGGCTGTCTCGACGATATTCGATCACTGATGTCAAACTTGAATATCGAACTGGAAATTCAAGATGAACGGTTTTTAGGTCTGCCCCTCGCGATCAAATTCCAAGGCGAACTTTCACCAGAACAAGAACGCGCTGCCAGGAATATTCTGGCTCATGATATCGGTGTGTTGTCCGCAACGACTGGGTTTGGCAAAACGGTCATTGCCGCCTGGCTGATTGCACAACGCGAGGTTAACACATTGATCATCGTGCATCGCCGACAACTGATGGAACAATGGGTGGATCGGTTATCGACGTTTCTCGATCGACCGCCCAAGTCGATTGGTCGAATTGGAAGTGGCCGAAAAAAGCCGACGGGATCATTGGACGTTGCCATTGTTCAAAGCCTCGTACATAAGGGAGTCGTCAGTGATCGTGTTGGTGAATATGGCCAAATCATCATCGATGAATGCCATCACCTGGCGGCCCGTAGCTTTGAACAGGTGGTTCGACAGGCCAAAGCCAAATACGTGACTGGGCTGTCGGCCACCGTCAGTCGAAAGGACGGACATCATCCGATCATCTTCATGCAGTGCGGACCCGTCCGACATCGCGTTGATGCCAAAAATATGGCAGCTTCTCATCCCTTCGAACACACAGTGTGGGTACGACCGACCGGATTTTGTCAGCGTGGTTCGCCATCCGAAGATGCGAGAATTCAGTTCCAGGATCTCTATTCACAACTGGTCGCCGACAACGGTCGTAATCTCCAGATTTGCGAAGATGTCATGCAATCAATTGCGGCGGGACGATCGCCCCTCGTTTTGACCGAGCGGAACGAGCATCTCGACGCTCTTGCTGCCAATTTATCCTCGCGAATTCCACACGTCATGATCTTGCGTGGAGGAATGAAAGTCACCGACATCCGTGCGGCAACAACACGCCTCAATACCATCCCCGATAACGAACCACGAGCGATTCTCGCGACCGGCCGATACATCGGGGAAGGATTTGACGACGCGCGATTGGACACCCTTTTTCTTGGACTGCCGGTATCCTGGCACGGGACGATTGCTCAATATGTCGGACGACTGCACCGTCTTCATCATCGAAAGAAAGAGGTTCGCGTATATGACTACGCCGACCTGAATGTTCCAATGCTCTCTCGGATGTTCGATCGAAGATGTCGAGGATATGAAGCAATTGGATACAAGATATTAGTTCCGGGAAGTGCGATAGCCGGCTGGCCCGAAGAGGTTGTTCTACCGATCGATCCGCAGTGGAAGACTGAATATGCTGCCACAGTGCGTCGACTGATTCGCGATGGAGTCGACACTCCTTTAGCCATGCTGTTTGAACACGCAGCACGGCCATTCGAACCCGATGCCGAGGGAGTGGAACGAGCACGAAGCGCCTCGGAAGCATTCCTGTATCGCCGATTAGAATCACTTCCGACAACGCGAGGTCGTTTTCGACTGAATGCCGAATTACCAATCCCCTTCGATGGAGCGGGAAAAATGGAAGTCGACGTATTCTGCGGCGATGCACAAATCGCCATCGAACTCGATGGACTTCAACATATGGAGAGCCTGGATGCCTATCGACGGGACCGACGCAAGGACCAATTGCTTCAGGAAAACGGTTTCTTTGTTTTGCGCTTCCTGGCCGGTGATGTCAGCAAGAATCTTGACGGAGTCTTGGACGCGATCCTGCGAACACTGTCTCGAAGGTCGGGCATTTGATCCGCAAGTCACTATCATATGTGGAACAGGCTTGACCTTGTGATTCTTTTGATCGCAATGATTTCCGTTGTTTAATGTGGTTTGACGGCCTTATCCTAGAAGACGCAAATGACACTTTTAGAACTAGAAGACTCTTTGCTTCCCTTCAGTGCCCCATTGCAAGCTCGTACTCAACGACCGCAAACCTTTTCGAAAACTCAATCGCGACTGGGTTCGGCATCGTTTCTTCCCATGGGGTTGGCAATTTCATTGACGATTTCTGCGTCTTCGAACGAAGGTCCGGAGGAAGAATCCGGGGACTTACATCACCCGGGTCGCCTGGTCAACGCGCGAACGATAGCCATATTTTGAACCCATCGTCCGACGCGCACGAACCGGCTGCGCCGGGAAGAATCCGGGGATTGACGTCGCCCGACTCGCCTGGTTCAGACTATTTTTTCCACACGCTGTTAATCTTGAAATCGGGCTGCGGATATTTCTATAGAGCAACGGTTCACTAAAGTGATTGAGATTCCGGCAACTACCTTCTTTAGTGAGATGGAGTTACGTCGCGCCGTCATCTGATCACCGACCGGTGAAATTCTTCGTGGCTCACACGATTGCCTTTGATGATTCCATCAAGAGGCATTAATTCGCTGATTTCAAACTTCTTCTCAGAAAACCTTGCCCGACGGTTGTTCACCGTTAGGGGTTTCATCCATTTCAACTGACAGAAAGGACATTCGATGTTCCGCGCACAACTGCAATCTGGCATCGCTCATGTCGGGCTTGCGTTACGTGAGCCTGAGGAATTCGCCGCTCGATGGAACGAACATCAGGTTCAATACCGCTGGTGGGTCTGGATTTCGTTAATGACCACCGCCATCCTTGGGACAATGACGTATGGAATGACGATGGGGTTGAGTGGGAACGTGCGGGATGTGGTCCTTAAGGGATTGGCTTGCACTGCCGGAGCAGGCTTGGCGTGGGGAATTCCGCTGCCGGCACTCTATATTTTGAACAGCCTTTCTGGCTCCAAACTTCGTGCGAGCAGCACATTGCTGGCGGCGCTGGTCACGACCAGTTGGGGCGGACTGGCGATGGTCGCTTCGATCCCGATTAACTGGTTTTTCACCGTCGCGATCCCTTCTCCAATGTTCATCTTGCTGGTCAATCTGATCGTGTTTACCGGAGTTGGCGTGTCGATGATCGATGTCTTTCATCGGGTCATGCGCCGGCTGGAGCCGAACCGTGAAACCACACCCATCTGGTGGCTGGCCATTGTCGGAACCATCGGTGCGGAATTGTTCTATTTTTTTGGGCTGTTTCAGTTCGGCAGATGAGGCGTGAAAAGTGTGCCACGGTTTTACCGTCTTCGGTAAGGCCGTGCTCTTCGAAGACGTTATCGAACCAGGAAGACACGGCCTTGTCGAGGAAGTCCAAAACCGTGGCACCCCGAATTCTGACTTCCCAATATCCCCGTCCGCAAAACCATTCACCGAGTTTTATCTAAGAAAGATCATCATGAATCCTCATGTTCTCGAATCATTACGTAAGACGTTTGATCACCCCGATGCGATGAGTCGCGCTCATGCGGAACGGGTTGTTGTCGACGACGAAAACTTGGAGTCAAGTACTCCGGCGAATGACCACGCCATCGAACAAGTGCGAAGTGGCCCGCTTGCTTTACTGGAACTGATTCTGAAAGACCCGATCCAGCTCGATCGGTTGATTCGGCGACCCGAGTATCAGCCGGAACTCGTCTCGCGGTTGCTGGCAATCTCGCTGATTGGTTTCATCTTTTTTGGTGTGGCAATGTCACTGGTTCTCAGTGCTGCGACGGTCTGGCCGCATCTGTTTCCAATCGACGCCGTACTCGAGGGGAAGCAGGTGACCCCTTTGCGATTCGAAACCGGCGAAACCAGTTCACTCATCGCGCCCTGGCTCAATGGAAACGCCTTCCGGCTGATTGCTGCATATGCCATCGGGTTGATTGCCGCAACCGGAATCTGTTTGCCCAGCCTCTACTTCTATGGATTATTGTCAGGTGTCAGGATGACAATGATGGACGTTGTGATCCATTCGTTGAAATCAAAAGCGGTTGCTGCGGTGACACTGGTTGGAATACTGCCAATCTACGCAGCATTCGGCTTGGCGATTGCCATATTCCCCTTACCGGAGTCGCTGCGAGATTCAGTGCTGCTACTGGGGCTGGTACTCCCCTTCGTCGCCGGTCTGTCAGGAACGTATTCACTCTATAGAGGTCTTTCGACGCTGACTGACACCATGGACGCAGATCGGCGGTTCGACCGCGAATGCTTTCTTCAACGGCTTGTGCTCTCCTGGTCCGGCGTTTATTCCGCTGTCTCTCCAGTCCTGATCTTCACCCTTTGGCAACGTCTGCAAGGATGAAAGGAGTGCTATCATGGGATTCGGCGTCACAATCACCTTCTATTTGATTATTGGAATCGGAATTGCGATCGCATTATGGGTTAGCGACGATTCAACAAGCGCTCATGAAAAGATCTTTCAACGAATGACGGCCCCTTTGTTCTGGCCGATTTATCTTCCCGTTCTTTTGACGAATCGCTCGACGTCGGTCATCGAACCGAAACGGACAATACCCCAAAGCAATGACGGGATGTCGCAGTTGATTGATCAAGTCGAGTCGGAACTTGAAACGGCATTTGGCAGCCTGGAGGGATGGGCTGAAAATGTTTTGACCAATGAACGATATCGCATCGCCGAATTGAAAATGGCGTGGCATCAACAGGCCGATCGCATCCGTGAGCTGGACAGTTTACTTGAGTCGACCGCAAACGAGACCGTTCCCGACAACTCGGAAGCAGGTACTGCTTCAACGGATAATCCTTCCGATCAAACGGAAACTCCGGGGACCGAAAGTCAAACTCGGACTGCCATCTGCGAACAATCACGGCGAGAGAATCTTGCGAAACTCAATACGGTCCGAGCTCAAATGTATGACAGCCTGATGTCAACGCTAGCTTGGGTTCGTGAGCTTGTTACGATGATCCACCTTGCGAAATATACGGGAGCACCCGCGTCTCGTGCGGAAGAGCTTGTCCGGCAAATTGCGTCTGCCGTGGAAGGGCTGACAAAGGTCGACCAGCGGGAATCAAAGAAAGCCTCATCAATTGTCACGAGATGAAAAACCGCTGCCAGAACCAATCGAACGATGGCTGACCGTTGCGGTCGAGTCCGACGCTTCGGACCTGCATTTAATTGGCGGGTTTCCGCCAACCTTGCGTTTAAATGGAATTTTACGTGATCTTCCAGAACCACGTCTTGAGGAACTTGACGCAGGAAGTGTCGCCACACTTCCTCGTGTTCATGGAGCGGAAGCTCCTGGCAAACCGCTTGTGGCGGCACTTGACGCTGACTGGTTGCATCAGGTGCTTGAGACGTTCTGCCCGGTCCATTTCCAGCAACGTTTAAAGGACGAAAAGAGTCTCGATTTTGCCTTTGCCTGGCCCTGTAATGGTTTGTCGATGCGATTCCGCGTCAATATGTTTTACTCCGCCGGTCGACTTGGTGCCTGCTTTCGAATTATTCCGGCGGCGATACCAGATTTCGATTGGGCAGGCTTTCCATCCGGTCTGGCTACGCGTCTGACAGCAAATCGGGATGGCATGGTGATCCTCACCGGGCCAACTGGATCAGGAAAGTCGACGACTCTGGCCATGCTGGTCAATCTGATCAACAAAGCGGGCGGTTGCCGAATCATCAGCATTGAAGAGCCGTTGGAATTCGAGTTTCCTCGCGTGCCGAACTCAGTCGTCTCACAGCGCGAGGTCGGGATCGACGTTCCTTCGTTCGCGGAAGGCTTGAGAAACGGGCTACGACAAGATCCCGACGTGATTCTTGTGGGCGAGATTCGAGACCATGCGACGGCTCAGATCGCTCTCAGTGCGGCGGAAACCGGACACCTTGTCTTTACAACGCTGCATTCGCGTGATGCCAAGGGAGCCATTACGAGGTACACGGACCTTTTTCCGAACGAGGCTCAACGGGACATTCGCTCGCAACTGGCGCTTTGCCTGCGAGCCATCGTCGCGCAGCGCCTTTTGCCGGATATTCAGCCCGGTCACAAATGCCATCTGGCGCTGGAGGTGATGTGGAATACGTTTCCGATCGCCAGCGCGATTCGAAATGGTAAGTTTGAATCCATCGACAACTACCTGATGACAGGCCGTGAAGACGGGATGCTCAGCTTTGACGAGACCGTTCGTCAACTTTTCGATTCTTCAAAAATCTCGCGTCCTGTGGCAGAACGAAATGTTCGTGACCCGGCGTACCTGAATCGTTAGTCAGGGTTGATTGGTCCAAAGCACAAGCGACGGTCTTGTTATTGCTCCTTCGAAATGGGTTCAGAATCGGACTATTAATCTCGAGTTAACCAGGCGAGCCGGGGTGCGTTAGCCCCCGGATTCCTCATCCGAGCGTTCGAGGACGGAATTAACCACGCAAATGCGGGGGTGGATTACGCAAAATCACCGGCTGTCCGTATTCGCCGAATAAAGAGTCCGGGGGTTGACGCACCCCGGCTCGCCTGGTTCGACGCGCGAAACGATAACCCTATTCTGAACCCGTCGTCCGACGCGAGGCAGCCGGCTGTGCCGGTCCGGGGGCTAACGCACCCCGGCTCGCCTCGTCGACTTAGGCTTCGGGCGGCTTTTGTGGCGGATGATTCAGTCGCAATCGACTTTCTCACTGAATTCTTTGCCCGAAACCTGATTTCAGCTTCAGTTTTCCGGACCGACGTGACTCGTCTTGACGCTTTCCGAAGGTTCTCATAGATTCCGCGCGCTTCGGCAAATCGAATTCAAATGTCGGCGACTTCTCGCTTTATCAACACTCCCCTTTTGGATGCCCAGAAAAAGTGACTCCCTCGGCAACACGGCCTGAGTCAGTATGGCCTCTTCCACATCTTTCGGTCGAATCGCTTTCATTTGCGATGACGCCAGAATCGATGTTGAAGAGAGTTTCGGAACCGCGCGCTGCGGCAAAACCGTTACCGTCAGGGCATCGGCGTATTGCCGTGTCGTTCCGAATCTTCTGTGGTTTTTTGTTGGCTCTATCGAGCCTGGGCTGTGCCACAATTAAGGGTGAAAAATACACTTTCCAATCGCTTCCTTCTCAATATGTGGCTGGAGTTCGAGAGAATCCTCAGACCATCGACCTGACTCGATTGGCTAGCGCTTCGCGAAAATCGGACGTGCTGGATCGAGGTGACGTTGTTGAAGTAACGATCGCCGCTGGTCTTAGCGAAAAAGACACTGTCAAACTTCCTGTTCGAATTGAAGAAGACGGGACTGCGAATATCCCTCAAATCGGCCGTGTGCCACTGGCTGGCTTGAAAATGGAAGCCGCTGAAGCCGCGATTGTTTACGAATGTGTTGAGCGTGGACTTTACCGCAATCCTAACGTCACGATGACGATGAAGTCCCAGCGTACGAACCGGATTATGGTGGCCGGGGCGGTGAAAAAGCCGTCTGTTTATAACTTGCCACGAGGCCAAAGCGATCTTCTATCCGCACTCAGCAGTGCCGAAGGGCTCGCCGATGCTGCGGGAACTCAGGTCGTCATCCGTAATCCAGGCGCGAATTCTGCGATCAATTCCGGCTCAGGTTCCAGCAAAGTCGCTGGAAAAAATCGAGAAGGGGTCGATCAAGTCGGGCATAGTGTCGAATTGGCAGGATCGTCATCGGATACGATCAAAGTTGATCTGGTTTCGGCCACAAAAAACGGGACTGGCGGGTACGAACTGGAAGATGGTGCAGTGGTCTACGTCGAAAAGCGAGATCCTGAACCTCTGCACGTTTTAGGATTGGTTAATAAGTCTGGACGGTATGAGTTCCCGATCGCTGAAGAACTTCGACTGCTCGATGCGATCGCGCTGGCTGGTGGTGTCAGTTCATTAGCAGCGAATAAGGTTTTCGTCATTCGCCGCAAGCCTGGAACAGAAGTTGAACAGATTGATGTCAAGAAGCCTGATCGCGTCAAGACATACATCATTCAGCTCAGTCTTGCCAACGCCAAGCAAAAAGCCGAAGCCAATATTCGGCTTGAGCCGGGAGATGTCGTCAGCGTCGAACAGACACCGCTGACCTTCATGCTCGATTTGTTCAAACGCGTTGGTATGAATCTGGGTGGTTCGATACCTCTGGTTGGTACACCAATATTCTAGTGGTTTCTTAGTCAATCGTTGGGCCAGAAGCGATGAGGCAGGGTGGCTTGAGCGTGCGACAATCAGCAATAGCGAATTGGTCCGCGGGCATCGGCCCAGGTCACTTGCCTCCTCTAATTGGTCTTGCCGAATGAATACAAACGAACGCCTGACCGGTTTGCCAGACATGTCGGCCAGCGGACCGAACTTGCTCAACGAATCGGTTCGTTTTCTCCAGGTCGTTCGTCGCAAGCTGCCAACTCTGATCATTTGCACGATTGTCGGTGGGATCATTGGCGCTGCCTGGTACTCAACGGCCACGCGCAAATACGAATCTTCGTCGGAAATCATGGTGCTCAAGACGGAAGGGAACGTCCTGAATGAAAATAATCAGCCGAATCAACGAGCGATTCAGGACATCATGCCGACGTACCAGAGGGTTTTAACCAGTGATCGCGTGCTTGAAGGGGCCATCAAGCGTCTTCCGACACTGCATCGCATCGATTTGAAGGGTGTTGCGAAATCGCGGTGGTCTGCCGAATTGAAGAAGAATCTGTCGGTCTCATCAACGCGATTAACCAATTTGCTTGCGGTTCGCTACGTCTCGAAAAATCCCAAGACCGCGAAATTTGTTGTTGACGCGATCGTCGAATCTTACCTCGAATATATGCGTGAGATTCACAAGGGAAACTCGAAAGAAAGCCTGGTGCTTTTAAACCGTGAGAAAGCACAAAACGAGATCGCTTTACGAGAAAAAGAAACGGAACTTCTCAATCTGAAACGGGACACGGGAATCCTGCTTCAAGGAAACGACAAGAATACGCACGTCATCATTGAACAAACCGTTAAGCTGAATGACGCGTTGGTTGAGGCTCAAAAGAAAACGCTCGAATCGCGAGCGTTACTCATGTCGGTCGAACATGCACTCGCAACGGGAACTGATATTCAGCCGTACCTTCAGCAGGCGGCAGGTGATATATCACGTGAATTCCTGATGGCGGAACTGGGTGTTGGTGCCAACGATGCTTACACTATCGCCAAACGGGAAGACGAGCTCTTAATGGATCAGGCCGAACTGCAGAGCAAATTGCAGACATATGGCCCCAATCACCCGCAGATCCGGCAACTCGAACAACGCATTAAGAAAACGGAAAATTGGCTCGCAGGACGGGCTCAGTCGGTTTCTTCGACCTCGAAAGAAGTTCGTGAACGGGCGCTCGCCCCAAAGTTGCTCGAGATGGTCAAGCAGCGACTTTATCAGGCGAGCGCTCATGAAGCAGCGATCCGTGACGACTTTGAAACAATCAAGAGACAGGCACTCAGCTTGAACGGCCAGATGGCACAAATCGAAATTGTCGAAATGGATTTGAAGCGTCTGCGGTTGTACTACGATCTGGTTCTTGAGCAAATGAAGAAGATCGACATCGGGTTTGACTCCGGGCTGAAGATCAGCGTCACCACACCGGCCAAGGTCATGCCCGGTGCCGTCGCTCCCAAAATCTCAACAACCGTTTTTCTCTGCACGCTACTTGGCGGGATTTTCGGCCTGGGAATGATTTATGTCACGGATGTTCTTGACGATCGCTTCCGTTCGCCGGATGAACTTCAATCGCAGCTCGGATTGCCGATGCTGGCCATGATTCGTGAAATGGAACCTCTTCACGGCGTGGGTCTTGACGCGGTTGTTACGTTTGCAAAACCGGACAGCCTGGAATCGGAATCCTTCCGCACGCTACGCAGCTCAATTACGTTTTCGAGTTCTGATAGTCAGCGGATCGTTGTCACCAGTACCGAGCCTGGTGACGGTAAAACCACGACACTTGCGAACCTGGCGGTGGCATTTGCCCAGGCCAAGAAAAAGACCTTGCTCATCGACGCAGACCTTCGACGTCCCGGCATGACTCAACTGCTCGATTTGAAAGGCCCACTCGGCCTTTCCCAGATCCTGCGTGATACGAAGCCCGTTGCCGAAAGTTGCCTGGAAAACATTTTCAATCTTGGAATTGAAAATCTTGACGTCATGCCGTCGGGGCCGCGGCCTTCAAACCCATCAGAGTTACTGGCTAGCGAACGATTCAACGACATTATCGCCTGGGCCGAATCTCACTACGAGCAGATTCTTGTTGACGCGCCACCCGTACTGGCCGTAACAGACCCGGCAATCATCGGGCGCCTGGTCGACGGGGCGATCGTGGTGATCAGACCAGACAAGAACCGGCGAAAACTGGTACTGCGAGCGGTTGAATCATTCCGTGCGTCGGGGGTCCAGGTCATCGGTATTGTCGCGAATCATATCGCCAACAATAGCGGTACCGAATACGGGTACGGCTATGGCTACGGCTATGGCTATGGTCATGACGACAAAACCGATATGGCCAACGAAGACGAAGACCTCAACAACGGCGAAGACGAAATCGAAGCCGAAACCCGCATCGCCGCGTAATTCTGTGAAAAGTGTGCCACGGTTTTACCGTCTTCGGTAAGGCCGTGCTCTTCGGATACATTATCGAAAAATGAAGTCACGGCCTTGTCGAAGACTCCAAAACCGTGGCACCCCGACTCTCGACCGCGATTCGGTTTATCTGGCGCAACTGTATTAATCTACGCCAGTTTGGTCGTTTCTTCAGACCAGGCTGGAAGCCTCCTCTACAGCGGCTTGCCACGCTATAATGCGGCCGATAACTTTTTACCGTAACGTTACCGTTGGTTAATCGGGACCCCTCTCAATCGGTCCCTTGATGTCAGATGTCTAATTACTCAATTGAGATTACCGCACAACTGTCGACACCTGATGTCGATCATGTGTTTATTGACGGTGCGATTCGTCGAGTATTACAGGAAGAGCAGATCCGCACTGCAAAGATCAGTGTTGCCATCGTGAGCGACTCGGAAATCCATCGAGTCAATCGTGAATTCCTTGGACACGATTATCCTACTGACGTGATCAGTTTTCTTTTGAATGACCCGATGGATGCGAATTCAAGAATCGACATTGATTTGCAATCCGCCAGCAACCTGAATGAATTAGATGCTCCAGAGGACGCTGCTGACTTATGTGATTTTCTTAACGGGGAATTAATCGTAAGTTTTGAGACCGCGACACGCGAAGCGAATGCGCATGGATGGAGTCCGCGCGCAGAATTGCTACTCTATGTGGTACATGGTTTACTTCACCTATGCGGATACGATGATTTGACAGATGAGACGCGGCCTCTGATGCGAACAAGAGAGCGAGAATTGCTCGGCATCTGGGGTTTGTGTCCGACTGGATTGGAAATGTGACGTGGACATGCTGCAGGTAATGGTGTTCGTGCTGATGGCGACCGCCTGTTGGAGCGCCCTCGGTTGTGATGCACTTCGTGAGTTTTCCTACAGCCGCCTGGAAGAACTGTGCGAAAAACGAGGCGTTGCGAACCGCTTTGGCGAGATCTTAAAGAAACAGGGCGAAGCTTTGCTTGCCCTGGAATTTTTGTTGACGATGTCGACCCTCGGTCTGGCCGCAGTGTTGTGCTGCTGGATCGGTTGGCCCAATCAAACATCGCCGTTCAACCAGCAGTTGCAGTTCATTTTGAATTACGCGTTTTTCGCTGCGCTGGCGTTCATCGCGGCCGACTTGCTGCCATGGACGATTGCTCGCGTGGCATCGGAAAGGTTCTTGTGTACTTGTTGGCCTGGCATCGAATTTTTGCAGACCATACTGACACCACTGTTGTGGATCGCATTACAACTGGACCGTTACGCGCATCGAATCACCGGCCGAACAGAACTGGAAACAGACGACACATCGAAGATCGAAGAAGAAATTCGATCTGTCGTGGAAGAAGGGGAACGCGAAGGGGTTCTCGAATCGGGTTCGACAGCGATGATTCAGCGAGTGATGCAATTGCAAGACGAAGATGTTGGTGCCATCTTAACTCCGCGTACGGAAATGGACTGCGTCAGTGCCGACCTGACATTGGAAGAGGCACGACAGCAACTGATCGAATCGGGACATAGTCGAATGCCGGTCATCGGCGATTCCACCGACGATGTCCTGGGAATTCTTTACGCAAAGGACTTGCTGAAAGCACTGGCTCCCACGCGGACCGGTCACACGATCCCCGTCCTGCGCGATATCATTCGTGAACCTGTATTTGTCCCAATGACCACCGCCATTCCGTCGCTGTTGGAACTCATGAAGCGGCAGAAAATCCACATTGCGATCGTTCATGACGAATACGGTGGAGTCGCCGGATTGGTCACGATGGAAGACATTCTGGAAGAAATCGTCGGAGAGATTTCGGACGAGTACGATGACGAGCAAGCCAGTGATGATATTCGCGAACTGAGCCCCACAACCGTCGAAGTTTCAGCTCGTGTGCGGCTGGATGAACTCAACCGCCGATTCGATTTCGAGCTTCCTGAAGATGGTGAATTCGACACGGTCGGAGGATTTGTGTTTTCTCAAAAGGGAAGTATGCCTTCGTCGGGCGAATCTTTTGCCTGGCACAAACTGTTGTTCACGGTTTTGAACGCTGACGCACGCGTCGTCAAAAGACTGCGAATCGAACGAACAAACAGCACGTCGAATGGGAATGGTCATTGATCAGGTCGATCAATGACCATTCGAATCGAACGCGTCAGCGTCCGTTTGAGTGATTGACTCGCAGTAATTGAAGTCCAGCCCCACATAAATCCAGGCGAGCCGGGGTGCGTTAGCCCCCGGACTCTTCGTCCGCAACGTTCGAGGACGAAATTCACCACGCAAACGCGGGAATGGATTTACGCAAAAATGACCGGCATTCCGAAATCGTCGAAAAAAGAGTCCGGGGGCTGACGCACCCCGGCTCGCCTCGTTGTGTTCGTGCGCCTCGTTGCGTTCGTGCGTTGCGTTGAGTTGGCGAGTTGATTTGGTGGTGTTACAAATGTGGCTTGTCCCCAGACCCTTACGCTGCAAAGTACTCCCGTTTCAGTGTACGAAGTCCTCTCTCTTTCAGACGACTTTTATGACGTTGCCTGTGAACATGATTGCCGTTGACCGGTACTGGCTTATCACGTGTACCACTTACGGCACGTGGCTCCCTGGCGATCACCGAGGTTTCGTTGGGTCCGCACTTGATGAGAATGAGAAGCTGGTCAACCACAATCAACCGTTTACGCCAGCCGCTCTGCCGAATCCCAAGTTGGAGTCTGCCATCGTGCACGGACTGAAGTGTCCGCCGATTGTTTTTCAAGCCAATCATGCGGAAGTCCTCTTCAAGCAATTCGAAGAAACAACGCGGATTCGCCAGTGGTTGTTGATCGCGGTTGCGATCATGCGAACACATTTTCATATCGTCATCGGAGTTCCCGACGATCCTGATCCCGAAAAGATTCGGGGCGATCTGAAAGCCTACGGATCTCGATGCTTGAATCGAGCGTATACGAAACCGGCTAGCGACACGTGGTGGTCGGACGGTGGTTCAAATCGAAAGTTGCCCGATGAAAACGCCGTTGAAGCGGCGGTCAATTATGTACGTCAACAAAGTAACCCGCTGTTGATTTGGACGAGGGAAACCGGTCGGTTGATATGAATGACAATGCGAATGAAATATTTTTGAACGCGAAGAGACGAACCGGCACAGCCGGTTGATCCGCGTCGCACGATGGGTTAAGAATTGGATCATCGTTCCCGCGTTGAACGAAGCGAGCAAAACCCAGGCAAACCAAACCCAGGCGAGCCGGGGTGCGTCAGCCCCC
>CAIVEI010000205.1 GCA_903904835.1 uncultured Schlesneria sp. | reverse complement strand
AATACGACAGAGATGACACTCTCGCTGTTTTCGTCACAGGGCTTTTAGCCCCAACTTTTTCCGTGCTCGCGGCGGAACCGCTCAAGGTACGCGCAAACGTCGATTCTTAGTAAAATCAACAAACCCATATGGCAGCTTTTATTCGCTCGTCGTTTTCCGCGACGGCACGTCATGCGTCAATCCTAAAATATTGGACTTATCCCCCTTAACGCCGGTTGTATATACAATGAATATACACGCAAGCCGACGTCAACTCGAGGTCATTCCGCATGACCGCTGTCGTGTCTTTTCGTCCTGTCACTCATATGGTTCCCGTTTAGAAAGCAGAGGAGAGTAAGAATAGAGTAGAGGGAAAAAACGTTTGACATGCTGGTCATTTTGTCTGCCGTGGTCTACTTTTTACTCACTACTTTGACTTCGACCACCAAATCAGAGGGGACATTCGCTGAAAAGTAGAATGTCCCCCGTTTTTTCCCTGCCGGTGGAATAGTGGGTGTTCCTGCAATGGAGTGCTAATGAACAACGAAAAGTCCCACGAAGCACAGGTTCATCCGTTCCCACGCCGCCGATTGCGAAAGCGATGGATTTTTGTCGTCGCGATTTTTGGATTTCTCTGGCTGGCGCTTTGGATCGTGTTTCGCGAGCGGTCGCTGGCCGTATTACGACTTCCGAACGGTCAAAGGTTTACGGTTCACAAGCTGACGTATGGAACTGACCATCGTTATTGGGGAACCCCTAAGCCCTTGACGTCGGTAGAAAACTGGGCCAACGGTTGGCTTAGCCGGATTGGTCGCCAAATCTACGCGATGAACCCAACAGGGACGTTCGGAACCGGAGAGCCAACGCTTGGGCTTTGGCATACGTTCGACTGGAAACAAAAAGACTCAGATTCCATGCCGCATTGGTATGTATTGACCGACCAGAACGGGTGGCGGACCGCCATCTCAACCAATTGGTCGCGCAACACTCCTCCCTCCGCGCCAACTGGGCCAGGTCAGCCGGTGACGCCAGAATGGAGTTCCTCGATATTGCCGTCGCCATCCCCTTTTCTGCGGTTCGATTTGCTAAACGCCGAAGGGAATCGACTGGGCGGATCGCGTCTAAAATACGAAGTCCCTTCATCACTGATTCAGTCCTGGAATATCCAGACGTTTCCGGCCACTGAGAAGGTTGGGAACATGACGGTCACATTGAACGGACTTCACTCAGAATGGGCGGAACGGGATGCGACAAAACCTGTCGTCGATGATGTGATTAAGGTGACACCCGATTTCACCGTGACGGTAGATGGAACTGAGACGACAAGTTGGCAGCCTTTCACAGAAGGGGCTCCATTGCTCGACTATGCCTGGAAACCGACAAACCCGACGAACGGGACGATCGAATCGGTACTTGGAACTCGTGCTCGGTTTCATCATTGCACAGTTTCACCCTATGACGAGGCCTGGAAAGTCTTTTTGCCATTGATCTGTAAGAATCCTGATGAGGTTGGTGAATCTGACCGTGTCACCATTGAAGGGGTCTCATTCGAAAGCGGTCTCCCCAGCGATCCCAACGGAGCGGATCAGGTCAAAGTAGGAAGCTCCACGGTGAAATTCCTGGGTGCAGGGCGGGCCGGCTCATTTGAATATGAGGGGTCGGGCGAAGCCGCCTTTCCGCTCAATGGTGTTAATAATTTCGCCGATTGGTCTATCAATGGACTGCAAGGGACATTTCAATTAACGGGGGTCCCAGACCAGTTTGGAAAGGTACTGAGTTCGTTTCCCTTAGATCCTGGAGGAACGCGAACCCCGTATCCGATGACGGTCAGCCTCAAATTCACAGCTCCCAGACCGCACTTTGTAATCTCCTTAACGGATTCGGGTGATCGATTTCCATTAATCATCGTGAAGGATGACGACGGACAGGCGGTCGAGGGAGAAGTCATGAACTTCGAGGGGCTTCTACTCTGGATGGCCAAAAAGCCCTGCGATGAGATTCAATCGGTGAACATGACGCTACTTTTGCAAGTTCCCCGTCATTTCACGTTCGTCGTTCCACCCCCAGCGGTTCCCACGAGAAAATGAAGCGTTCGGGATGCGTCAAGCTAGCATGGGAAAACTGCACTTTCGCAGTATCAGGAAGTTAATCCGAAACCGGCAGATTCGATTCCTGTGACAGCCCAAGACTCGGGATATCCTCAGCGGCTTGCGCATTGGAATCGTCGGGTATCAGTTCCCACATCTCGTTCTGATGCAGCCAGATTGGATACGCGTTTCGAGCGATGAATTCATCGACCGACATGCCGTCAATCTGCTGAGGTCGCCGCACGCGTCTCTGTCGACCGTTTATGAAAATGATCATGAACGCGGCATTGCGTTCTTTCTTCAGGCGTTTTTCTTCCTTCGTGAGTTTTCGCTTTTTCAAAACTGATCACCATACGTCAATTGGATTGAACGGTAAAACTTGGACGAATCACATTATTGCAGATCTCAGTGGCGATCAAAACCGGGTAATGTCAGAGCACGTCGAACAGATGAATGGCATCAGGAATGGACTCTCGACAAGCCCCAAATCAGTTCAGCGAGCAACGGCGCGAATTGGCGGTCTTGCGATCCAACGGGTCAGCAGTTCAAATAGCCAGGGTCGTAGGTCTTCCGGAGGCCCTGGTACAATCGTTTTATTAAGTCAAAAGGCCTGAAGGGCCGACAGATTCCCCCGACACACGATGCTCGATGCACGACTATCGAACCGCGTCGGTGACCGAAAGCAAACGAACGCCCGGCCTTTCGGGCCTCTTTTTTCTACTGATGACCAATCACCAGGGCCTCCGTAGGACCTACGACCCTGGCAATTGGAATTACCGGCCCCGTTGGGCCTGGGCCAGAAAAGGTGACATTCTACTTAGTAGAGAATGCTCCCATTTCTTCTCCGCAAAATTGCTTGCCGAATTGACGTTTGGTCGAGACAATGCAATCTAGCGGACCACAATGACATTGACCAATGAACAACGCTCAGTCATCCTGGCGAAAGGGAAATTGCCGATCACCGTGGATGGTGTCGACTGCGTCCTCGTTCGCACTGACGTATTCAATCGATTAAGCAGTTTACTGGGTGAAGACTGGACGCATGAGGAAATTCGGCAGGCGTTATCCCGTTCTGCGACCGAAAACGGCTGGGACGAGCCTGGAATGGAAGCCTACGACACCTATGGTGAGCCGCAACCACAATGAAGCGGTGTTATGTCGTCTTATTATCTGTTCCATTCGTTGGAGCAGCGGGTTCAAAAATACGTCCGGCAGTCGTCGTTCAGAACGATCTTTTGAACAAGACACTTCGCGAGACTACTATCGTCGCACTGACATCAAACCTGTCAAACGCGCATCAGCCACATCGATTGTTTATCGATGTTTCAACCGCTGACGTGAAAGCAACAGGGCTGTTAACGAATTCGGTTGTTCGTGCCGACCGACTTCAAACCGATCCCCAATCGGACATTCATAAGGTCAGCGCTTTACCGGTCGCATTGATTTTAAAACTCGACGAATGCCTGAAGTCCGCTTTGGGAATTCTCTGAAAACGCATCTGTTCACTGAACGATCGCGTCGTCTGCAGGCATTGAAACCGAACGCATAAGCAGAAGCAAAGCGCAAAATCAACAGGCGTGTTTTTCCAATCATTTTCCCTCGCATGAACAGCCGCGACATTGGAATGCATGATCTTTACAATCATCGCCGCATGAAGCTTCTTCCTTTGACTCGGTAACTCACACGATGAATTCGCCTGCCACATCGACGGTCCGTCTGACCTCCCTGGATCAGTTTCGGGGCTACACCATGTTCGGGATGCTGCTGGTGAATTTTCTCGGCTCGTATGCGATCTGCCCTCGCATCCTGAGGCATACGAACGACTATTGCAGCTATGCCGATACGATCATGCCTCAGTTCCTGTTTGCGGCGGGGTTCGCCATGCGGCTTAGCCTCGGAAAACGGCTTGAATCGGGTGGCAAGATGCCTTGGGGTCGCGCAATCAGACGAATCCTGGGTTTGGCTCTGATTGCGATCGTCTGGTACACGATTTGTGACTTTTCGAGCATCGTCGCCAATTTTCAAAAAAAGCCTGCGCTCCAAGTCATCGGGGTTTTATTCAAGCGTGAGTATTTCCAGACTCTTTTACACATCGCTGCGACGTCGCTTTGGATTCTCCCTGTCGTGACCGCATCCTGGCGAGTCCGTCTTGTCTATGCCATCGTATCAGGGATCTTGCACTGCGGGATTTCGTGGTGGTTCAATTTTGCCTGGGTGCACGCCGATCCGAGCGGCATTGATGGAGGCCCGCTGGGGTTCCTTTCCTGGTCCATCCCTGCGCTTTGCGGAACCCTGGCTTGCGATGCGGTGAAGCAGTCTGGTGTTAAGGCCACGTTGAGAATTGCCTTGAGTGGCATCGTTTTCATGCTGATTGGCTGGCTGATGTCCATGGGAACCGTACTCTACAACGTGAATGCAGATGCTACCAATGTGGTCAAAGATCCCGTCAATGAAAAACTTGCGATCGATCCCGTGATCCCATCGCTCGATCGATTGCGATCGTGGGATGGGACAATCGTTGAACCGCCGTTTGTCCCACCTCCGGATTCCAACCATCGCAAGTGGAATTACTGGATGATGAGCCAGCGAACGGCGAATCTTTCGTACCCGACGTTTGCCGCAGGGGTTTCGCTGGTCATTTACGCTTTATGTCTTTGGATCTGCGATGGTATGGGCTTGAACCTGGGACTGTTCCGCACGCTTGGGACAAACTCGCTGGCGGCATACCTGTTACACGACATCGCCGGGTGGATCATATCACCCTTTTTTCCTGGAAAAACGAGTTCTGTCGCGTGGGCGATGACCGGCTTCGGGTGCTTCGCACTCTTTGTTTATGTATTCTGCCGTTTGCTGGAACGACGCCGCTGGTACATCCGAGTTTGATTTCGCTGACCATCTCAAGAAGGCATCACCATGTCGATTTCTCGTCTGCCAAAATGCATTACCATTTTATTGCTGTTGATTGTGACAAGCTGGGTTCACTCCACATCGTGGGCAGCCGAGTTCGACCATGAAAAACTCGATCTACTCCGGCCCGCTCTACAAAAATACGTTGACAATCATACTGTCGCAGGAGTCGTCGCCGCGATCGGTTCCCGAGAAGGAATCGTTCTCTCAGAAGCGGTTGGCAGCCTCAATCGCGAACAGAAACTCGCGATGCCGACCGACGCGGTCTTTCGTATCGCGTCGATGACCAAGCCCATTACGGCGATTGCCATTATGATGCTCGTTGATGAGGGTCGGCTTTCGGTTGATGATCCTGTCGAAAAGCATTTGCTCGAATTCAAAGGCCAACTGCTGATTGAATCGAAAGAAGGGGAAAAAGTCGTACTCAAGAAACCGGCGCGCACGATCTTGATTCGGGACTTGCTGACGCATACGTCGGGGCTTCCCGGGGGATTTCCACCGGGGATCTCGGACCTTTATTTTCGCAGACAATTGACGCTCGGTGAAGCGGTCGCGATCAGTTCACAACGGCCACTGGAGTTTGAGCCGGGAACGAAATGGGCCTACTGCAATGCCGGTATCGATACACTGGGCCGAATTGTCGAAGTCGTTTCAGGAATGCCCTTTGAACAGTTCCTCGAAAAGCGATTGTTCTTTCCACTAGGAATGTTTGACACAACGTTCTATCCCAACGACGAACAACTGCAACGCCTGGCGGCACTTTATGACAACAAAGAGGGGAAGCTGATACCGACCGGTTTCCAGTTAATTGGCCCGACGAAAAATGCCCGACACCCCATTCCTGCCGGAGGACTCTTTTCCACCGCCCACGACTTAGGGCACCTTTACCGACTGATGTTAACGCGAGGTGCTGTTGGCGAACTGAGATTGCTGTCGGAAAAAAGTGTTGATGAAATGACAAAACTCCAGATCGGCGATCTTGCAGGGGGATTTACGCCGGGTGTTTCGATGGGCTTCGGATGGCAAGTCACGCGAAAGCCCGAAGGGGTTCATCAGATGTTGTCGGCCGGTTCATTCGGCCACGGAGGCGCGTTTGGAACCCAAGGGTGGATCGACCCGGTGAACGACGTTTTCGTCATTCTCTTAATTCAGCGAACGGGAATGCCGAACGCCGACGCATCGGAATTACGTCGCGACGTGCAGCAAGTCGCGGTTGATGCGTTAAAACACAATTGACAACATCGTCAATCACGGGCGATGCAAGGGGAAAGACCCATTTTCATGAGCAATCGATCGATCTGACGTTATTTGTTCAACTGGGCTCGCCGATTTTCGTCATGAAAATGCGTCAGTCCCGGCCCGTGTGCGCGGTTGTGTGAGGCTGGCTTGGATTATTCGCTAGCCCGACGCGCGAGCGAGGGATCTTATTCCGGGCCAAAACCAAGAGAAGATCCCTCGCTTGCGCGTCGGGCTAACGTTT
>CAIVEI010000204.1 GCA_903904835.1 uncultured Schlesneria sp. | reverse complement strand
TCCAATATTCGATGCCCGCTTGCAATTGTTGAGTTGAAACATCGTACCCTTCGAGGCGTTTTCCATTCCAATTTGTGCCAATATAAATTCGTTCTTTTGCAAGTTTTGGAAACCACTGGATAAACTCGTCGAGACCCATTTCGGTAATCTCGTATCGTTGGTATTGCTGATGCGACTTCTGGACCATCACCGTTCGGCGACGGCTCGACCAGAAAGGAATCACTTCTTTTCCACGAACAGGGAAGACCAGGTATTCGCCTTCACACGTGAAGGTAAACACCTTGCCCTCCTCAGCCACTTGCTGCTTGAATTTGTCATAATGTAGTGCAGCGGTACTCATCAGAGTTCTCACTCCAGCCTACGACGATTTCACTGTCAGCCTCGACAAGCGAAGGCGATGACGCAACTTTTATTCGCAGTTGTAGATAGTAGTCAAATCATGAAGGTTTTTGCTTTCCTTCACACTTCCGTCAACAGTTCGATTACCAACAGCGTCAACAATTGGGCACTCAATATCCGAAGATGTGAGCCTTCCAATACGTAAGCGATACAAATCTCATCAGCAATCAGGAAAGCCCCCCACTGCAATAGTGAGGTCGTGAAGGCAAGATAGAGTTCTTTGCGACCCGATTTCTCACCTCGAAAGGCCCAAGCCGCTCGCCAGAACAATACAGAAGCTAACCCTTCCCAAATGATCACACCTGCAAACATCAGGGCGTTTAAAACACTGGAAGTGCCGTAGCGTGCGAATGTCTCTTTGATGAATTTCAGATTACCAGATGCAAAGCTCCACGATTCGCCAAGTATTCCGGCAGCTTTTCCAGCGTCCGCCAAGTTGCTGAGGAAAACAACGCTCATCCAAACCGCCCAGTGGAGCAGGAGAAACCGTTTCAAGAAAATGACGCAATTGACTTCAACAATGAGGTATTTCATCTCGTTCCATTCGATTTGGCACAGGTTTTTGTTCCAGGACATCTACCCGGCCATGCGATCGTTAAATTGTTCATCGCGCGATTGCATCAAGGACGGAACGGACTTTCTTAGTCAATCCAACGGTGGTGAATGGCTTTTGCAGAAACTCGTCAGCGGTGTCGGTGACTCCACGACGGAACACGACTTCGTTTGCGTAGCCGCTCATGTAAATTACACGGATTCCAGGTCGCTGCAACTTAATTGCATCAGCAACTTTCTGTCCACTCATTTCTGGCATGACCACGTCGGTGAGCAATAGATCAATCGTCCCCGGAAAATTGGCAGCAAGCTGAATCGCCTCGTGGCCTCCGTTGGCTTGCAGGACTTGATATCCGTTCGCTTCAAGGCCCCTCTTGACGATCTTGCCAACGGCAATCTCATCCTCAACGACTAAGATCGTTTCGTGCCCTTTGAACGAACGAGGGGCAGTATTCGGTTCAGAATTCGACGCCGCTTCCGACTCTGCTGGGAATAAAATCCGAAACGTCGTACCGATTCCAAGTTTGCTTTCTACTGAAATACCGCCACCGCATTGTTTGACAACACCATGGACGACAGACAGTCCGAGTCCGGTTCCCTTACCGACTTCCTTTGTCGTAAAGAACGGCTCGAAAATCTTATTTGTGACTTGGTCTTCGATCCCAACTCCAGTATCAGCGATTACGAGTTCAACATACTCGCCCGGTGTCAGGTCCGGGTAAGTTGTCAGGTCGGCATTTTTGAGTGTGAAGTTACGGGTCTGAATGCACAACTGCCCGCCTGAGGACATCGCATCTCTGGCATTCACAACCAGGTTCATGATTAATTGTTCAAGTTGTCCTGGCGGCGCCTTGATCGGTGACACTTTCGGGGCGAGCGTCAGCGTCAACGAAATATCCTCTTCGATCAGCCGGCGCAGCATTTGTGCCATCTTTTCAACAAACAAGTTCAGATCAATGGTTTTCATCTCGACAACAACGTTGCGGCTAAAGGCCAAAAGCTGCTGTGTCAGGCGCGCGGCTCGCTCACTCGCATCAAGGATCGCCTCAACGGCCTCTCTGTGAGGCGCAACGGAGGGCAATTCCGTAAGGATCAAGTTGCCATATCCTATGATGATGGTCAGAAGATTGTTGAAGTCATGAGCGACACCACCGGCAAGCTTCCCAACAGCGTCCATTTTTTGCGATTGCAGGAATTGGTTTTCCAGACGCTTTCGCTCAGCTTCGGCTCTTTTTCGCTCGGTGATGTCAATGCAGGCGCCAATAATCCGGGCCGGTTGGCCAGAGTCATCGCAAATGACTCGACCACGACTGTCCAACGTGCGAATCGAACCATCTCGCCAGAGGATTCGCTCTTCCATCGAGTAGGCAGACCCATTGAGACATGCTTGATGAATCTCTGCCTGAACGAATGACAGGTCGTCGGGATGAATATGACTGAGAAACGTCTCCATCGACATTTCAATTTCTTGTGGGGAATAACCGTAGATTCGATAGAGTTCGTCCGACCATGTGAGATGATTTGTGTGGAAGTTCCATTCGAACGAACCAAGGTGTGCTATTTCCTGTGTTTCTTCAAGCAACTCGTGTTTGGCACGGAGTTCCTCCTCGATGTGCTTTCGAGCAGACACGTCGCGTACGGTGCTCAGAACCTGCAATTCGCCCGCCGATTCAACGGGACTCAAATGAACCTCAACCGGAATCACCGTTCCGTTCTTGCAGCGGTGCTGAGCCTCAAAGATCGGGCATTGACCCTGATTCAACATCGTGAGCAGGGATTCCATTTTTTCCGGTTTCAATTCGAAATCGAACGCGTACGGAGTCAAACCGATCAATTCGTCTCTGGAGTAACCCAACTGCGTACACGCCCGATCGTTGACATCAATGATGGTTCCATCCAATTGATGCAGAAAAAAAGCATCAGGAGTGTTCTCGACAAATCTTCGAAATCGAGCCTCACTGTCATGCAGGTTCCGTGTTGTCTGATTGTTTTCAATCGCGATACAAGCGAGATATTCGATTCGGGAAATCAATGTGTTGAGTCGCTCGTCCGGTAGGCCAACCTCACTTGAGTACACTGCAAACGTCCCCAAAATCTTATTTGCTCTGCTCTTTCGTGAACGAATGGGGACCGACCAGCACGCGCGCAGGCCATTTGACAACGCCAGGTCGCGGAAATCGACCCATAGCGGATCGGAGGCAATATCCGACACGAAAACGCTTTCACCGCGAAATACGGCCGTACCACATGATCCAACCTTTGGACCGATTGAAATTCCTTCAATCGCTTCATTGTAGGATTTGGGAAGTTTGCCACCTGATCCAACATGCAAATGAACGCCATCGGCGTCGAGCAACAGGAAAGAGCAGCTTACGCTGGGAAGTTCAGCTTCGATGATTACCACGAGATCATGCAAAACTTCGTTCAAAGGTGCCGCTTCGGCAATCCGTTCCAGAATCTTCTGCTGACGCAACAAGTCTTTCTCCACCGACTTCAACATGCAATCACTTAAGAGCAATTGTTCTTCATTCCGTTTTCGCTCAGTCAAATCGACAAGTACGACGAAGCATTGTGTGCCGTCTTGTGAGACCGATCCTTCGAAACGAACGAACAACGTAGATCGATGGTCATCCATTAAGACTGTCAGATCAGTTGATATTTTGACCCTTGCGGAAAATATCTTTGCAAGAATTTCTGTCAAAGCGAGTTGATCATTCTGAACAAGCAATCGTCCGAAATTTGTTCCGCGTAATCGGTCGCGACAGATCCCCAGGAGACTGACGCCAGCGCGATTGACATCGATAATGGTGCCGTCTGACGCAAGATTCAGGTAGCAAACTGGAGCGTAGTCAAAAAGTTCGGTGCCCCGTTTCAGGCTCGCTTCAATCTCAACTCTGGCAGCACACAGTTCATGGTTCTGCATCTCCAACTCGATCTGACGAACCTGCAACTCCTGTCGGAGCGGCAGCAGGTCCGCTTCCGACTGAAGCTCACACGAAGTTGTTCTCTCCTTCGGCCGCAATTCTGCAGCCTGTCGCAAATCAGCGGGATCGCTTACAGGGCGAACATTCATTTGCTATTGCCTTTTTTGGCACTGACGACTTGGAGGTTGGTCACGGCCACGACGTTCCTTACAAACGACATCTCTGTAAGCGTGATAACCACGCCATTAATGCGATTTCCCGAGGGTTCGTACTTTTCCAGGGCATCTGCGAGATTTTGCGAAAAGTTCGACGTGTAACTCAATTCGTTCTTCTTCAGCCAGGCGTTTCGGCGCGATCCATCGCTTGAAGTGCCATAAAGCGTAGCGTCTTCTCCGGTAGCGGTCATGTCTGGCAGGGTCGTTTTAACGCGTTTCCTGTCCAGGACGAAGAGTATTACCTGACGGTTCTATGTTACGTGGAACGAAATCCGCTTCGAATTCAAAAAAGGGGACAGGCACTGTGGACGGAGCCAGTCCCCTTTTTTGAATTCAGTTTTTTAGAAAACCTCTTGTGCCCAGCCAATGAGCGGCGTGGTCTGGCCATGACGAAATTTGCGAGCCTGTTACAGGGCGAAGGCCGTAGCCGTGACCTCCGTTCCCGTAGACGTGTAACTCCGCGGGAATGCCGTGTCGCTTCAGGCCGGCGTAAAACAGGACCGTGCCGAGCGAGGACGAGCGGTCGTCATCGGTGTGCACCAGAAACACGGGCGGGCAGTCCTTCGG
The DNA here is from genome assembly GCA_903904835.1 of uncultured Schlesneria sp. GTDB lineage: Bacteria > Planctomycetota > Planctomycetia > Planctomycetales > Planctomycetaceae > Schlesneria. The sequence continues at coordinate 7,813 of CAIVEI010000204.1, read as the reverse complement.
GACCGACGTCCCTTCGATCAGTTCGCCCCGTTCGCTGTCGTAGAGGTTCCACGGGTAGATAAGCAGCGCGAAGTCGGGACGATGGGAAACGTCGTCAATTGAGTCGATGCGTTCGTAGGTGAGCCGCCCGGAGGCACTGAGGAGCCGTGCCGCGACCTGGCCACCTGCTGAAAGGCCAAGCAGCCCGATGCGATCTGGCCTTAGTCCCCACTGGTTCGCTCGTGAGCGGATGAGGGCGAGGCTGCGCTGTGCATCTTGAAGCGGTCGCGCCCAACCCGGATCGTTAGCGCCGTTCTTCGTGCGATAGCTGAGTACGAACGCAGAAACCCCATTACTGTTCAGCCACTCGGCCACTTCGGACCCTTCTTTGTCGGGAACGACTTTCCCGAAACCGCCACCGGGCAGAATCAGTACTCCGGTCCCATTAGGTTTCGGAGCGAGGTGAACCGTAAACGTCGGACGCGTGATGTTGACGACTCGCGTGACGGGTGGATTTTCGTTTGCGACGGGCGGCTGCTTCTCGCCGATCAGCCGCGTTGTTTCGCCGGGAGCAAGGTCTGGCCAGACATCCGTATATTCCTCGGCGACGCAAAGCCGGCTTGTCAACAAAGTCACTAGCAATAGCAGTTTTTTCATGATTGAGTTCCACCGGATGAATCACGCGAATATTTCTTTCACAACGCGAGCTGGCTCGACGCCGGTCAGCTTGAAATCAAGCCCTTGAAAACGGTGAGTCAGTCGCTCGTGGTCGAGCCCCAGCAAATGCAGAACGGTGGCATGCAGGTCACGAACGTGAACGGGGTTCTCAGCCGTGTTGTAACTGAAGTCATCCGTCGATCCGTACGTGAGGCCCGGCTTCACGCCGCCACCGGCAAGCCACATTGTAAAGCATCGCGGATGATGATCGCGGCCCGCCTCTGGACTGTCCCACTGGCCTTGTCCCGCGACACCTCTGCCGAATTCTCCACCCCAGATTACCAGCGTGTCATTGAGCAGGCCACGCTGTTTGAGATCGGTGATGAGCGCGGCTGTCGGTTGATCGACGTCGCGGCATCGAGCGGTACACCACGACGGCAGCCGACTGTGATGATCCCAGTCAGGATGGAAGAGTTGAATGAAACGGACATCACGCTCGGCCAGCCGCCGGGCTAGAATACAGTTCGCTGCATAGCTGCCGGGACGTCGCGAGTCGGGGCCGTAGAGCTGAAACGTGGCGTCCGTTTCGTCACTGAGGTCAATAAGCTCCGGAACGCTGGTCTGCATGCGAAAGGACATTTCGTACTGCCGGATGCGAGTCGCAATTTCCGGATCACCGGTCTCAGCCAGATGTTGCTGATTCAATTCCGCCAAGCCATCGAGCATACCACGCCGCAGTCCGCGCGGCAGGCCGTCCGGGTCGCGCAGATAGAGCACCGGCTCACGCGCGTTTCGCAGCTTCACGCCTTGATAACGGGACGGCAGAAATCCGCTTCCCCAGTAATGATCGTAAAGCGGCTGATCGCTTGGCCGCTGCATCTTCGAAATCATTACGAGGTAATCTGGCAAATTGCGGTTGTCGCTGCCGAGACCATAGCTGACCCAACTGCCGATACTCGGCTTCCCTGGTATCTGGTTGCCGGTAAGAAACTGAGTCATGGCCGGCGCGTGGTTGATCTGGTCAGTGTGCATCGACTTGATGAAGCACAATTCGTCTGCCACCTTCGCAATGTGCGGCAGCCACTCCCCGACCGTTGCACCGCTTTCACCGCAGCGACGAAACTTTGCGCGTGAGGGCATGACAAGCTGCTTCTGGCTCGCGGTCATCGTCGTGAGACGTTGGCCCTGACGCACCGAATCGGGCAGTTCCTTCCCGGCCCATTCCATCAGCCCTGGTTTTTCGTCGAAGAGTTCAAGTTGCGATGGTCCTCCGGATTGAGTCAAGAAGATCACTCGCTTCGCACGCGCAGTGAAATGAGGCAGGCCTGCAGCCGGCGAGTCGTTCGCAGCGTCGGCAGCGCGTGTCGTTCGCGCGAGCAGGTGAGCCAGCGCCGCCGCGCCGACTCCGTGTCCGAGAAAGTGTCGGCGAGTCACTTCGAGTGCGGTTTCAGATGCATTGGTCATGTTGTTGGACATCGTTTGATGGATGGTTACTCGTGAGTCAAAGCTTCGTCCAAATTCAGGATCATACTGGCAACCAGCGTGTAAGAAGCCAATTCGGCATCGGACTGAGTCTGCTCAGTACGTTGATAGTTTGTTTGAGTCAGAAACTTGCGTCCTTCTGCATGATGGGAGCCGTAGTAGTTCAATGCCTGATCAAGTTCGCGTTCGAGGATCGCGGTCTCATGTAGCGTCGGTGGACGCGAGATGACTCGGCGCGTGATCTCGGTCAGACGAGTCGTCGGATCAGCACCTGCTTCTATCGCGTGACTGGCAAGTGCACGGGCCGCCGCGAGGTAATTGGCGTCGTTGAGCAGCGTCAAAGCTTGCAGTGGCGTATTCGTGCGCGAAGGTCGAACTTCGCAAACTCGGCGCTGGGCCGAGTCAAACAAGAACGTCGGCGCGATCGCTCGCCGCCAGAAGGCATAGACAGAACGGCGATGCTGGGCCGCTCCTTCGCTCGGTTCGTATTTGAAGCGACCCATGAACATCTCTTCCCAGACGCCGTCCGGCTGGTACGGTCTTACGGGCGGACCGCCAAGCGCCGGGTTCAGCAGCCCCGCCGACTTCAGCGCCGCGTCACGCAGCATCCAACTTGGCAGACGGAAACGAGCACCGCGCGCGAGCCGGCGATTCTCTGGATCGCGAGCCAGCAGCGAGGCCGAGACCGACGAACTTTGCTGATACGTTTCGCTGGTGACGATCATCTTAAACAGTCGTTTGATGTCCCAACCGTGCTCCATGAAATCGACCGCCAGCCAATCGAGCAGTTCCGGATGTGAAGGTCGCTCGCCCTGCACGCCGAAGTCCTCGGTCGTCCGCACCAACCCGGCGCCGAACAGCATTTGCCAGAAATGATTCACGGTCACGCGCGCAGTCAGCGGGTTATTGCGCGAGACAATCCAGCGTGCGAGCTGTTCCCGTGTACGAGGTTCTTCGGTCGTCCAAGCCGCGATCGCCGCCGGCACGTCGCGTTCGACAATGTCTCCTTTCTTGTCCCACACTCCCCGCACGAGCACATGCGTCGGACGCGGCTCAGCCCGCTCGGAGAGCACCATGACATCAATCTTCTTCGCGGCGCTCTTGACTTCGTTCAACTGACGCGTCGCGCGATCCAATGCCGCGTTCTCAACTTGATACGGAATGTGGTCGGCCAGAAATTGATCGAAGAGTTTTTCTCGCAGCTTGGAATCCAGTTGAGAAAGATCGCTCAGGTTCGCTGCCGCGAGTTGTTCAAGCAGCGGAGTGTCGATACTGCGCACGGTCGCTCCGGCCTGATCGGTCACAGAGACTCGGAACCGGCCGATATTCGCGTCTCCGTCCGTCGAACGCTGACGCAACTCGAAGACGAATTCCTCGTCGGCATCCAGTTTTAGCGGTTCTGCCAACGCAAACACGGCGACGTGAGGTTGTTTGGAATCATGGCCTTTAGTGGTCCACCCATTACGCGGGTCGTCATCGAGCACTCCCTTGATGTCGCCGTAGCTTCGCGCATCTTTCTGCTCTGCGGACACATCGGCGACAGCGCTGGCGACCAAAAGATCGCGAATCTGGGAACTCCCCCGTCGACGGACCTGCACCTTGATGTCGGTGAGGATGAACTCGCCAGACTGACCGCGCGACAAGCCGCCGCCCGTGTGCGACTCGTGCGGCAGCACTTCCAACTTCAGCCCCGTGACACGCGGCAGATCCACCGCGACGGCGAGGCGATAATCGTCCTGACGCGGATTCGCTCCCCTCGCTTGCACTGTCCCGTCGGGGCCCTGCGAAAGTTGCGTCCCTTCGATGGATTCGAGTTCCGCATTCACTAACGGATGCCAGGCCTTGAAGCCCCCTTTCACTTCCGCAACTTTCGCGACGAGCCAGTCTTCGAACGGCGATTCGGCCGACTGACGCGCCCGTGCTTCGCGCGGCTTGCGATGATCCACGAGTTCCTGGGCTTCTTGAACCGCTCGCGTGGCCAACGGCGATTGATAAGAAAGATACGGCTTTGCAGCACTGCCGGCTTTGCCGTCCTCGTCGATCGAATTGAAGAAGGCCGTTAACGAGTAGAAATCTCGCTGTGTAATCGGATCGTATTTGTGCGAATGACACTGGCAACAGCCGAGCGTCAGCCCCAGCCAGAGTGTGCCGGTTGTGCTGACTCGGTCAATCACATAGTCGATCCGCGATTCTTCCGGATCGCGGCCTCCTTCACCATTCGTCATGTGGTTGCGGTGAAAGCACGTTGCCAACCGTTGTTCTTCAGTCGCATCGGGCAACAAATCGCCAGCGAATTGCTCGACGGTGAATTGATCGAACGACAGGTTGCGGTTGAACGCGCCGACCACCCAGTCTCGCCACGGCCAGTTCGTCCGCGTCGCGTCTCCTTGAAACCCGTCCGTGTCGGCATAGCGAGCCGCATCCAACCACCACATCGCCATCCGCTCACCAAAATGTTCCGAAGCCAGTAGCTGATCAACGAGGCGTTCGTAGGCTTGCGGTGAATCGTCTTTCAAAAAGTTTTCGACTTCCACAGGCGTCGGCGGCAATCCCGTCAGATCAAACGAAACGCGCCGCGCCAACGTGTGTCGCGATGCGCGTGCTGACGGTGCAAGTCCTTCCTCTACCAGCCGCGCACGGACGAACGCATCAATCGGATGAGCGGCGAACTTTGGCGGTTCGACTTGAATCGGTCGCTCGAACGCCCAATGTTTGCCCCAGGGTGCCCCTGCTTCGATCCAGCGTCGCAACGTCTCGGCTTGTCGCGCGGTGAGACGTTTTTTGTGTGACGTCGGAGGCGGCATGACGACTTCGTCGTCGATTGAAAGAACCCGCAACAGCAGTTTGCTCTCTGCAGGATTCTCCGGCGAGAGGGCCGACAAAGCCCCCTCTTGGGTATCAAGTCGGAGATCGGCTTTCCGTTGTGACTCATCCGGCCCGTGACACGCAAAACAGTTCTCGGACAGAATCGGCAAAACATCACGACTGAACCGCACACCTTCTTCAGCCGCTGACGGAGCTGTCAGTAACAGGCAAACGAAGATCGCGAGTTGTCGTTTCATCATTGGCCGCGTACTAAGATGCCGAAGCGTGAATCGTTTGATTGAGTAGCGTAACAAGGTCGTCCAGATCGTTCTATCGCGTCCGGGCTAATCGTGTTCAGCGGAGTCAGGATCAGGCGTCGTCGAGCCTGAAGCCAACCGAACAGGGTGGACCGCCAGAGTTGCTTGCCAAAGGACCTGTCTCGAAGTCATGCCTCATACCGGCGGTTGACTTTGTGCCTCAGAACGCGACACAATCCCATTCTGAGGGTAATCAGAATTGCGGATTGTGATGGGCAGAATTGGAATTCATGCCAATCCGCATGCTCAGCAGCGGAGGGATGATCGCGATGAGTGATTTTAAAAGATTAATGCGACAACTGAGTATTTCGTGCTTGCTGCTTGTCACGATGACGTTGTTGGTGAGTATACGTGATGCGACCGCTTGCACCCGCGCGGTCTATTTCGGCAAGGACGGTCAGATCGTCACCGGACGTTCGATGGACTGGGTCGAAGACATGCAGACCAACTTGTGGGCGTTCCCTCGGGGTATGAAACGCGATGGTGGCCTCGGCAAGGGATCGCTTGAGTGGACCAGCCAGTATGGCAGCATCGTGGCTTCTGTCTATGAGGGTGGTACCGCCGATGGAATGAACGAAAAAGGGTTCGTAGCAAATCTGCTGTACCTGGCCGAATCAGAGTACCCCGCCGCCGATGATAAACGTCCGGGGGTGAGCATCACAGCCTGGGCTCAATATCTCTTGGACAACTTTGCGACGGTTGATGAGGCTGTCGCAGAGATCAAAAAGGACACTTTCCGTGTCGTTCCAGTTGTTGCACCGAACGGAGCGAATGGGACAGTCCACTTAGCTATTTCCGACTCGACTGGCGACTCAGCCATCTTCGAATACGTCAAAGGTAAGTTGGTTATCCACCACAGTAAGGAATACCAAGTGATGACTAACTCGCCGACCTACGACAAACAAATTGCAATTAATGAGTACTGGAAAGATTTCGACGGGGCAGTGATGCTTCCGGGCACCGTTCGGGCAGCGGATCGCTTTGCGCGGGCTTCGTATTACATTAACGCCTGCCAACAGTCGGCCAATCCTCGTGAAGCCGTGGCGGCCACGTTCAGTGTGATGCGCAACGTCAGCGTCCCTCGCGGAATCCGCAAAAAGGACGCGCCAAATGTGTCATCAACAATCTGGTTAACGGTCGCGAACCAAAAAAGCCGTGTCTACTATTTCCAGGACACCAACAGTCCAGGTGCCCTGTGGGTGAAGCTTGACAAGATCGACTTTAAGGAAAATACCGGCGTGCGGAAACTCACGCTCGTCGGCAAGCCCGACACCACCGGCGACCAGACCGCCAACTTCGAGAACAGCGAGCCATTCAAGTTCCTCGCGCCCGCAGAAGAGTAATTGTCGCAGGGCGACCGCATCACGAAAACGCTGTCATTCAACTGTCTTCACCCCTTCGCTTCCCGTTCTCGTTGTCTATCATGGAAACGATCAATTTGCAGTTAACGTAAAACGAATTCATGCGGAATTTAAGAACAAGTCGCACGAGAATCAGGCCTCTCGCCATCGGACATCTGGCAGACAAGTTGCCATTCATCTGACACACCGAGTTGTTTCGACCATTCGCTGATATAGTCCCTGTCAATGCGAGAACCCTGAACAAGCAGAATCGATGCGGTGTCCCGCAGATGTTTGTCCGAGCCTCCGTCTTTGAAAAAACGTAACTTCATCAGAATGACGTTTTCCGGCGAGGCGAACCACGCATCATAAAATCCGTCGCTTTTCAATCGTTGGCCGTGGCTGATATCCAGTCGCCCAAATGCAGTATCTTTGGATTGAATGATGTCAATCTTCAGCCCTGAAGGAATATGAATGACATTGAATTGACGACGATCGCGGATTGCGGAACGAACTGCATCCAGTGAAACGTAATATTCCGGTGAAGGAAACTCCTGCTCAATGAATTCAACGAGATCTTCCCGCAGGTCAACCAGAATATCGATATCGTTTGTGAATCGAGGTTCGCTGTAGGCCATACTGGCTATTGAGCCAACAATGCGATACGCGACGTTGTGCCGCTCGAAGAATGTTGCGGCTTTTTGCATGAGTTCGTATGGTTGCAAGTCATTGAGAGACACGTTCGGTCATCCCATGGCTCAATCGTTTTGCAGACTCCTTCAAAACCTGTTCGTCGCTCCAGTTGGGATACTGCTGCCGAACGGACGATCGAGTCATCAGTCGGGCGGTCTCCCACATGCGAAAGGCCTGAGCGAGTCGCTCGGCGGGGGTTTTACTGCGAAGAATTTCCACGACGACGGGATCGAGAATCTCAACGACAGGTGTTCTCGCTGTCATTTTGACGCCATTCGAATTGAACAAGTCGAAAGTCTTCGGTTCCGAAGTGCCATGATACATTTCGGGTGTCGTGAGTATACCCTTCAAATTCCTCAAAACAAGGACAAAACAAAGAAGAAGAAAAAGGGAAGAAGAAAAAGCTGCCATATGGGTTTGTTGATTTTACTAAGAATCGACGTTTGCGCGTACCTTGAGCGGTTCCGCCGCGAGCACGGAAAAAGTTGGGGCTAAAAGCCCTGTGACGAAAACAGCGAGAGTGTCATCTCTGTCGTATTT
>CAIVEI010000203.1 GCA_903904835.1 uncultured Schlesneria sp. | reverse complement strand
CTGCTCACGCAATGCTGCGATCGCGACCTTCGCTTTGAAACTCCCACTGCGAATCTTACGCTTAACCGGCATCTTCCCCTCCAAAAATGAACCACTGAAATTCTATCTTATTTCCTGGTCCAGTTTTTGGGGTCCATCGTAGGCAGCAGGGTCCGGTTCAGTTCGCGAGAGATTTCCGAGATCCATTCGTGATGAATCGCGTGAAATATCCCCGCTTTCACCTTATTCCAGTCATGCATCGGCATAGATGCTTCCTTGATCTCTAATGAAATTTCTCAAATAGACGGCACTCTGTTTGAGAGATGCTTTGCGCGATTGGACTGAACCTTCATAAGCGCGATCTTCGACTTCGACGCAGACAGGTCCACGATAACCGACGTCACCGAGCGTTCCAAAGAACTGGCCCCAGTTTACATCGCCTAAGCCTGGCAGCTTTGGCGTGTGGTATTGATTGGGGTGAGCCAGAATCCCCACTTCGTCCAGCTTATGTCGGTCGATGCGAACATCCTTTGCGTGGATGTGGACCAGTCGATCCGCGAATTCTCGAATCGGTTTCAAATAGTCCATGTGCTGCCAGATCATGTGCGACGGGTCGTAGTTCAACCCGAAATTCAGGCTGGGGATGTCATCGAACATCCGCCGCCAGATGGAAGGTGTCGTAGCCAGGTTCTTGCCCCCTGGCCATTCGTCTTTGGAAAACAGCATCGGGCAATTCTCGATCCCGATCCGAACTCCGTGATCTTCCGCGAACTTTACCAGCGGCTTCCACGTCGCAATAAAACGGGGCCAGTTTTCGTCGACCGATTTCGTCCAGTCACGACCGACAAATGTATTCATCCGCTTCAAGCCGAGCAGTGAAGTCGCTTGAATCACCTTGCGGATATGTTCGACGTATCGCTTGGCCTCTTCAAGGTCCGGCGCAAGCGGGTTCGGATAATAGCCAAGTCCGCTGATCGAGACGCCCGCATTGGCCATGACCCCTTTCACTTCGTCTGCTTTTGATGAAGAGAAGTCGGTGACGTCAACGTGAGTCACACCAGCATACCTTCTCTCGGCCTTACTCGGTGGCCAGCACATCAGTTCAACGCATGAATAGCCGGTCTCTCCTGCGAATTTCGCGACTTCAGCCAGAGTGAATTCCGGCAAAATGGCACTGACAAAACCAAGTTGCATGTTCGAAGTTCCGCAATATGTTGAAATGTTTGAAGAATATGGAAATTACTGTTTGAATCGAAGCTCTGAAATCGCGACTACTTCGGAATACGATTGAGAGTATAAAACGCTTCCTTGTGGAGCAGGGGAAGTCCATTGGCCGATCGTACTCCGGCTGAAACCAGTTCGTGGATGTTCCCGGCTTTCAAGCTGTCGACAACCAGTCGAACGGACATCTGGTCTGGCGAAACGGTTGCACTCACGATCTTCGGATGCGTTTGATCGACTTCAGGGCTGCCGTATTGGGATTGGTAAATATAGGCGTAGGTTTCGAGCTTATAGCTGCCAATGTCTCCAGCCGTCTTCGAGTCGACAGGCTGAGTAAACTTCAATTCAAAGCCATCGGGCTTGGCCCGCATTTCCTGGATTTCGAACGGGATTTTCCCTGTCCAGACGATTCGGTCCAGCGATCCGGGCTTCGGACCACGCGAACCCCAGCCGCGATTCGTTCCGCCAACAAACATTGTTCCGTTGTCGGTCATCAGCATGCCAAGACTGCCCGAAGTAAAACCTTCGCGAAAACGGAAACAGGCCCCTTGATAGTAACCATCGACCTTTTCCAGAAAACACCGCATGACGGTGCTGTCGCTCTGGTCTCCGACGAACATCTGATTTTCGAACGGACCGAACTTTCCCGCTGTGGTATCACAGACAATACCACTCGCCGATTTTCCCATTTTCCCGTAGGGGAACAGCACGGCCGAGGGTTCGTATTCCGGAATCTTCGCCGCTTCAGTCATGAAACGGCTACCGCTTTCTGGCTCTTGAGGTCGCGGTCCCATCGAGGCTTTGACTGCGGGAAGTTCGTACCAGCGGTTGCCCCCCGGATGACCGACGAACTTACCGGGTGAAAGATGCTTCAAGCCACACGTCCCATTCCACGGGCCTTGATTGTCGGTGTAGAACATCTCGCCCTCGGCATTCATCCCGATCCCTCCCGGAGATCGGATTCCGCTGCATGTCGGAATCGATTTTCCATCAGGAGTGATTCGCAGGCACCAGCCGCGATATTTCACGTCGCTGCTGAATGAACCTGTCAGGCAGAGCACGACCCAGATGTTTCCGTCCCGATCGAATCGTGAGCCAAATGCGTACTCGTGGTAGTCGCCTGAAATCTGCCAATCATCGTTGACCGTTTCAAACACGTCGGCCTTACCATCACCGTCCGTGTCTTTCAGACGGGTCAACTCGCCGCGCTGAGTCGCATAGATCCAGCCATCGCGGTACGACAACCCCAATACTTCATGAAGTCCGTGCGCGAAACGACTGAATGTCGCATCGGTTGGCGAATCCGCAAACGGCTTGTCAATTAACCAGATCTCGCCACGACGAGTTGATACCGCCAGCTTCCCGTTCGGTAGTAACTCGACCCCGCCCGCTTCGAGCATGATCTCTTTTGGGATGTCGAACGAGACCATTTTATAGAAGTCATTTTCGACCGGGTTCTGATCATCGGCCCATGACGCAGTTGAAACGACCGAGATCAAGCAGGCAATGGCCCAGCAGCGATGAAACATGAATATCTTTCCGTTCAAGCGGTTGTCAGTAATATTAGGTGTGTAAGTTGACTTGGGAACCTATTTGTTAAGCACTTCGTCCAGGTTCATCAGTTCGTTCGCGAGCATCGTCCATGCGGCGAGTGTTTCTGGTTCGAGTGAAGGGTCCGCTTTCGATTCCCCTTCCGCAATCAGCTTTTTGGCATCGTCAGGATGCGAATTGTAATACCTGATCAGTTGATCCAATGAATTCCGTACAACGGAAAGTTCTCGTGATTTGAATGGGCGAGAAAGCAGCCGCATTGACATCGCGTTGAGCTTGGAAGTGTGATCTGGCGTACCTTGTCCCTTTAAGACAAGTTGAGCCAGATTCCTGGCCGCTTCAACAAACTGCGTATCGTTCAGAGTGACCAATGCCTGCAACGGAGTATTCGTCCGTTCGCGACGGACGGTGCAAGTTTCCCGTGCTGTCGCGTTGAATATCTCCATCGATGCCGGTGGTGCCGACCGCTTCCAGAATGTGTACATGCTGCGGCGGTAAAGGTTTTCGCCCGTATCTCGTCGATAGTCGCGGGTGTTACTTCCAATCATCGCGACCGCTTCCCAGACGCCATCAGGCTGATACGGCTTGACGCTCGGCCCACCGATTTTCTCGACGAGCAAACCACTTGCTGCCAGGGCATAGTCACGAACCATTTCGGCATCCATGCGGAATCGAGGACCCCGAGACATCAACCTGTTGTGTGGGTCCAGTTCCAGTTTTTCTTTTGTGACTTCGGCGGATTGCTTGTACGTGTTGGATGTGACGATCAATCGAAAAAGCCGTTTGATGTCCCAGGGAGTGACAGATGCAGGCGTGTCGTTTGGCCACGTCAAGCTCGGGCACCCGTCTCGGAATTCCAGGGCCAACCAATCGAGAAGCGGCTGATTCGAAGGAAGTTCTCCCGCGATTCCGAAGTCGCCGGCGGTACGAACAATTCCTGCTCCAAACAATTCCTGCCAGAACCGATTCACTGTGACTCGTGCTGTCAGAGGCTGCTCGGGTGCGAGCAGCCATTGTGCGAGACCCAGGCGATTCTTTGGTGCATTCGCGGGAAATGCGGGAAACGCCGCAGGTGTATTTGGCTTGACCTGATCACGACGCTTGTCGTATTCGCCACGAAAAAGAACGTAAGCCATCGCCTCTTCGCTTTTTTCATTCATCACATGGGCAATCGTCCCACGTGCTTTCAGCGTATTCAGTTCGTTTTCAAGCGTAGCCAGCTTTCCCGTTCGTTCTTTGAAAATGGCATCGTCCGTTCCCAGCCACCAGGGGTAGATCTCGTTCTTCTCAATATCCGTTCTTTGATCTGCGGGTTTGGCCAGGATTCCAGCGAACCGTGAGGCCTTTGCCATGGATTCGACTTCAGCAGGAGCAAGAGCACGCTTGTAAATTCGCAGGTCTTGAATTCCGGCTCCGCTGATCGGCTCGCTTCCGTTTCGTTCGCCGATCCGAAATGGAGTCGTTGTCTTGATCGAACCTTGCAGCCGGTCGACTTCGACATTGGTCGCCTGAGGTTGACCATTGTAGTAAATCTTCACCCCCGCAGCCTTGGACGAACCATCATAACTGAAGGCCACATGGGTCCATTCGTTGGCTGGAACCTGCGCCTTCGCGACGACTTTCAACGCATTGTCTGACCATTTGCTGATAATATGTGTTCCGATTCGGCGGGACTGAACCCAGAAGTCCCAGCCTTCGTAGGTTTGTGGCTTATTCATGCGAGCCGCAAGGACTCCTTGCGAATCATTTGGATTTAACTTGACCCAGGCCGAGATGGAAAACGGCTGGTTCGTATCAAAGTCGCCGACATCCGCCAGATCAGCGGCTGCCCCTTGAAGCTGTAACGCCTTTGAGGAACTTCCATCGATCCATTTCGCCGATGGGTTCAGCGTGACGTCGCGAGCCTGTCCGTCAACCGAGACTTTCGTCACTGTTCCATCCCCCTCATTTAACGGGGCGTGCAGCGAGAGGTCTTTGGTCGGGATCGCGCTCGCGATTGATTCGGCCGTAGCTGCCGTCAGCCACGCATCAAAAGCGGGCCGAGCCTCCTGACGCCGTGCTTCGACCTGTTGTTTTGCGACGGCGATTTCGGCAGGCAATACTTCGAATCGAGGTCGGTCTTCAGGTGTTGGCACTACGACGATCGGAGGCGTATCTTTGACGTTGCCGTCCATCGCGTTCTGAGTCGTATTATTGAAGAACGCCGCGAATTCATAGAATTCTCGCTGAGACAGAGGGTCGAACTTATGATCGTGACAGACAGAGCAGCCACCCGTCATTCCCATCCAGACTTGAATCACCGTATCCGTTCGATCACGGTCGTAAAGAACAAGATATTCCTCCGCAATCGCGCCCCCTTCGCTGGTCGTAATGTTGCATCGATTGAAACCGGACGCGATCTGCTGATCGAGTGACCGATTCGGCAAAAGATCTCCCGCCAGTTGTTCAATCGTGAATTGATCGAATGGTGTGTTTCTGTTGAAAGCCGCGATGACGTTGTCACGGTACGACCACATTTCGCGGTAGTTGTCAAAGTGAATTCCGTGGGAATCCGCATAACGCGAAGCATCCAGCCAGTAACGACCACGATGTTCGCCCCAATGCTGCGATTCCATCAGCTTATCGACCAGTTTTTCGTAAGCATTGGGCGTTGAGTCTGCCACAAATTGTTCAACCATTTCCGGAGAAGGAGGGAGTCCGATCAGGTCGAGACTCAATCGCCGAGCCAGTGTGCGGCGATCCGCTTCAGGAGCGGGATTCAGTCCGGCTGCTTTCAGCTTCGTCAGTACAAACGCATCAATCGGATTTTTCACCCATGTCATATCCGTTGTCGCGGGAACTTGAGGCCGGACGGGTGCCAGGAACGACCAATGCGGCTGGTATTCCGCCCCTTGTTCGACCCAGGTCTTCAATAACTTTTTCTGTTCAGGAGTCAAAACTTTTTTCGTTGCCGGTGGAGGCATCACCGCATCAGGGTCTGTCGAATCGATCCGGTTGACGAATTCGCTTTTCGACAAATCACCGGGGGTGATCGCCTTCTTTTCGATAGCCGCATCCCGTTTGTCGAGACGCAAGTCTCCCTTGCGAGACGCACTGTCAGGACCGTGGCAGGCAAAACAGTGATCTGCAAGGATCGGTCGAATATCACGATTGAACTCGATCGGACTATCAGCCGCAGATGTTTGTCCGGAAACAAGCATGGCACCTGCAACTGCGAACGAAATAGCGGTCAGTGAGAGAGTACGATTTGGCATCGAAAGCTCCTCGGTTTCTACAGTGAATTTGAAAATGATGGACGGATTTTTCGAGCTATGCTCAAGCCATTTATTCTACACGTCGACATCCAATTTCTGAAGCAGGGGAATGCCAACCCTTTTTAGGTCTTCAAAATTCCTGTGCCACTCGACGCGGGTAACGATTTTCCAGGAAAGTTTGGCCTGGTATTTGTCTTAGTCACTTCGGGACAAAAAACAAATGCGAAAAAACGAAAGAATTCTTCCCGCGAGAATATCGTTACCCTCGCCTGTGCCACTGCATGACCGTCTTCGGTCAAGCAGTGTTCTTTGGTTGATTTTTCAATTAATAATCACGTTTCAAACGGGAAGCGACCGGCCCGTTCATCAGGCCGGCCGCCTCCAAAATCACCCACGTGACGCACCCATTTCTTACGAACAAGGGCAAGTCAAAATCGACCTGATTGACATCAGGTCGACAATGTTCCATCTCCGATTAGGTTTCGAGACACTCAACGAATTCCATGATTGGCTCGTCAAGGATCGAAATCGGAGGCAACTTTCGCGGACCATGCAGAAGAACTCCGCAGACCGTTCCTCGCTGTCGTCCAGACCGAAACGCCAGGGCCTCGTTTAATTGCGAAGCCTTGAACGTGACATGAGCCTGTTCGATGACAACGTAACTGGCATTTTTCAGAGGTTCCAGTTCCTCGTCTGACAGTTGTCGAATGTTGGTCATCGACTCGACATAGAACGATCTCTCGGCGTTCTTGTCCAGGTCGTTGCCCGTGACCAGCCAGCGACCCCGTTTCAGCAACGGGTTGAGAGGCAAGGTCGAAGCGTCCAGCGGACTTTGGTGCGTGTCTCGAATCGACACGACTTCAATCCGCCGCAGTTCCGTTGTCGTCGGAAGCTGATCGTAATTGTGACGCGGGTAACAGAACGAATAGGCGCAACCAATCTCAAAAAAAGCGTGATGCATGGTGGTCTCTCCTTTGGAGAAGATCCGGCGCGATCTCGGGCATGACCTTCCAGGTCACGGCGCGCCACCCGTGAAAGAATTCACGGTCCAATCCGAGCGAGTATTCAACTCGACGAATCGACCTTTGTCGAGACACAATCTCTAGTGGATGAAGACCTGAACAACCCCAATAATTGATTGCCGATTTCGTCGCTGCGGCTTCCAGCCGCAGTGGTGGATTAAGCCCATTGAACGGCCTGTCCAATCCAACCTCTAAACCATCAGACTCGACCGTGATATCAACCGCCCCTATAATCTGATGCGTGAACGACCGATGTCTCTAACCCGCCTGAGTTTCCATGGAAATTGTTCTTTACCCGCATCCCGCTCTCCGTTGGAAATCCAAGCCAATTCAAGAGATCAACGAGGAACTTCGGAAAGTGGTCGCCGAAATGTTCCAGTTGATGTATGCCGCCAAAGGGATTGGACTTGCCGCCAACCAGGTTGGTCTTCCCTATCGTCTGTTCATCATGAATTTGACAGGCGATCCCGAGGAAAAGGATGAAGAAATTGTCTTCATCAATCCCGAGATCCTGAAACGCAAAGGGACCACCGAAGGGGAAGAAGGTTGCCTCAGTTTTCCCGGGATGTATGGCCAAGTGAAACGGGCGGCCAAAGTCGATATTGAAGCGTTCGATCTGAACGGCGAATGCTTTGAATATTCGCTCGACGAACTTGCCGCTCGCGCGGTGCAACATGAATGCGATCATCTTGACGGTGTCTTATTCATCGATCGGATGCCGGAGGTCGGTCGCAGGGAACTCGACCCCGTAGTGAGTGACTTCGAAACCCAATTCCGTCGCTGGCAAGCCGAAGGACGTTTTGCTTCGGACGAAATCTTGAAGCAGGAACTGGTTAAGTTAGAACCAAAGCCACCCGCTCCCGCAAAAAAATAGAGGGTTGAGACGGAGGGGGTCGGGCGTTCAAATTTCAAAATTGGCCGACAGGTGGTCTCCAATATTTTCAGCCGGGGTGACGGCAAATTTTGAAATTTGAACACCCGACCCCAATTCATTCGCCCACGAGATTTGAGGTCAACGTGACGATTCGTATTCTCTTTCTTGGTACGGGGCCTCTTGCGCTCCCGATATTTCAATCGTTGTGCGAATCGACCACCCATCAGCTTGTCGGGCTGGTCACTCAGCCCGATCGAACGGGCAGAGGCCACCATCAGCACGTGAATCCCCTGAAGGAACTTGCCCTCAGCAAAGGCATGGTCGTCCTGCAACCTGACGTGATCAGGACCCCTGAAAGCGTGGCGGCGTTACGTGAAACGCAATCCGATCTGTTCGTTGTCGCCGCGTACGGCCAAATGCTGTCGAAATCCGTGCTCGAAATTCCCAGGCTGGGGACCATCAATGTCCATGCCTCATTGCTCCCCAAGTATCGTGGGGCGACACCGATCCATGCCGCCGTTCTCAATGGCGATGCCGAAGCCGGTGTGACGATTATTGAGATCGTACAAAAGCTGGATGCCGGACCGATGCTGGGGGCAGTGAGTACACCCATTCGTCCCGACGAAACAACCGGCGAGCTCGAGCAACGACTGGCCGACATCGCAGTCCCGCTGACGAATCGCGTCATTGACGAGATCGCAAATGGTATTGCGATTCGAACGCCTCAGGACGAAGTATTGGTCACTCACGTCCGCAAACTGTCGAAAACCGATGGTCTGGTCCCTTGGTCCAAGTCAGCCATTGAGGTCGAGCGGCATGTTCGAGGGATGCAGCCCTGGCCCGGCTCGTTTTCTCATTTGAACCAAGCGGAGAAGCCGCCACTTCGTTTGCAAGTTCTCTCCGTCAAGATCGTTGAAACCGCAACATCGGCTAATCCGCATCCGCCAGGGACGGTCATTGAAGTCACCGCGAACGATTTCGTCGTGAAATGCGGAACAGGGTCGGTTCGCCTGTTAACGATTCAGCCCGATGGCAAAAAAGCGATGCCGACATCCGATTTTCTTCGTGGTCGTAAAGTGATCGTCGGAGACACGCTGGAATAACAACGTTTACAGTCTTTGCAAAAGCGATCGCGGCACACCAATGTCGATCACATGCACAGCCCCCGTCCATTCCGTCGTTCCCGGAAAATCGAATCCCATTTTTCGAGCGACAAATGTCGCCGTGTGATCCGCACGAACGCAGGTTCCAAGCGGTTGACCGGTATCACAGTCGAGTCCCGACGGCAGATCGACTGCGAAGACTTTTCGTTTCGCGGAATTGATCGCAATAATGGCCGATACAAAGGGTTCTCGAATCGTTCCTTGAGTTCCCGTGCCGAGCAGCGCATCAACGATCCAGTCTGAACCGGCCAGTTCTGTATTCCAATCGAATGGAGGCGCAATGATGGGAGTATTTGCCTTTTCCAGAATGCCAAGGTTCACTTTGGCATCACCCATCAGTGAAAAGGATGGAACACAAAGCAGGACTTGCACATCCACGCCGGCATTTTCCAGATGCCGCGCAATCACAAACCCGTCGCCACCATTATTTCCCTTACCGCAACAAATCGTAACACGGCCACCGATTCCCAGTGTTCGCAGCAATTCGGCAGAATTCCGACCTGCATTTTCCATTAGGACAAGACCCAGCATGCCGTAGTCGTCAATCGCCCGTCGATCGACGTCACGAACTTGCGCGCGCGAAAGCGACCGTGGAATTAAGAATTCTTTTTCAGTAGTCGCCATGCGAGATATTCCTTTTAGCAAAACTTTCCATTCTAACGCCCAGGCGAGCCGGGGATGTCAATCCCCGGAATTCTTTCCCGGTTTCGGACTTCAGGCGATTTTTTTCCCGAATAGCAATTCAAAAAGTCCCATTGGTCGCATACGTCCCATCAGTCCCATTCTTGTAGGGCGGGACAAGTCCTCGCAGTCCCACCAAATTCAAACAATCAACCAAGAAATATAGGAAAATCTAAACAGAAGTTAACGAAGGAAACAAAGGAATTCAGTATGACCGCACACGATGCGGTATTCGGTCGCAACGGCAACTTCGACGACGGCATTTGCGCAACTATGAGTCTTGTTGCGCAACATTGGCGAAAGCAGGCTGTTTCGACATTTCAGGTGCCTGCAATGATTCGCGACGATGTTGCGCAACATTGGCCAATCTTGCGCAACTATGGACGACCCGTAGCGGCGGCATCTAGCCGCCGATCTCGCATAACAAGGCGCGAACGACGATGACGACATTTGCGCAACTATGGGGCTAGTTGCGCAACTATGGCGAGAGCAGGCCTTTTTCGACATTTCAGGGTCCTGCAATGATTCGCGACGATGTTGCGCAACATTGGCCAAGCTTGCGCAACTATGGACAACCCGTAGCGGCGGCTTCTAGCCGCCGATCTCGCAAAAACAAGCGAGAACGACTTTTACGGTATTTGCGCAACAATGGAACATGTTGCGCAACATTGGCGAAAGCGGGCTATTTCGACATTTCAGATGCCTGAAATGTTGCGCGTTGATGTTTGCGCAACACTGGCCAGACTTGCGCCACTATGGACGAACCGCAGCGGAGGGTTCCAGCCGCCGATCTCGAATGACAAGAGTTGCGGGACGACAACGGCATGTGCGCTGTGACTCCTTCGTAGATTTCGTCTTCTCTTCAAGATCTGAATCATCACTGTTGCGCAACAATGCGCACCATGTCGAATTCTCAAGTCAAGCAACGAACCCGCACGGATCAGCCCGCTCCTGTTGATGGCAGCGGGGGCGATCCGTTTTCAGTTCTTACCACGTTGTCAAAGATCAAAATCCATTTAGCAAATTACAAAACCAGAACACTCGTTGAACGTCGAAATCAGACCAGTTCAAGAAACGAAATCGATGTCCTGATCTTTCTACATCCAACTGCTCCCTGGCGGGCCGCGGACTGAACTCATGGTTTTTCAACACGCCGGTCAGTCCGCGGATTCTTCTGTTCTGAATCACAATTTTCAAAAACACTACAATAAATACACAAACATATTTGACGTGTCAATGGAGTTTCTGGAAAAGCGACAAAAAATAATAAAGCATATGTAAACAAGTCGTCGCTGGCTGTGGAGCTGGCGATGGCGGTGCTTGTGGTCAGAGTACCGCTGACGTTCCACTAAAATGACTTGCGATGTCGAGCACATGACACCTTGTCCGGTAGGAGGTGTTCGATCAAGAGATGAGCGACGAATAACGTTTTGCAATGTGCTATACATTTCTGTTTCCGCTGATCGATGAACCTCAAGACGCCGACGTCATGAAAGATGCTCTGGCCCTTTATTCAGACGAAAAGACGCGTCCTTTTTTGATGGAAGCGTACGAACATGTCGAGGACCCGGAAGCCCTCTCAAAGGACCTCGTGGTCTATAAGTCGTATTAGGATTGCAGATCGGCAACAGCCGCCCGTTGTAGCACGACATGAAATGTCATTCCGGGCGACCTTGCGTGCGGGATTCACGGATATTCTTAAATGCATCGTCCAATGCGATTCCTTCGTCCCCCTTGGTGCCATTGATTGACGGCATCCTGGATCGCAATTACATCCTCGTCAGCCACTGCGAGCGCCTGCATTGCCGACCTCAGAACTTCGTCGCCAGACCGATATCGACCGCTTGCCACTTGATTGACAACAAGTTCTTCAACATCCAATGGAACAATGATCGGCATATCTGATACTTGAAAAAGGTCGATAGCGTGCCCCGCGCACCAGTGACGAATTGTCGCCTTCGTTGACAATCATGGCGCGAAGGGATTGAGTTTCACGGAGCCGATGTCACTGGCTTTGCACACAAAAAGCCTCTTGCACATTTCATCGGGTGGCTGCACAAATAAACTATGTGCCCTTCAATTCATAAAGACCGTCGCCGACGTGTTTGATTTTCCCTTGCCGCGCCAATTCGTCCCAGATTGCTTGAGGGAACTGGTTTGGCGGCATTATCCCTACAATCGGCGATCGCCCTGTGGTCGTTGGACCATACCCCATCTTGGACTCGTAATCCAATCGCGTCACCTTCAATCGCTTTTTGAATGCTTTCAAGGCATGCTTCAGTTGATCGTCGAAGGTCGGTTCATTCATTCCAAATCCTCAAACCCTTTTGCGATTGGTAGAGTTTTTGCGCTCGCAATATCAGAGTTTATCATGTTCATCGCAAGATAACGAACGAAACCTTTTCGGCAATTGCCGCCGATTCCTTAATACAAGGAAGCGTCATGAAGCCGTCTTCAGTCCGCATGGAATCGATCAGCGTTGAGAAGATGTCACTAATCTGCTGTTCGGCTCATTCCCGCATATTCGCGTCATATACGGCTGTGACCGGGTGGTCCATCAGTAGCCCATTCCTAACTCCTGTGCTTCGGCAGTCAGTTGGTTAATGACTTTGGCTCTGACATCGCCGTCTTTACGCTTGTATGTCATCAGATCATCAAATCTCACGCGGCGGTACTTGCCGACCGTACGTCCAGGTATTTTTCCCTCGTCCACCAGTTTGGCCATGTAAGGTCGAGAGACGTTAAGTAGATCAGCCGCTTGCTGTGTGGTTAGCTCCGCATGAGTAGGGATGAGGGTGACCGAATTTCCCTGGGACATTTCCACAAGTAATTGCGAGAATATCCTTAATGCAGATGCTGGAACTGAAACGGACTCCGCTTCCTCGCCATCTTCCAGAATTTGAACGCGAATGCTGGTCCGCCGCCCCAGCTTGTGGGTTGCAAGACGGCGACTTGATTCAAGAGCCAGCAGCGCATCAGCCTTGCTTGGCTCAACGGTTTTAAAAGTCTCGTGAAACTTCGGTGCCAAGTTCGCTCAAAGCCACATCGAAGGCCACCCCGCGCCGTGGCAATTGGTACGCACTTTTAGAAATGCCTTCGGAAAGCCCTAGTCTTCTCTCCTTTGCAAGGTGAATTACGTGTTCGAGATGTCAGTCGTCGAATGGAAAGAACTGTTTTTTCGGCGATTTTACATTGTTATAAGAATATTCGCGCTCAGGACGAACCTGGGGAAGTTATCCAATCAGTTTTGTATCAACTGTTTTCTCAGGTGCTATCCTTTTGAATCTGATGTGCGATAGACCAAATTCGTTTTCCATTTTCTCTTCGAGATGACTATCATCAACTTTTGTTGATATTACGCGAAGTCTGCACGTGCGGTGGGGAGTTTGGCTCAATGTCGTTTCATCGACACGGATCTGATCATGCATTTGCTTCGCTGAGGCCACGGGAACTCGAAGGGGTGACTGTTCTTGGTCGGCGGAGCATGTTGAAGGCGGGGCTGGCCGGAATGGCAGGGCTTTCACTTCCTGGCCTGTTGGCTGCCAAGGAACAATCGATTGCCACGACGGGTCAGTCGCCGCGACAGAAAAGTGTGATCCTGGTCTGGATGACGGGGGGGCCCAGTCATATCGATACCCTGGATATGAAGCCATCCGCACCGATCGAAATTCGTGGTCCTTTTCAGCCGATTTCGACTGCTTTGCCTGGCGTCCAAATCTGTGAATACCTGCCGCTTCAGGCGGCAATGCTCGACAAGATGACGATCATCCGGTCTGTCGATTGTCGCTCCTCAAACCATGAACCGAACATGGTGATGCAGACGGCCAATCGCGATGCAGAACCTCGTATCAATCGCGAAGCGGACAAGTTTCCAGCCCTGGCATCAATCATTGCCCGGCAGCGTCTGGAACAGGTGCCGGACTTGCCGCCATATGTTGTGCTGAACATGAAATCGCGATCGCACGTTGCCTGGGGTGGATACCTTGGCAAAGCTTACGATCCGTTTCTGGGGAGCGAAGTGGGTAAAGTATTTTCGCTTCCTGGTGAACTGACAGCAGATCGGTTGCAGTCACGGCGACAATTGACAACCGATCTTGATCGCTTGCGCCGGGACCTCGATTTGTCGGGCTCAATGGAAGCTTCGAACCGGTTTACTCAACAAGCCGTGAGCATGGTGACCGGTGAGAAAGCCCGGCGGGCGTTTGATATCGGTGCGGAACCAGAAGCTATACGTCAGCGATACGGCGAACATGAATGGTGCCGACAGGCGTTGCTGGCTCGGCGACTGGTCGAATCCGGAGTCAGTTTCGTCACGATTGACCTCAGTCATCACGGGGCGTCCGGGACATGGGATACTCATGGCGATAACATTCCTCCCTACGGTGGGATCTGGAATGGACTGCGGCCGCTGCTGCCTGTCTTCGATCGGCTGATCACGACCTTGGTCAGTGACCTTGAAGAACGAGGACTATTGGATGATGTCCTGGTTCTGGCAATGGGTGAGTTCGGCCGGACTCCAAAGATCGGGACTCAAGGGAGTTCTGATGGGCGGGACCACTGGCCGGTCGTGATGTCGATGACGGTGGCTGGTGGCGGATTCCGGCACGGGCAAGTCATTGGTTCCACGGAACGAGACGCGGGTCAGATCAAGGAACGACCGGTGACGCCGGGTGATCTCGCCGCCACGATCTTTCATCACATGGGGGTCCCGCGCGAGGTCTCGTATCTCGACAGCCGAGGCCGACCGCGCTTTGTCATCGAACAGGGAAAACCGATTGGGGAACTTTGCGGATGATGCGGGCGATGGCAAACGATGTTTTGCGGATTTGTCATTGGAAACTGCGATGGTGAGAAGCGTTAAGAAGATGAAGAGAAGAGGAACGGGAACACTAATCTTCGCTAATTTACGCTAATAAGAAAAAGACGGAATCGATACAGTTCGTCTTGTCAGAATCCGCCAGGCAGAACGTTGAAAGGCCCAAGATGGGATCGCCGCACCGCTACAGGGAAATCGACGTGGGTGGTACGCCTCGGGAACTGGGGCGTCAACTGGGTGAGGCGGCGGGGGAAGAGATTCGTGGCTTTTGTGCCATCGCGATGGAGCGAGTGAACCGAACTGTCGCGATTACTCGTGAGGCAGCGCTCGACGTGGCACGATGCTCGATTCCGATCGCAGAACATTATAATCCCGCGATGATTGACGAACTGCGAGGAACGGCCGAGGGGGCTCGGGTTTCCCTGGAAGAGTTGATGCTGCTGCAAGTCCGTAACCAGCTAAAACCCGCGGATGCGGGATGTACTTCGTTCTCGATTGGACAACCACTTTGTCGCGAACGAATCGTCGCCCAGAATTGGGATGCTGATCCCGCTTTGGACGAGTTCACGATCGTTCTGACTCGACGACCAGTGGGTAAGCCGGCATTTATGACGATTACACAGGCGGGGTTGATTGCTTATATCGGCTTCAATTCTGCCGGGATCGGGGTTTGTGCTAACACGCTACCGGCACCCAGTCGCCGATCAGGTGTCCCTCATTATTTCTTATTACGCGGGATCTATGAAGCGAGCAGCCTTAACGGCGCGCTCGATTCTGTGAATCGAGCGGAACGAGCCATTCCTGCGAACATCATGATGACCACACCCCAGGGTCCAGCCAATCTGGAAGTGACATTGGATGGGGTGCACGTGCTCACGGGCGACAGTTGTGGATTGGTGACTCATACCAACCATTGTCGGCATCCGGATCTGATTGCGATCAATGACTCATTTCCAGAGTTGATCCAGTCACACGCAAGACAGTTACGAATCGACAGTCTTCTGACTCCGTTATCGAATGGCGATGGATGCGATTCAGCGGGCGGAACTCGGCAAATCGATTCGCCGGACGAGTCGTTTAAGCTAACGCGTGAGGCGACCTTGGAGGTGTTTCAAGCGGCGCTCAGAGACCACGACAATTACCCTCGGTCGATTTGCCGCCACGTCAACGATGATCAGCCGACAGGTTTCTGGCAGACCGTCTTTTCCGTGATCATCGAACCGGAGCGAAGTCAGATGCAGATCACTCGCGGTACTCCTTGCTCGCATCCATACGAAACTTATCGGATGACGAGCACTGCTTAACCGAAGAGGGTGAAGCGGTGGCACAAGACGGGGCAGTGCCGGCTTCTTGGTTTACGGCAGTGCAGGAAGCCATGAACAATAATACATGGCTCGCGGCACGGTCGATTCGACAAATGATTTCCAGGGATCGGTAGTCTGCTGGGCTTTGGAATTGCCTAAGACGATGTCGACGATCGTAATCGGTGTTTCGTAGCCGACGATACGTGGGTTTTTGAGTTTGATTTTTTCCTTGAGCGCTTCCAGTGCGTCTTCCTGATAGCCAATTGCATCGATGAGCTTATTTTCTATGGCGTCGTCGGCTGTGTAGATCTGGCCGGTTGCCAGGGCTTTGACGCCGTTGCGATCGAGAGCTTCGCGATTTTCGTCGATCACGGAAATAAACTTCTGGTATGACTGGTCAAGGATATTGTCCCACAATTTCCGGTCGTCTTCAGTCATCGGCTTGAAGGGATTGAGTGTATCTTTGTGATTCCCCTTCGTTAAGGGGTCTGAAGAAACGCCATACTTTTCAGAGATTTTGCTGAAGTCATAACGCGGAAGTATGACTCCGATCGAACCGGTCCAGGTTGTTGGTTCAGCAAAAATTTTGGCTTCTGGTCCGGCACCCATCGCGATGTAATAACCGCCCGAAGCGGCCATTCGCTTCATTTGCACATAGACCGGTTTTGATTTGCTCAGTTTCTGCAAACGGTGATAAATCTGATGGCTGTCGGCGACCAGGCCCCCGGGGCTGTCGATGACCAGGAGAGCCGCTTTCACATTGTCGTCTTTTGTCGCTTTTTCAATCTGACTGATCAATCGCTCGGTAAATGGGGGCATGATTGTCCCTTCCATTTTTAACAGCGCAATTTTTTCAGTCGCGGTGGTACTGCCAGAATGGAATCGTTCACGTGGGGGATCGACATTGGCAAAGTACTGCCGATAGGCGTTGTACAACCCGAAATTGGCCAGCAACGAAAAGCCGAGTGCGACGAGCAGCAATTTCATCAGCCAGCCGCGCCATCGACTTGGGGCCTGTGTCTGGACCAGGATCGTCTGTGGAGGACTGCCCTTTGATCCCGAGTTAAAGACCGTCGTATCACTCATGGTCGGCGAATCCCTTAATTATCCAAAATCCGGCTGAAAGCATCCGGTGCAGAGTAATCATGTGGGTACAGAGCGTCCAGAGTCAGTCGTGATTCAGTCGGTGATTATGGCTTATTCATAGGGTGAAATGAACGAAACAAATCGGCAGTTTCTGCTGCGAGGATTCGATTTTGACATATCTTATGAGCAACTGTTTCGACGCCACAGCCTTGGTTGTTTGGGGTGAGTGAGGCTACTGGCGGTTTGGCGTAGATTGTTCCGTTCCTGTCGAGCGTGCGGCTCTGACTCTCTTCGAAAGTCAGAAGATTATTGCGCGGGGGCTTACTGTGGGTGCCGATCAGAGAAGATGGGAAATCGAATACCGAAGGTGTCTCAACGGTTGAACGATTTTGTTTCGTCAAGGACGACGAGCATGCGGAGGGGATTTTCTTGGATTGCATGTCTTGGGGTGACCAGTATCAGCCTGGTCATCTGCGGGTGCCTGCGCCATGCGAAGACTCCTCCGGCATCAATCGGCGTTGATGCTTATCATTATTCGCACCTGACGCGCCAGATCGAAGTCCCCTCAGCGACAGACTCAACGAATGATCAGTTTACATCGACTCCAAGGCCGCTGTCGCTCGCAACAATCGATGTACAAGACTATTACGAGTTATCGCTCGAAGAGACGATGCGGCATGCGTTGTCGAATACAAAGATCTTGAAAGACTTGGGGGCTACGGTTCTTCGAGCGCCCGACAGCGCCAAGTCTGTAAACGATCCGTCGCTTGTCGAAACGGACGGCCGATTCGGTGTCGAAGCCGCTTTGAGCGCATTTGATGCTCAATTTACGACAAATACGTCGATCGAGCACAATAACCGAGCCCTGAATAACATCTTCTTCGGGGGCGGAACGCGAATTCTGCACCAGGATTTTACGGTCTCACAAACACAGCTTTCTAAGACAACCGCCACCGGTACTCAATTCGCCGTCAAAAATTACACGCAGTACGATGCGAATAACGCGCCAGGCAACGAGTTTCCCAGCGCGTTTACGACCTGGTTTGACATTGAAGCCAAGCACCCGCTGTTACAGGGGGCTGGTTCCGAATTTAATCGGATCGCCGGTCCAAATGCTCAGCCGGGATTGGTTTACGGTGTTGTGATTGCCCGAATCAACAGTGACGTTGCTCTTGCGGATTTCGAGATTGGTGTCAGGAATTTCATCAGTGATGTGGAAAACGCTTACTGGGATTTGTACTTCGCATATCGTGATTTGGGCGCAAAGGTCGCAGCTCGCGACTCGGCATTAGATACCTGGCGAAGGATTCATGCTTACTACAAGGCAGAACGCAAAGGGGGCGAAGCGAGCAAAGAGGCACAGGCTCGCGAGCAATACTACCGTTTCCAGGAAGATGCACAGAATGCGTTGAATGGCAAGCTGATGGATGGAACTCGCAACGTCAATGGGAGTTCCGGCGGAACCTTTCGAGGAAGCGGTGGCGTTTACGTTGCTGAGCGACGCCTGCGGCTACTGATCGGCTTGCCGATCAGTGACGGGCGCTTGATCAGGCCAAGCGATGAACCGTTGGCGGCGAAGATTGTTTATAATTGGGAACTCAGTCTCAACGAAGCCTTAACTCGACGTAGCGAGCTTCGTCGACAGAAATGGCAAATCAAGAAACGCGAAGCCGAGCTGGTTGCGAATAAGAACTTTCTGTTGCCTCAATTGAATTTAACTGGTCGATATCGTTGGCGCGGATTCGGAAATAATTTATTCCCTAACGGCGGACCTCCAGGGGAGTTCAACAACGCGGTTGCGAACCTGGTGAGCGGTGATTATCAGGAATGGCAGACCGGCGTCGAATTGTCGTTTCCGATCGGTTTTCGCCGGGCTTACGCCGCAGTTCGTCATGCGGAACTTCAGCTTGCCCGAGAACGCGAATTGTTGTTCGAACAAGAACGTGCAGTCGTCTATGATCTGAGTAACTCGTTCGCAGAAGTTGAACGAGCCTACCTCTTGCATGAAACGAACTTAAATCGACGCAATGCGGCGGCAGATCAAGTTGATTTAATAAAGAATGCAGTCGAAGTGGGCGACGCGTCACTTGATTCGTTGCTCGATGCTCAGCGTCGCCTGTCCGATGCTGAAACGGCGTTCTACCGGACGCTGGTCGAATACCAGCTTGCGGTGAAAAATGTGCAACTTGAAAAAGGAACATTGCTCGACTATAACGAAATCAGTCTGAACGAAGGGCCTTGGCCAGACAAGGCTTACGGCGATGCGGAAGATCGAGAAGCACATCGATCAGACCCGATTTCATCACATGTTCCGTGGACTCGTGGACCAATTGTCAGCGACGGGGTGTACCCACAAGGAACTTCAGTCATACAACCAATGGAGCCAGGGCTTCCGCCTCAGCCGCAGCAATAATTTGCGCGGCAACCTTGCGATTTCTCATGAAATCAGCCACAATCTTGCCCCGCGCCGAACTGGCGCGTATCTGGACGTGATGCGACGGGCTGCTTTGTCATGCTTCGTGCAAATTGTTGATCGTCAGAATTTGTTGGTTTGTTGATGTGAAGGGGATTCAGCATGGCACATAAGAAGGGGCAAGGCTCCAGTCGCAACGGTCGTGATTCAAAGGCCAAACGACTTGGCGTAAAGAAATTTGGTGGTCAGGCTGTCATTCCTGGCAACATTCTGATTCGTCAAAACGGAACGAAGTGGCACCCCGGCAAGGGTGTTGGCATTGGTCGTGACTATACGCTGTTCGCCTTGGTTGGCGGAACGGTTTTCTTCGATCAGGAAGGACGCCGAATCAACGTTAAGCCGGCTGAAGCGGCAGCAGAAACAAACTGAAATACAGGCATATTTGCTTGGTTTTTTGATACTCAACAGCTCTCGTTCGAAATACTTCGAACGAGAGCTGTTTGTATTTGGCTTATTTTGTTGCCCGTGGTGACAGGCCAAGTCCTCGGCGATAAGAATCTCTGACGGCATCAGGTCCAAGCCGTTCGACGATCGATTCATATGCCTGCTGCATCGCCTGCGAAGTTTGTTCGGAGTCGCTCGCGCCTCGAATAAATGGTTCCAAAGCAATCGCAGCGGCCTGGCGAAACTCATCTGCACCGATTACGGGTAATTCATACACAAGCTGCATATCTCGCAAGGATTGCGCGACGGCATCCGCATACTGACTTGCCTCTTCTGACGAGAGTTCCGGGCCAAACCAGTTTGGGGCCAATGTCAATTGAGATTCCCGACAGGGGCCTTTGGGGAGAGAGACAAACGCTTCGTCGAATAACGTCGCGGTGCTCAAGTTGATCAGCAAGTCCAACGCGGCAGACTCTTGCTCACGTTTGGAGGGAAGCTTGACCCCCATCGCCAGTCCGGCAAACCCACACAACGCTGGTGCATGAGTTGTCCCCGTCGCAATCGTATCCCATTTCTTTGAATTACGATTGAAAACACGTCGGGACCCGGGAAGTCGGCAGACACCAATCTCAATTCCCTCAATCCTTTGTACTTTTGAACTTTCTTCCGATTGCGAGCGGGCGATGAGTTCCGAGCTCAGTGGTTCAAATGCCAAGGCCATCGCCGCTTTTCCCGTCAGCAGCATTCGGCGACAATCGGCAGGGGAATAGTTCGCCACTTCAGGCGGAAGCTTGCTCCACGTGCGTCGTGCGGTTTCGAGTGCCTCGACAAAGCCTGGCGAATTCAATGTCGGCTTTCCCGTATCGATGTCGAACCAGACGGAATAGTTTTCAGGGTGCTTACAATAAGCGAGTGATTTCGCAAAAAATGTTGTCGCCCGGAATTCTGGAGCGAGTGGTTCGACTGCTGACAGCCCGGGTGCCCAAGTGTCTAAAGTTTCAATCAGTTCGAGATAATCGTTCCAGGTTTCCGGTGCTTTCCGACGAGCGGCACGGAGCAAATCGTTTCTGAAATAGCAGACAAGAACTGGAACCGAAACAGGGACGGCGATGAATTCACGTTCACGTGAAAGAGCCCGCTCACGAAGTCCTTTGAAGACTTCGCGGGATTCAAGCCGGGCGTCGAAGGGAGACAATGGTGTCAGTTGAGTTTCGAAACGGCAAAAATCACGGAACGGGAATAATACAAGACGCCCACCTGATTCCGGTTTTACAGTCGATTCAGTCAAGAATGCTTCGTTTGTGTCGAATTCCGCAAATTTTGTTGATGCTCCGGTCTGCGACGACCATTCTTGAAGCAGCACTTCCCAGTAGACCGGCAGATTCAAAGACTTGGGTGCGACAACTTCCAGCTCGCTGCCGCGAAAAGGTTGTCTTGCCTGTTTTGGGCCCGGAGAAGGGTTTGATACTGGGCAACCAACCAGAAATAGAAGAATGAAGGCTGGCGAAACGACGAACAATTGCTGGCTTGAAAGGAAGTTTCTGAGCGTAAGAGTCCTTTTCAAAGCATTCGTATGCTTGAAGTTGCATTCAGAAGCATCCTTCATCCGTCTGTCTTTCTCAACGTGGTTATTGCGGTGTGCTTCGGCCATTAGCCTTCGTTTTTTTAATCTACGTCTGGTCGAATCGGTTTGTGGGAGATTGAGCACGGAGGGTCAATGCAAAAGGCGTTTAAGAACGATCGATAGATCGAAGGTTTTTTATTCGTCTTCTGCGAGCCGACGAGAGTGACCGAGGCCAAACCGCTGTCAGATCCGGAACATTGTGCAGTATCGGACATTGATTACCAATAGACGGAGAATGCAGCCGGGTTTTGGCAACGATGCCATCTCAGGTTGCCGACAGAGATGATTGAGTCTGCGTAGAGAATGGATCTGTGCGCTAATGGATTGTTTTGAAGAAATCTGCCGTTTTTGAGGAATCATCCGATTTCGCAGCAAAGGCAAGAAAGCAGGAATAGGACGTTCCTTAATAGAAACTGCTTGACTCGCGTAATGTGCCTCATACACTGATAACTGATAATGCTTTCGTCCAAATCCAGCGATTCCTTCGTCGTCAGGTTGTCGCTAGTTCCACATCGTCCGGTTCTCGCCTAAGGGAAAGCCATGGCTGCCGCCGCCAACAAACCTGGTGCCGTTCATTACGCGTTGATTTTATTCGTGATGCTTTCGGTGATCTTGGGAATCGTTTCGTATGTGTTTAATCGTGAGGCGAATGACAAAACCGCCGAGATCACGAAATTAAACGACGAAAATCAGAAGCTGAATCGGGTTCAAAAGACTTTGGACGATCAGGTTCAGATCTTGAAAACCAAGATTGGGATCAAGTTCGATCAGGTCGACGATCCAAACAATCCGCAAAATCAAGCCACAGTGGTGCGCGGGCTTGAGGCAGAAATGCAGGCGAATGGTAAGGACGCGGCTGGTCCTACGGTTTTTGAAACATTGCGAAAGCTTCGAGATGCGCTGGATGCCGCATCGGCTGATCGCGACTCCAAAGCCGCGAAGGTCGCTTCGCTGGAAAAGGAAGTTCTCGGACTGAAAAATCAATATCAGTCCCAGGTCGATAATTACAGTCAGCAGACCAAAGACGCTGAACGCGATAAGTTGGGAGTGATCGGAGATCGTGACGAAAAGGTGAATGCCAAGATTCAGGAAATCTCGACGGTCAAGTCCAAGCTCAACGCTGCCGTTGATGAGCTTGCTCAAGAAAAAGAATCGCGAGAAAAAGAGCGGAAAGCACTCAACAGCACGATTACCAGCTTGAATAATCGTATCGAATTCCTTAAGGACAAGATTGATAATCTGGAAAAACTGAGCTTCGAAGCGGCCGACGGCATCATTCGTCGAGTGGAACACAATTCCAATACCGTCTGGATTAATCTTGGCGACGCCGACTATTTGAAACCACGAATGACCTTCAGTGTTTATGCCAAAGAGAATCTGGGCGTTGGCCGTGGTGCCGAAGACATCAAAGGCAAAATCGAAGTCACTCGAATCCTCGAGCCGCATATGGCTGAAGCTCGGGTTGTTGAAGAAGATTTGTACCGACCGATCGTTTCCGGTGACTTGATTTATACTCCGATCTGGGATCCAGGTCGGATCGAAAAGATTTCAGTGATCGGCGGAATTGACATGGACGGTGATGGACGAAGTGATCGCGAACAATTCCATCAAATGATGGCGGTGGCTGGCTGCGTCATCGATAATGAAGTTGATGAAAACGGTGTGAGAACACCCAAGGACGGAAAAATCACGGTTCAAACACGATTTTTCGTGAAAGGCGACATTCCTGAACTGCCAGATGTCACAGGAGAGGAAGCGAAAGCGAAGGTCAAGGAAATTCAACGCCATTTTACCGAGATGAGGGAGGAAGCTCGCTCCAACGGGGTTCGTATCATCAAGATGAATGACTTCCTGGCATACATTGGTTACCACACGAAACGACGTACGTTCCTGCCGGGTCAAAACCGCCCTTGGAATTTGAAGGCGGGTTCGGCCAGCGAATCGACGAAAGACATGTCAGGTGACCGCACTTCGAATGGAAACGTTTCTGGTGCCTACGCCAAGGGTCGTCAAACTCCTCAGAATCAGTCAGACGGGGCGAACAGTAAGGTGTTCGGTGGTAGCAAATAAGCCGATCTCATCACGAAATAAGTGTTAGTGAATGAAAATGAGACCCGGTTGTCCAAACAGCCGGGTCTTTTTGTTTGATGATTCATTTCACATTGAATCATGGCGAATCGGAAGGAAATGCGATGAAGTCAAAGTATCGAATTGCCGTGATTGGCGGAGATGGGATTGGTCCTGAAGTCACCAGACACGCGGTTCAGGTCGCGGATGCTGCGGCCACGCGATCAGGGAACCAAATTGAGTGGATCCAATTCCCGTGGGGAACGGATTATTATTTTCAACATGGTCAAATGGCACCGGCAGACTTCCTTGATCAACTGTCCGTTTTCGACTCAATCCTTTTGGGCGCAGTCGGACATCCCAAGGTGCAGGACCATCTGACGTTGAATGGGTTATTGCTACCGATTCGCCGACGGTTTGATCAATGCGTTTGCTTGCGTCCGGCCTATTTATTTGAAGGGGTCGAAAGCCCACTTCGAAACAAAGCTGCTGGTTCGATCGACATGCTTGTTTTCCGTGAAAATACGGAAGGAGAATACGCCAACGTCGGTGGGCGAGTCTATCAGCATACAGATCATGATGTGGCAATCCAAACTTCTGTATTCACGCGACGTGGCTGCGAACGCATCATCCGAGCGGCGTTTGAGCAAGCGGTTGCGAGGCCGCGTCATCGAGTCGCGTCAATCACGAAGAGCAACGCGCAGGGGTACGGAATGGTGCTTTGGGACGAAGTCTTTGCTGCCGTTTCATCGGAATTTCCGCAGATTCAAACGGAATCGCTACTCGTTGACCGGGCTGTCATGGAATTCGTGCGTCGCCCTGAATCGTTCGATGTGGTGGTGGCGAGCAATCTGTTTGGAGACATTCTGACAGATCTTTCGGCGATCATTGTCGGCAGTATGGGGTTGGCGGCCAGTGGTAATCTCGATCCGACTCGTCGCCATCCGAGTCTGTTTGAGCCGGTCCACGGTTCTGCTCCAGACATTATCGGAAAAGGAATTGCGAATCCTCTTGCGGCAATATTGTCAGCAGGGATGATGCTTGGGCATCTCGGTTTCGACACGGCATCGGCATCGATTCATTCGGCAGTGGCGGAACTCTTACGCAACTCCGGTCCGCGTACACCGGATCTCGGGGGAACGGCGACGACGGATCAGGTTGGTCGGGCGGTATTGGAACTGGTTCGATAAATTCCTTTGCGGGGTCGTGCCGAGACTGGTCTTGTGGACGGTTTCTGTATCGGGCAATTCATCGTATTATTCGCACATGATCGCTCAATTCATTTTCTTGTGTAGTGCTGCATTTGTTGCCGGAGCCATTAATTCGGTGGCTGGTGGCGGCACGTTGTTGACGTTTCCGGCGTTGACCTGGATTCTCGGTTCTTCCGAGGCGGCGGCTGTCATCGCGAACGCGACCAGCACGTTCTCGCTATTTCCTGGTTCCCTTGCCGCGACATGGGGATATCGACGTGAAATGTCCGGGCAAGGACGTTGGATTGCCCCTTTGATCATCCCTTCTCTCATTGGCAGTCTGGTCGGAACATTGCTGGTCGTGACACAGCCTGAAAAAATCTTTCAACAGATGGTGCCCTGGTTGATCCTGGCGGCATCGGCGCTGTTTCTGCTTCAGCCGGCGATTACGAAATGGACCGGGATCGGGCGACCCCATGCTCAACCGTCGCGATCGACATTTATTGGAATTATCGGATTTCAGTTTTTGATCGCGTTGTACGGAGGTTACTTCGGTGCCGGGATTGGCATCCTGATGCTCAGTTCATTGGCGCTCATGGGACTGGGGGATATCCACCGCATGAACGCTCTGAAAAGCTTATTGGCGTCGGCGATTAACGGCGTCTCTGTTCTGATTTTTATGGTTTATGGACGAGTCGACTGGCACTATGGCGGTCCGATGCTTTTGGCAGGCATTGCCGGTGGGTTTGTCGGTGCCAGTGTTTCTCGAAAACTCGATAAAAACGTCGTTCGATGGGTCGTGATTGCCATCGGTTTTGGGCTTGCCACGTACTACTTCACACGGGTTTATGCACCGAGTCGATAGATATTCGTTAGCCCGGATGATTCGATAGCCCGACGCGCAAGCGAGGGATCTTCTCTTTGTTTTCACGGGAATAACATCGCTTGCGCGTCGGGCTATCGTTTCATGGTGTTTGAGATTGACGTTCAACGAAACTTGCTTGACGGAAGAAATCAATTCTCGCTGAACTTCGGCGGGAACTTCTGTTTCTGGTTGTTTTTCGTACCTTTTACGGCATTCTGCAGAAGATCCAACAATTTCTGGCTACGAACGTCGACATTCAGTTCGTCCTGAAATTGCTGAGAGACCTCTGACGGTAAGGGCAATGAGCCGAGCAGAAGGTCACAGACGGTCCCTAATGGCAGTTCCGAGACTGCATGAAGGAACAGTTTTTGAAGCTTGATTTCGGGGAACAGTTTTCCAAACAGGCTGGCAAGTTCTTCAGCACGGTCCTGGCGGCTGAATGGGGGCTGGTCGCTGATGATTTCTCGACAGATTTCGAGCTGCCCTAGACGGTAGGGGAGACCCACTTGTTGCTCGCCCAACAGTTTAGCGCGAGCCAGTCCGCGTAGCACGAGATAGTAACGGCCATCATCCAGCTTCTCGTGAGCGATGATTTTGCCCAGGCCCACGATGTTATGAATCGGGGGGATCTTGCTGGACGGAAGCAAATCCCAGCCCGGACGGAGTAAACTCATTGCGATCAACCGCTCGCCATCCAATGCATCCGCTGTCATTTTGCGGTAGCGAGATTCGAAGATGTGCAACGGCAGCAGGGCCTGCGGAAACAGTACAAGGTTCGGCAATGGAAATAACGGAGCCAGACCCGAGAAGTCCTTTAATTCAGCGTCAAGATGAGTTGATGCATCCATCAGGTCAGCTCCTGCGAGACGTACTGAATCTTAGGGACAAGTTCGTCACGGATCGCGACGGTCGTTGGGTAGGTTTCAGTATTGTCGAGCAATTCCTGAAAGCAACGTCGGAAATCCTGCAGAAACTCGCCGAGTTTGATTCCCATGAATTCGTCGCCGTGGAAATCAAGATTCTTGATCGCTGAAAGATATAATTTTTTCGCCCCACCAAAATTTTCATTGCCAAAATGAAAGAGAGCGATCGATGCCTGGATTAGCCCCTGGAGGAATTTTCGTTCGGGACCTACTGTTTCCGACCACAGCTCTTCCAGAACATCATGACAATCAAAGAATTCCTCTTCATTGAAGAGCCGTATTCCTTCACGATACTGTTCGGGAAGCTCGTCAGTCACGTACTACCTGCGCTCTCGATTAACTAAATCATTACAAAACGTATTTCGGATCGGACGGTCAGGGACGGCGAGCAATCCTGCCCAAGTCATTCAACACTCGCTGAATTCTAGTCATGTCCGTCAATGTCAGTCCATAACCAAATAGCACAGCACCGTCACTTAAAGTGTTTTCCGATGGCAAAAGCTCGTTCAAGTCGTTCCGCTGATGATAAATCTCAACGTGTCCAGCGAATCATTCGTGGATTGCGAGAGACTTACCCTGTGGCAATTTGTGCTCTCAACCACGAAAATCCGTTTCAACTTCTGGCGGCGACAATTCTGTCAGCTCAGTGTACCGACGAGCGAGTCAACATGGTCACGCCGGCTCTTTTTAAGAAGTATCCGACACCGCAGGCGCTCGCGAAGGCCGTTCCAGAGGAGCTTGAAGAGGTCATTCGTTCCACCGGCTTTTTTCGCAACAAAGCCAGGAATTTGATCGGCATGTCACAGGCGGTTGTGGAAGATCACGGTGGTGAGTTGCCGCAGACGCTGGATGAACTGGTACGGCTGCCGGGTGTCGGTCGAAAGACCGCTAACGTACTGCTCGGGACGGCATTCGGTATTCCAAGTGGCGTCGTGGTTGACACGCATGTGGGTCGAATCAGTCGTTTGCTGGGATTAACCAAAAACGCCGGTGCCGAGCAGGTCGAACGGGATCTGATGGCGCTGGTCCCTCAAGAGGAATGGATTAATTTTTCACACCGGCTGATCCATCATGGTCGTCGTATCTGCATTGCTCGACGGCCAAAATGTACTGAGTGTCCGTTAGTCGAAAACTGTCTTCGTGTGGGATTGCCGAAGTTGCCAGATTGACACGTATCCGGTTACCGGTAGAATTAGTGCACCGCTCTTCCCACCTGCTCTCTCGCGGGCGAACCGAGTGGACACACGTTCGAATTTCCTCGCAGCGCGAACATCGCTCGACAAATTCCGTGCCCGGTTCGTTGATAAAGATCCCAATTTGGGTTCTTACTTGTCGAGTGCTTTCGTCTCATACAGAGAGTTTTTGCGAGCTTGAGCTCGTTCGCCCCATTGATGTGTGGCGTTTTACTGAAGTTGTGAATGCGGAATTGAAGGAGACAGATCATGGTTCCAACGCTGGCCTTTCTTTTAGGGCCCGGTGAGATGATTTTCTTTGGAATCATCGTTCTCGTGCTGTTTGGCAGTCGGCTTCCATCGGTGATGAAATCGCTTGGGCAAAGTGTGACCTCATTCAAAAGTGGCTTGAATGAGGGAGACGATCCCGATGGCGAAGAAAAAATTAGTGACAAGAAAAAATAAGCGACGTAATTGTCGCCGTTGAACCGAAACGTTGGATTTCTAAAAAAGGAGAACCGTCATGTACCCGCTCGCGTTTATTGGTAGTCTTGGCCCGGCAGAAATGTTGTTCGTCGGAATCATTGCCCTGCTATTATTCGGCAAGAAGCTTCCCGAAGTGGCTCGCAGTCTTGGTAAAGGGGTCATCGAGTTTAAGAAGGGGCTGCGTGGAATTGAGGACGACATTGATGTCAACACTTACTCAAGCCGAAACGACAATATCAGCAATTCGCGGCCGACGCCCAGGGACGAAAGCGTCGAAACCACAGCTCCGAAGTTCGAGCCTCCGAAGTCTGAACCGTCTTGATTGTTGGAACGACAGACGTTTCTGCTGATGGTTGCTACAATTACGGTCGGTATTGACGTCTGACTATTTCACGTTACGGAAAATAGATTGCCATGGCCGAGCCCAAGCGTTCGGAGGTTCCTCCAGTTCCGAGCACAAGCTCGGTTGACCCGGCAAAATCGTCTTCGGTCTCGGATAAAAACTCCGGTGACGGTCCCAATTCGACGTTGGGCGAGTTCCGCCTGCTGCGAAAACTCGGCACCGGAGGAATGGCTGAAGTTTATCTGGCCGAACAGACTTCGCTTCGAAGGCAGGTGGCGGTCAAAGTCTTGCGCCCTGAATACGTCACTGACGAACAATACGTGAAACGGTTCAGGCATGAGGCGGCAGCCGCTGGAAGCTTGAACCATCCGAATATTGTTCAGGTTTACATGGTCGGCGAAGACAATGGTATTAATTATATTGCCCAGGAATATGTCCAAGGCCGCACACTGAAGGACTATCTCAATCGCAAGGGGCCGATGGAGATCAAGATCGCACTGCACATCTTGCGACAGGTTGCGTCGGCTCTTCAGGTCGCCAGTGATAATGGCATCGTCCATCGCGATATCAAACCCGAAAATATTTTGCTGACGAATAAAGGTGAAGCAAAAGTCGCTGACTTTGGTCTGGCTCAACTGACGTTGCAGGGCGAACGGATTTCGCTCACTCAAACGGGACTGACGCTCGGTACCCCACTTTATATGAGTCCCGAGCAGGTTAATGGTCAGCCGCTCGACTCGCGAAGCGATATTTATTCATTCGGCATCATGGCCTGGCATATGTTCGCCGGTCGCCCCCCATTCTCGGGTGAAACAGCGATGGCGGTCGCGGTGAAACATCTGAACGACAAACCTCCTTCGCTCAGCGAGTTCCGACCGGATCTTCCTGTGTCGCTGCGTGATTTGATCAAAAGGATGATGAATAAGAAAAAGGAAGACAGACCTGCCGGGTTTGCCGTCGTCGTCAATGAACTCAAACAGATCATCCGGCAGATATCAGGAAAAGAGGAAGCGACAGTTGCGATCAAACCGCAAACGAAAGGGACTTTGCTTTTTGACCGTCCCATCCGAAGGCAACTCGGCTGGTTGATCGGGGCAAGTCTGCTTGTGCTGGCTTCGTCGAGTGGAATTGGATGGGCGATGCGAACGCCGAATCTCCTGCTGGTGGAATCAACGGGTCTACCGACGTTCAAGGATATGCAGACTCCAGACGCTCAATTGTATTGGGCAATGACGCATCGTGACGACGAGCGAGCTTGGGTGGCGCTCAAGAAATTTCCGGGTGCTTCAGACGAAATGATCGCCAGAGCCAATACGGCTCTGGGGCTTATCTATCTCAAAACCAACCGGATGTCGTTCGCACAATCAACGTTTAACGACCTGGCGGACGATCGCAAGTACCGGGCGAACGGACTTGCTGGCCAGGCTCTTTATGCGAAATTGACGGGCGACAACGATCGGGCAAGAACCTTAATTGCTCAGGTCGATGGAATGAACATGAAACTCTTTCACGAGATTGACATGGCGTTTAAGGATCTTCGCAAGCGTCTTGAAGCCCCGAAATGAAATTATTCACCGCAAACCACCCGTAACATGGGCTTCCGCCCGTGCAGAGCAAGTGAAGATACTGATAACAGTGGGCCGGAAGCTCACTCGACAATGAATGAAAAACCGCTCCCGTAAAACCAGGGAATCAATAGGAACGGATCTCGATGGCTGACTCGATTCAGGAATACGACGTTGTCGTGATTGGAACAGGTCCAGGGGGCGAAGGGGCCGCCATGCAGGCGGTCAAACACGGGCGAAGCGTGGCTGTCGTCGAACGTGAACTCGCCGTCGGAGGCAACTGTACGCATCGCGGTACGATACCCAGTAAGGCTCTTCGTTTTGCCATCTTTCAGATGACCGAAGTGAACAACAACACCTTATTTCGCGAGCACGGAATCACAGCCAACTTCATGTTGCCGGAATTACGGCGGCGAGCCAAAACCGTCATCGAAGCTCAAGTCAAGATGCGAACGGCCTTTTACGACAGAAACGATATCCCTATCGTTCGCGGACAAGCAAAATTTCTTGATCCCCACACCATCGAAGCGACGCAGGAGGACGGATCACGAACAACTCTTCGAGGCAAGTATTTCGTCATTGCCACCGGTGCTCGCCCTTATCGTCCTGCGGACATTGATTTCAATCACCCTCGCGTCTTTGACAGTGACACGATCCTCAAAATCGATTTTCATCTGAAATCCATCTCGATTTTCGGTGCGGGAGTGATCGGCTGCGAATATGCGTCAATGTTTCGCAATCTTGAAGTCAAAGTCAATCTGATTAATAACCGCGACCGGTTGCTGGATTTTCTCGACGAAGAAATTGTCGATGCTTTAAGTTATCACCTGCGTGAGCGAGGTGTCATCGTCAGGCATCGCGAAGCGTATGACCGAGTCGAAACGTGCGACGACGGAGTGATCCTGCATCTGAAATCAGGAAAGCAACTGAAGACGGATGTCCTGCTTTGGGCGGCCGGTCGAACTGGAAATTCGGATCAACTGGGGCTGGAAAATGCGGGGATCGCTCCTGACAAACGTGGCAACATTCCGGTCAATGAAAATCTGCAAACAACTGCTCTGCACATTTATGCCGTCGGAGATGTTATCGGACCCCCTGCACTCGCCAGTGCCGCCTACAACCAGGGCCGGTTCGCCGCAAGCCATCTGCTTTGTGAATCGGGAAGCAGTGAATCGTGTGGCCCTCCACCGTCGTTGGATATCCCGGCAGGAATTTACACCAGTCCCGAAATCAGTTCGCTGGGGAAAACGGAAAGGGAACTGACTGATGCGATGGTTCCCTATGAAGTTGGCCACGCGCATTTCAAAAGCATTGCCCGTGCTCAAATCACCGGTCGAACGACCGGGATGCTGAAGATCCTGTTTCATCGAGAAACGCTGGAAGTGCTCGGAATCCACTGTTTTGGTGCGAATGCGACAGAGATCATCCACATTGGTCAGGCCATTATGGCTCAGCCAAAGCCGAACAACACGTTGATGTATTTCATCAATTCGACATTTAACTATCCCACGATGGCCGAAGCGTACCGGGTGGCAGCTCTTAACGGGTATAACCGCCTTTTTTAGCGGTCACCACGCTGCCAGTTGTGCCATTCGTGAAATCGGTTTTCCGTTACTCCCCTCCAGTCGAATTTCTTCGTTGGGTTTTCCCCGTTCTTTGACGGCAAATAGGGTTTCGTTAAGGATTCCGTCCGATTTCTTGTCTTCGGCGATACGGTCATAGACGTCTTTGGGGACCTGCTCGGCCCAGCGATCGACTGTCACCGACTGGCGGGTTTCAGCGTTTTCAATTGTGCGGCGGACGGGTTGGCCTTTTTCATTCTTTGCGAAAACGATCAGGTAATACGCCGGTCGCCGTCCGTTTTCGTCTTCGAAATATCGAGTGAACCCGGATTTTTCATTGGGGTCGGCGAGGATGCGAACTTCGTATGCATCGTTAAGCTGTGTCAGCAGTTCCGTCAATCGACTCTTGGTTTTGTCGAGTGTTTCGATATCAAGCTGCTCGCGGGCCAGTTTGGTCTGATCTTGCCAGCGATCTAATTCCTCGATCACCGTCGCATCTTTGCTGATTGCACGAGCTCGCATCAGGTCCGAGCTAATCGAACTTTCAATACGACTTGCCTTGCGGTTTGAACGAGCCGACCGCGAGAACTTCGTCGTAGCGATGTGCATTGTCCACCAACCGGTAACAAGCAATGTTAGGGCAAGAATACCAACAATTGCCAGATGCCCGCGTCGGACGTAAAGATGCGCAAGCCACAGGGACGGACTTCCCTTCGGCTCATGGTAGGTATAGAGCGTGCTGAAATAGGCCTCGATCGCCGCGTCAACTTCCGCTTCGGTCACTCGTTCACCCGTGATAGCTGTTGTTTGCAGCAGCTTTTCACGGAGAATACGTTTTGTTTCATCGACGGCGAATTCTTTCTCAACGGTCTCGCGCTGATTACGCATCTCCGTCGCGACGTCCATGATCCGCATCATTTCGGACAAACTGAGCGAACTCGTTTTCTTTGAAGGTGATTGCGGCGGTGGTGGTGGTGTCTCGGGCATGACTTTATTACTACGAGGAAAAAAGTTTTCGGCGAGGCTACCGACCTGGGAGGCGGTTCACAAGTGGCTTTATCAAGTCTGACCACAGCGGTAAGATCATGTACATTATCCTCATTGACTCAAAAATTCAGCTGATCCATGACTCCCCAAACGGTTCCGAACATTCTTTCGAAAATCATCGACCGCAAACGATTTGAGGTCGATGAAGCAAAACGCCTGCGCCCGGAAGCCAGTTTGCTGGAACAGCTTGATGCCGCTCCGCCGGTGCGAGACTTTGTTTCTGCCTTACGTTCTGCTCCAGACATCGGGCTGATTGCCGAAGTCAAAAAAGGCTCGCCATCGGCAGGAATCATTCGTGCTGATTTTGACCCGGTTCTGATTGCAAAAACGTACGAATTGCATGGAGCGTCATGTTTGAGTGTGCTGACCGACGAGCATTTTTTTCTGGGACACCTCGATTACTTGCGTGCCGTTCGACAGGCGGTCAGCATCCCAGTCCTTCGAAAAGATTTCATGATCGATCGGTATCAGGTGCTTGAAGCACGGGCGGCCGGAGCCGATTGCATCCTGCTGATTGCGGAATGTCTGGACGATTGTCATTTGCGCGACCTCTATTTCTATGCATCAGAGTTGGGTATGGAATCGCTGATCGAGATTTATGACGTCGAGAACCTTGATCGTGTGCTGAAGCTTGAACCCGCCTTGATGGGGGTCAATAATCGCGACTTACGATCATTTGTAACCGATCTCGAACATACGATTCGATTGGCAAAACAGATTCCTTCAACCACCTTGCTGGTCAGTGAAAGCGGGATCAAAACTCGCGCGGATATTGACCGAGTCAAGTCGGGAGGGGCCCGGGCGATCCTGGTGGGCGAAACATTGATGCGTTCACCTGAGATTGGTTTGGCGGTAGATGAATTGATGGGGCATTAGTTTTTCGTTTCTCTTCGTAATGGACGTTTTTATGGCCGGTAAAATCTCCGTCGAATGTCCTTCGTGTTTGGCAAAGCTGAACCTCGCGGACAGCAGCAAACTTGGAAAGAAGATCCGCTGCCCGAAATGCACAGAAGTGTTCACGCCCGAGGCACCGGATGACGACGAAGATTTCGATGATGACATCGAGGACGAGCCGAAGCGGGGGGCTAGCAAAAAGCCATCCTCTGGCGGTGCGGCGGCGTCAAAAGGAGCCAAAAAGGGGGCGAAGAAGGGTGGTTCTTCCGGCGGTGGTTCGAACCTGCCTTTGATCATCGGCGGTGTGGTCGGGTTGCTCGCACTTGTGGGGACCGGTTTATTCTTGTCGGGGATCTTTAGCAGTAAGCCTTTGCCCGCGCCGCCAGTCATGCAGCCAATGACGATGGCGCCTCCCGCTCCCGTTGCGCCTCCTCCGCCACAAATCTCGCCGGCCGAAAAAGTACTCGGGCTGCGCTGGATGCCGGCTGAGACCGACGTCATCATCCACGCAAAATTGGCGGATATCTGGCAGGCGCCACTGCTGAAAGAACCGCTTAAGAGTCCAACCATCGCGACGGGGCTCAAAGAGTTTGAAAAACAGTTTGGTATGCCACCCTCCGAAATTGAAAGCGTGACGATTGGCTTTGTGGATCTGACGGCAGGCGTGGCGAAGAAATTGGGGGCAGGCCCCAGTGCCGGTGTTCCTGGATTTCCTGCTGGACCCGCTTTTCCAATGATCTCTCCTGAAGAGATCCACTACGTTACGGTCGTGAGGACAAAGAAACCCATCGATTGGAAGCTGATTTCCCAGACAATTCCCAATGGCGGATTGAAAGATAAGAATGGAAAAGCGTATTTCGAAGTGACCGGAAACCCTATGCAACCTGCAAACGGAGGGTGGTCACCTGATTCGAATACGCTGATTCTCGCCACATCAAAAGAATTAATGGCGACGATCGAACGGGGTGAAACTGTTGTGCCGCGGAAAGAATTGGCGGGTATCAACCACCTGCCTCATCTTGTCGTTGCCGGAGTTGTTCGCGGGCTGCGGTCAGATGAGATTCAGCAGGCAGAGGCGAATAACGTCACGTTTCCGCCGTTCGTTGCGGAAATGTGGGGTCCCAACGGCAAATATGCACCGCGGATGGGCAGTTTAGGCTTATCGGTAAAAGGTGGATTTGATTTGCAGATTTCGGCCGCTAGTAACACCACAGAAGGGAGTCAGAACATCAAGGTCGCGTTTGAATCATTCGTGAAAGAAATTAGGCCAATGTTTGACGCGTACAAGACGACGGCACCGCCGCTGATCGGCGAGTTGGGTGAACTATTGTTGACGAACCTGAAAATCGAAGAACAGAATCAGAAAGTCACTTTGTCGACTGGCGTGCCCGATTCGGCTCAGGAAAAGTTAGAACAGTTGCCACCCATCTTAATGGTCATGGCGATGACGGGTGGCTTCGGCGGAGCTCCCGGTGGGCCACCGATGGCTTCTGTTCCGAATTTTGGCGGCAGTCCTGGTTCAATCCCGATGAATCAGCCCCCAACAAACGTTCCTGCAATTTCCCTGCCGGGTGAAACGGAATCGGTCGAACCGGCAATGGTCGAAGGATTGCCTGAAGGGCTGACTTTGACCGCGAAAGGGGCATGGAGCACATTGCCCGCAGCACCGACACCAGATGGAAAGTTGACAGAGACAATCGATATTCTGATTGATGTAACAGGAGATAACCTGGAATCGATCTGTGCTGCCACGGGAGTCACTTCCAAGACAATCACAATCGACGGGGGAACACTGAAAAAGTCTAAGCGGACGCCACCGGGCGGTATTGATGCACAGAAAACATTTTTGGCATTTGACGAGGGTAATAGTTTGCCGGGTGAGCATCCTCCAGAAACGCTTCGCGTAAGATTAGTAGTTGATGTACCACAGAGTTTGCCGAGCAAAATCGATGTTCTTGAGGGGTCGTTTAAAATCCTGACGGCAGGAAAATCTCAAGAACTGACGATTGAAAATGTCCCCCAACGAGCAAAGTCGCCGTTGAACGATCCGGAATTCAAAGCTGCAGGAGTGAAGCTGATCAGAGGCCCCAAAGATGCCATCCCTCAATCTCTGAAACTTCAATGCGACAAGGATCACTATCTGGGCAGGGTTAAAGGAATGCCAGGTGATGTTCTCAGTTTCACCGAGGTTGAAAAAGGGGTGACGATCCAGCGGATCTATGCCAATCAGGCCGACGGCAAGTTTCCCGATGAATTCGAAATCACATTCGAGCTTCATACGGATTTGAAAGAGCAGACGGTCACTTTTCGCTTTGAAAATGTCCCGCTGCCCACCGCTGAAACAAAGCCGGGATTACAGCAGCAGGTCCCGCTCCAGCAGCAATGATGATTCAACGATCATCGCTTTGGCTACGGCTATTGCTTGAGCATGGTCACGTAATGCTGTGA
This sequence comes from uncultured Schlesneria sp., assembly GCA_903904835.1. GTDB lineage: Bacteria > Planctomycetota > Planctomycetia > Planctomycetales > Planctomycetaceae > Schlesneria. The sequence goes on along the minus strand of CAIVEI010000203.1, from coordinate 9,477 downwards.
TTGTACATTAGATCAACGTCCCAACTCGCTTCGCGCGATGAGCCTTGCTTCGAGACAGTCACAATTGATGTCTCGACTTCGATTCATTTTGGAGAGTCGTCAATACCAAAAATCAGGTGTTACACTCGACATAAATGCTTTGCTCGACAGACGAAAATCTTTCTTCCCAATTTCTTAATCAACTATTCATCACAGCTAAATATCTCTTCCTATCATTACCGTCAGGAAACTGTTGCGAAGGGAGTCCTAATTTTACCGGCTCCGGCTTGCTTCGTAACTTCAGGCCGTGAGAAAGGACACTCCCCATGCCTGCTCATTATCCGCGAGGAGCGACAAGACGTAGCTTCCGGACCCTCTTCGTCAGTGACGTCCACCTTGGTTGTCGATACGCGCAGGCTGAAAAATTCCTGGCGTTTCTCGAACAAGTGCAACCAGAAAAAATCTATATTGTCGGTGATTTTATCGACGGATGGCGACTTTCCAGACGATGGCATTGGCAACAGGTTTACGTGCGGATTCTTCAGCGGCTGGTCCAGTTGGCCTCGCAGGGGACTCAGGTCTATTATGCTCCTGGTAACCATGACGAGTTCCTTCGCGATTATCTGCATGACTTTGGCCTGGTCACCGTGGCAGATCAATTTATCCATCGAACGGCCGATGGCCGACGATTCGTCGTGTTGCACGGCGACCAGTTTGACGATGTCGAACGTGGTGCCAAATGGCTGTCGATCGTCGGGGCGTTTGCTTATGACCGGTTGGTTTCTGCGAATGGCATGATTAATCAAGTGCGTCGCTGCTTCAAATTGAAAGACTGGCGGTTCAGTACGCACGTGAAGGTGTGGGCGAAGCAGGCTGTTCAATTCATCAGCGATTTTGAAGAACGACTCGTCTGTCACGCGAAAGAGCTGGAATGTGACGGAGTCATCTGCGGACATATTCATGTTCCCCGGATTGATAATCTCGGTGACATCACATATTGCAATACCGGGGATTGGGTCGAGCACTGTACGGCAGTGGTCGAGCATGCGTCCGGCGAATTGGAGCTAGTCGACTGGTCAAATGACAGTACTGAGTTGCCCGTTCGTGCTCGGGAACGATCGCTGGAGATGGCCGCGCTGTGTGATGCCACGCCGACCGTCGAACATGTCGCCGCTTCGGTTCGTGCTCCCGCCGATCAACGGATGAATTCACACAAATCACTGGTACCTGCGAATCTTGCAGGGTTGCTTCGATAGTCAACACAAGTTGGTTAACCCAATCAAGAAAATGTCATTGTCGTTCGCTTTTTTTATTGAAAATGTAAGAGGTATCAGTGGATGATTCCATCAGTCAGACTCCGTCTGAAGCGATGGGACTTACCGTGAAGTAAGCTTGCTAAGATAGGAAATCGATCATGGGCAGGGTCTTCTATAGCGTGGCCGGAGAAGGACGTGGGCATGCAACTCGCGTCCGGACCGTCGTCGAAGAATTGAGACAGGAACACGAGGTCGTTCTGCTCGCGCCGCATGTGGCGTTCGAGTTTCTGGACGATATTTATCACGACTCCGAAGACGTCGAAGTCAGGCGTATTCCCGGTTTACAGTTTTGCTATAACGGACGTCGAGTCAGCTATTTCAGCTCGATTCGCCAAAGCGTCCCGTATCTCAGGCAGCTTCCCGAACTGGTCAATTCGATGGAGCGAATGCTGCGAGACGAGCAGCCAGACTTAATAATCACCGACTTTGAACCGGCTTTGCCCCGTGCCGCAAAGCGGCTTGGTCTGCCATTTTTGAGTTTCGATCATCAGCACTTTCTCACGTCGTTCGATCTGTCGTCGCTTCCCTTGCCACTCTGGCTTAAGGCCCAGTCAATCGCACTGTCGATCAATCTGTTCTACAGCGGTCAGCGTGAAACGATCGTGTCATCGTTTTTTACTCCGCCACTTCGGCATGGCTGTGGAAATGTCACGTCGGTCGGTGTTATGTTGCGACGCGAGTTGCAACAGGCTGATCCACACGATGAGCGGCATCTGCTCGTTTACCTTCGACGATTCGCTCCACCCCGTTTGATGGATGCCCTGCGTCGCTGTGGACGCGAGGTCTCCATTTATGGATTGGGTGAGCTCCCTCGCGAGGGAAACGTGCGATATTTTGAAGTGAATGAAACGGGATTTCTTGACGACCTGATCAATTGCCACGCGTTAATTTCCAACGCGGGAAACCAACTTGTCGGCGAGGCACTCTCGTTGAAAAAGCCAGTCATGGCAATTCCGGAAGAAGGAAACTTCGAGCAATCAGTGAACGCTCATTTCCTGGCTCAGACAGGCTATGGCGTCGGCCACGATGCGGCGTCGCTAACCGATGAGCATCTCAAGCAGTTCCTTGAGCAAGTTCCAGAAATTCGCGAGCGGATTGATCCCAGTCAAGTGATTGGGAATGCCGCAGCACTTGAAGCGATTCGTCGTTACCTGCCAATTCCGACCAACAATATGTCGGATGCGGTCGTACGAGTCGCCTGAATGAAATCTGTTTCTCTGTCGAAAGTCCGTCATGCTGAACCGAACACTCTCGTTTATGCGTAGCGTCTATCGAAATCGAAATGATCAGACTGACCTGCCGAGATTTCTGACTTACACCGTGACGTTTGGCTGTAATGCCAAATGCATTATGTGCGATTCCTGGAAGATGCCCGCGAAAGGGGATCTGACGCTGGACGAGGTTGACGGGATCTTCGCACAACTCCCCGTCATGGACGCGATTCGATTAACAGGTGGCGAACCTTTCGTCCGTCGCGATCTGCCGGAAATCGGCCAGATTGCTCAGACGCGATTGAAACCGCTGGTCCTGCATATCACGACGAACGGCTTTTTGACCGACCGAGTCGTCTCTTACTGTGAAAAACGAGACCGCAGTGTGCCGTTGCAAATGCTCGTTTCGATTGATGGTGTCGGCGATAAGCACAACCACGTGCGTGGCAGTACCCAGGCCTGGAACATGGTGATGGAAACGATCCGTGCATTGGCACCGCATCAGAAGAGGCTTCGGCTGCGCCTGGGTGTCAACCAGACGATCGTTGATGCCGAAGGTGCAGACCACTACAAGCAATTACGAGAAGTGCTGAGACCTTTCGGCGTTCACAACAACGTCGTGCTGGCTTACGACATGAGTGCCACGTACAACATGGAAAAAGACGTTGACATTGCACCGAAAGAGATCGGACAGTTCACGACGTTCGGTGAGTTTACCGACGATAACCTTCGGGATCTGCTGAATGAAGTCGAAGAGGACGCCAAATCATTACCATTTGGTGAACGTCTTGCTAAGCGGTACTACTTGAAAGGTATCCGAAACCGGCTGCTGAAAAAGCAGGGGACACCGAACCCGAAGTGCGTCGCATTGAAGGCTCATTTACGGATCTTCCCGAACGGAGATGTGCCGACGTGTCAGTTCAACAGCCACGTCGTCGGCAACCTGCGATCAAGCTCGTTCAAAGAAATCTGGAGTAGCGTCGCCGCAGCGGAGCAACGAACCTGGGTCAAAAAATGCCCCGGCTGCTGGGCCGAATGTGAAGTCCTCCCGAGTGCGATTTATACGCTGGATCTGCTGAAGCCGACATTTGCCAAGTAACGGTACCGATTCATGGCTCCTCATCGTTTAACAGCGCCTCGAAGATAGGTGGGGTTGGAGGCGGTGTTGACGTCAGCCGAGGCGTCATTTCTCGTTTGAGCAGTTATTTCCATCCTTCCAACGCTGGCAGCGTCAGCCACATTGCCGATGCTGCGTGCATCGGAATTCAAACGCAATGAGCTTCACGGAACGGCGTATGTTGGACTCAACGTTCAATGTCGACGTTGGGTAGCTGTTTTTGGAGTTCGTCACAGCCTTCGTCTGTTACTTCACAGCCACTGACCGATAGTTGCTCGAGGGTTTTCAGTTCTGCAAGCTCCTTTAAACCCGCGTCAGTAATTTCTTCAATGTTTCGAATGTCCAAAATGCGCAGATTCTTGAGGTTCTGAAGTTCTTTCAACCCGGCGTCCGTGATCTGATTCCCGTTGATATTAAGCTCCACCAATGCGGTCATTCGTCCGATTTCTCTTAACCCGACATCCGTAATTGAGGTTTCGTTCAGATGAAGACACTTCAAATTGTTCAGCTCCCCAAGTTCCTTTACTGCTGCATCTGAGATTTCTTCGCCATCATAAAGGTAAAGGTTCGTAAGTTTCGGGAGTGCCTGAAGTGCGCTCAAGCCTCTTCCCGAGATTCTTGTTTCGCCCAATTCGAGGAATTCAAGATTTTTGAGTTCTTTCAATTCCACGATCCCCTTGTCCGTGATCTGGTGGTCACCGAATATTTGAAGACGTGTCAGATTCTTCAATTCTGCAATGTCTTTCATGCCGTCGTCGGTGAGCCGTATACCCTGGTGCTGTTCACTCTGGGCAAAGTAGAGGCACGTGAGACCTTGATGATTCTTGAATGACGTTAAGCTCTTGCTGGTGATTTGCGGGCAATCCTGGATCGTCAAATTGGACATCGTTCGGAATGACACCAGTTCTTTGATTCCGGCATCGGTGATGTTGCGACAATCTTTAAACCAGAGATCCGTGAGAGTTCTGACACCACGCAGCGGTAATACTTCCCTTAATTGATCGTCGGTGACCCGCGACTCGTCAAACTTCAGCCTGAACGTCTCGATCTTGTTGCCAACTCGGATGTTGTCAACAGTACCGCCGATGTTAACAACTCGCTTGTAGAAGGCCTTCTCATTGCTAATGACCAGTGTTGGAAGCGACTCATGGAGAATTTTTTGTCCCGCAGACGTCATTTCAGTCCCGCACAGAGTCAATTGCGAGAGGTTCACTAGTTTGCACAACTCGTTGACACTTTGATCCGTAATTTCGGGACCACTCAATTGAAGCTCGTTGAGACTCGTGAGTTGTCCAAGGGTATTGATTCCAATGTCCGTCATTGTCGCGTCAATCAGGTCGAGTGTTTTCAGATTCTCGAACTTCTTCAGCAAATAGACATATTTGTCGTTGAACCTGCTCTTCGTTGAAAACCTGATCCCAATGACCGGACGGTCCGGGAGTGTTTCGTCTCGTTCGATACTTCCGCCGAGCAATTCAATTTTTTCAATTGTCTTGAACTCGTCGAGGTTGTCTTCGGCCATGGCCAACGAAGCAGCAAAAACCGCAATGGTCATGAACGCAGATCGGAAACGCATCGTGCACCTCTTTGTCGAGGGTCGGAGGCCGAGCATTGAAGAGCCGTGATTGACGCACTCAAGACGTTTTGACACCGTATTCAAACGCGATTCGGAACCGATTGAATGATTCTTCTCAACTCGGAACACGCGACCTTTCTTTGATACCCGTCTAACGCACGCTGTCCTCGAATTGGTCGTCGATTTGAAACTTCAGGAACCACGACGGTTTCGCAGGCGATCTTGAAGATCAGCCGTTTGTGACTGAAGTTCCTCCAGCGTTTTCCCATTGAAATCCGAATCGTTGCTGACAGGCAGATTCAAAATCTCTTGAAGCATTCGAATTGTTTCGATTTTCCCTTCAATCTTCCCTTCAATCTTCCCTTCGATTTTCCCTTCGATTTCACCCTCAATGAACCCCTCTTTACGTGAAGCATTCAGTGCCCATTGCTGGTCACGTATCGCTTTTTCGCGTGAATCGTACATGGCTTTATCCTCGGTCACTTGTGCAATCTGCGTGATGGTCTGTGTCGCCTGACGAATTGCTTCCTGCGGAAACAGTTTTAATAATTCTTCCGGTTCGTACTCGTGGGCATGGAGCAGCCAGAACAGCCAACAATCCAGCAGACTCGCCTTCGGCAAATCTTTTTCTTGCAGATGATACCGCCCCAACTCGATTGTGTGAATTTCTAAAGTATCATTCAACGTCCGTCCCGATTCCAGATCGGTAAATCGGAAAGCATGGTGGACCTTCGTCGAATCGTGCCACAAGACGCCGTCGAGCAGACAGATGGAATACGCGGGTTTCAACAGCGAATAATCGTCCCCTGATCTCAATTGGTCAGCATAGATTTCGCAACCGTAAAAAACGATCCGCTGGATTAAACCACTAAAAATCGATAATTGCATTTCAACATCGTAGATCGCGCCCGTCTGATCGATCGCTTTGATATCAAGGATCGAAAGTTTGTCGTCTTTGAAATCCTGAAGGCTGTAGGGATTTTCAATGGTGACATCGACGATTGGCTTCGGCAGCCCAAGAATGGCGTTGAGCAAACTGATCAAAGCCAACTTGTTCTCGGGTGATCCAAACGTCTTCTTGAACGCAAAGTCATTGATGGGGCGAATACCGATCAGCATGATGATGCATCCGTTGACAGGGAAAAACTTATCTCCTCGCTACGGAACGTAGCATATTTCAAACGCAGGAGCGACTACCGGGAGACTCACTTGGCCATTGGCTTTGATGAGCCGCGATTGACGCACTCAAGACATTTTGACATCGTATTCAGGAACGAATCAGGCAGGCAAGATGGTTTGAGTGATCAGGGATTCGCTTGGGAGGAATTATGGGCGAGTTCTTTAATCCATGGCGACGAAAACTTGGCCTGCTGACACTGTTGGTGGCGTGTGTGTTGATGAGCGGATGGGTGAGAAGCCTGCGAACCGTGAACAATACTGTCATTAGATTTGGCGGTCATTCGCTCATTCAACTGATTTCTCGCGATCAAACATTGGCGGTTCGAAGGATTAAATCCAAATTGAGAGTAAAGGAGCTTTCCGTTGATCGTGTATTGCTCATCGGATTTCAGGCACCGCGAGGAAATTCAACGGGAAATTTGGCGATCAACGTGGACCCACCGACCCGCGCTGCGGAAGGCTCACCATTTCATTGGATCATAAAAAGTTACGGATTTGAAATCGGCGACTGCTCGGACCAACAGTTCCCCCTGCAAATCTTCGTTGCACGTGTTCCCTACTGGTCCATCGTCATCCCGTTGACGCTGCTCTCCGCGTACCTGCTCATCTCCAAGCCCGCAAATCGACTCAGAAGAAAAGCAATGAACCTGCTGCAACCTAGAGGACGAGAATCATGGGCAAATTTTTCAACGGTTGGCGAAGGAAGCTTGGCTTGGTGACGCTGATCCTAGCTTGCGTGCTGATGGTCGGTTGGCTTCGCAGTCTGAACACTCAAGACACGTTTACGATTGGGTTCGGATCGTCGACACAATGCAAGCTGGTTTCCATTGCAGGTCGAATGATCATTGCGAATGTGTCAATCGATGGAGAACGACCGATCCGGTCAGTTCCCTGGACATCGCAGAAAATCAAGGGGGATGGATGGGAGATGGTTTTACAGCTTCCTGACAATTCACAATTCCGTTGGATAAACTCGATCTCTCCAGATTTGTTTTCAACTGGAGATGAAGAAATGGGAGCCAACTTCGTAAGTTTTGTGGTCAAATGGTGCCAATTTCCCTACTGGTTCATCACGATCCCATTGACGCTCATCTCGGCCTTCTTGCTGCTCACCAAGCCCCGCAACTCGACCTCGGAGAAACTCGTCGATCCCGCTGCAAGCGAAGGGGAATGAATCATGGGCGAGTTCTTCAAGGGATGGCGCCGCAACGTTGGCGCGGTGACGCTGGTCACGGCGTGCGTGTTAACAGCGGGATGGGTGAGAAGTCTGTCGACGACGGATGTCATAATGGTCCACACCGGCGAGAATACTCCCAAAGCTTTACGACTCCGTGCAGGTTGGCTGAGGTCTCACCAAGGACGAATTCAGCGAATTGCAAGCATAGCGGTGGGCAAATACGGTAGGCCCGCAGGAGGGACGGGATTTTATCTTTGGCAGCTTCCCTATTGGTCCATCACCATCCCCTTAATCCTCATTTCAGCATTCCTGCTTCTCGTGAAGCCTGACAAATCGATGCAAAAGAAAATCGCTGAACCTGCATTACGCGAGAGGGCATGAATCATGGGTGACTTTTTCAAATTCTTGATTCGCTTTTCCCGTGGTTGGCGACGGAAGATCGGGTTGTCGCTACTTCTGGCTTCGTGCGTGTTGATGGGAGGGTGGTTGAGAAGCGTTTACTTCGCTGACGGCATCTACTGGTCCAGCGGTTCGAATGTCTGCGAGTATTTCATGTCGGCAGAACAAAATTTGATGTGGCAGACAACCTACGATATTGAAGGGCTGTTACCATCGACTTTTCCGTCGTGCCATAGCAGTGCACTCGATTTTTCGATTGTTGACGATGCCTCCGAAAACCCGGTATGGCGATGGCGTTTTCTCGGATTTGAAGCGGGTGAATTTACGACCCAAATGACGGGCGATTCCTCTCATGGTTCGTTTTGCTTAATTCCCTATTGGTCTATCACCGTCCCACTGACGCTCATTTCACTTTGGTTTTTGCTTTCCAGACCTCGCCCGTTGAATCAGAAGAATATCACTGAGCCTGACGCGAACGAGGGAGTGTAAAACATGGGAGAGTTTTTTCGGGGTTGGAAAAGAAAGATTGGCGTCGTGACGCTGGTCACGGCTTGCGTGTTCATGGTGGGGTGGTTCAGAAGTCAATCTCGATTCGAATACATCGACTTTTCGTTTGGCAATGTGTCCTACGGTGTCACATCAATGCATAGCGGTCTCGCTGTCAGTCGAACGACGGAACTTGATCCGACGACCGTTTTGAACTTCTTCGACTTTAAATCTGTCGAGCTATTCGTCAAACCGGACGATCCATTCAATGGAACACCGTGGTCAAAAAACTTTGAATTCGAATGGCGGTGGGATTGGGCTGGGTTTCACATCGGCGAAGGCCGGTACGCGAGCCGACGAGATCAAGACTGCATGATCCCCTACTGGTTCATCGTCATCCCGTTGACGCTGATCTCTGCATGGCTGCTTCTTTCAAAGCCCTACACGATTATTCAGAAGAAAATCGCTGAACCCATTACTGCCGAGGCGAGATGAATCATGAGGGGATCGTTTCACGGGTGGCGACGGAAGATTGGCTTGATGACGCTTGCAATGGCGTGCGTTTTGATGGCGGGGTGGGTAAGGAGCCGTTCCGTTCAGGATGTGTTTTCGATTCATAGCGGAAGACACACGTCAGAAAGCCTGAGCTCGGTGAAAAGCGTTTTTGTATGGCAGCGAAGTCAATTCAGCGACGCCGAGTACATGACGGCATTGCCCGAGTGGACCACGTATCCGTTTCATTCCGAAACGAAGTGGTATGACGAAACGGGAATGGTTTGGCGTTGGCAATTGTGCGGATTTGGTTTTGGAGAATTACCGAGTGACCTGATCGAAGGCGTTCAAGAGAAATTTTTCTTTTTCCCTTATTGGTCCGTTACGGTGCCCCTGACCCTCGTCTCAGCTTGGCTGTTGCTTTCAACGGCCCGAAAATCGAATCAAAAGAAAATCGATGAATCCAGAGAGGATTTGCCTCAGACCAAAGTAGCCATCATCGCTCCGAGGCTGTCAGTGTTTGCGAAAATGGCGGCAAACGGTGG
>CAIVEI010000202.1 GCA_903904835.1 uncultured Schlesneria sp. | reverse complement strand
CGGACGCAAACACGACGGCGAACCGGGTTGGCAGACAATCTGGCGAGGGTTCAAAAAACTACAACTCATCATTCAAGGAATGGAGCTCGCCAGAAATTGATCAACCAAAAACGAGGGTAATGACAAGGATGTAAATCCCCGGATTCTTAGAATCTAATTTCGCCATTGAGATCACGTTTTACAGCAGTGAATCGTACGCTACGCATTCGCCGCAGCGAAAAAAATTCGAAGATGTTTTGGAACACTAATCTTCACTAATGTACGCTAATCAGAGAAAAAGCAGAATTTTCTTATTAGTGCAAATTAGCGAAGATTAGTGTTCCCTAAATCTTGGTCTTAAAACGATTAATTGCCTGGCTTCCCGGGTTTGACTCTTGTGTCATTCTCGGCCCGTTTCCCATCGTGCCGAGCCCGTCAACGAGCGAATGACTCTCCTATTCTGAACCCGTCATGCGACGTGCGTAAACCATCTATGCCGGACCAAATGCGTATTCCGCTAATGATTCCGGTTTCATCGTGATGCTGTACCCCGGTGCCTTCGGCGGAACATAGTGTCCGTTTCGCATAACGACTGGATCGATGAAGTGCTCGTGCAGATGTCCTGCGTATTCGCAGAGCCGGTTCTCTAGCGATCCGCTGACGCAGATGTAGTCGATCATCGCGAGATGCTGCACATATTCGCAAAGCCCGACCCCACCTGCGTGAGGACAGACGGGAATATTGAATTTGGCTGCCAGCAGCAGGATGGAAAGAACTTCGTTCACGCCTCCCACTCGACAGCTATCGATCTGACAGACTCCGATCGCTCCTGATTGCAGGAACTGCTTGAACATTATTCGGTTGGCACAATGTTCACCCGTGGCAACCTGGATCGGCGCGACCGCTTTGGCGATTGCAAGATGGCCAAGAATGTCATCGGGGCTGGTCGGCTCTTCAATGAACCACGGCTTAAACTCGGCCAATGATTTCATCCATTCGATCGCCTGATTGACTTCCCAGACCTGATTGGCATCGACCATCAGCCGTCGTTCCCAACCAATCTCTTCGCGGATGATTCGGCATCGCCTGATATCATCGCTAAGGTCACGTCCGACTTTGATCTTGAAAACGTTCCAGCCCTGAGCCAGGCAATCGCGACAGAGTCGTCTCAATTTGTCATCGTCATACCCCAGCCAACCGGCAGATGTCGTGTAGGCAGGATACCCGTCCTTGTTCAGTTGAGCGATCCGATCCGTTTTGGTCGATTCAATCCTCTTCAGGATTTGAACCGCTTCGGCAGGAGTCAGCACATCCGTCAGATATCGGAAATCAACACAGCCGACAAATTGTTCGGGCGTCATATCGGCGACAAGCCGCCACAACGGTTTCCCTTCGATCTTGGCCCACAGATCCCAGACCGCATTCACGACGGCCGCCGTCGCTAGGTGAATCACACCTTTTTCTGGCCCGACCCAGCGGAGCTGGCTGTCGCCAGTAATATGCCGCCAGAACCCCGCCATGTCTGAAGTGAACGATTCCAGTGTCCGCCCGACAACCAATGGAGCAAGCGCCTCAATCGCTGCCACACACAGTTCGTTCCCGCGTCCAATAGTAAACGTCATCCCATGCCCCGCCGCCTGATCAGGCCGATCGGTCTCAAGGATGACGTAAGCGGCTGAATAATCCGGGTCGGGATTCATGGCATCGGAGCCATCCAGCATCTTCGAAGTCGGAAATCGAATGTCATGAGCAGTCAATCGTGTAATCAAAGTCGGCATGAGATTTGGTAGTTCTTTTTTTGAGGGTTTCGGATTCGAACCATTTTTTGCAGCCAAATAGTAATCGGCTGCGTGCCTCCATTCCAAGGTCGTCCGGCACTGCCGGTTCATGCGCATCGATTGAGGGCTAATGTGACCGATCACCTGGAGAGTCTCGACGAGTCCTTCAGCTTTGTAACGAATTACGAGCCGACCATTTGAATTTGGGAACCAAACCGAACGGCCCCGGCGATAAGCTGGGGATCGTTTCAACTACCATTAAATTGGAGGCGACGACAGTGAGAATAAGGTTGCTTAAGAGGCTTGAGTTTTGCAGTCGTGATCGTAGCGATCATTGTGTGATCGCTGGCGAAGCAGGCGACCCATCAGGCAATTGGAAGTGGTCAACAATTCGCCTCGACGGAAAAGAGATTAAGTTCAGTTCAGAAATGAAATATGCAGATGGAAAGCTGACGGGAACGGTTCAACGCACGAACGATCCACTAAAAACGAAAATCGACATTGAAGACGGCGAGCTCTAGGACGAAACCATAACGTTTTCGACATCGGAACAAGGGCCAGGTGGGAAAGTTGTGAAGAAATACAAAGGCAGACTCGACGGAGACAAGATCTCGGGGACGTGAGAGGTCCCATCGGTCAATCGATCGGAAAAATGGGAAGCCATTCTGGACAAATAAACCGTCTCTATCAGAACGCCGACTTTGAAATCACGTCACTTTGTTTTGATACACCCTAACCGACCACTACCGGAGAATCCACTTGATGGTCCTGATCGCATTCGGGATTCCAGACGCGAGATGGTTCAAATCGGAATTCCATGCAACGCTAAAAAGGCTGCAACACGCCAAGTCATTATTACAGGGAATTCTTTCAAACCGTACCACGACCGAGATGCGCCGGTTGTTGACCGATTGGGGATTGGGTTGTATCATCCTAGAGCCGTACAAAACCCTTTTTTTTGCGGTGAACCTTTTTCGATGAAGATTGTCCAGACAGTTACCATGACATTTAACGCGTTCCTCCTACTGGGCCTGCTTACTCGCTGAGATGCGAGGTTCAGGGAACGTCTAGTCGCACCGATGCACAAGTTCACCCTGAGACCTCGCGGTCTCG
>CAIVEI010000201.1 GCA_903904835.1 uncultured Schlesneria sp. | reverse complement strand
CAGAAAAAACTGTCTCCCATCGAGCAAATGCGGGCCAGAAAGGCCGCAGAAGCAAACGCACAAGAATCTCCAGCCGCAGCCGGAGACCCGCCTGCAACATCGCCAGCGGAGGCAAAGCCGGAAGAACCCGTTGCCCCACAGAAAAAACTGTCTCCCATCGAGCAAATGCGGGCCAGAAAGGCCGCAGAAGCAAACGCACAAGAGTCTCCAGCGGCAACCGGAGACCGGCCTGCAACATCATCTGCCGAGGCAAAGCAGGAAGAACCGGCTGTCCCGCAGAAAAAGCTGTCTCCCCTCGAGCAAATGCGGGCTAAGAAAGCCGCAACAGGTTCTGATCCCGTTCCACCTGAATCGCCCGCGCACTCCGCAGCCAGCGGACAGACCCCAAGCCCGTCGGGAGAGACAGGCCCATCAACCGGAAACCTTGATGCGCCGCCGACCCCATCGGGCAAGCCCACAAGCGAAGTCGATTCCACACGTCCTCTACTGAAGGAAAAGCGTTCCGGTACAACTGGATCACTCGTTTTTCTCGTCAAATCGTGGTTGAACGATCATGTATTGGACGCTGCTCAACAAATCGGGAATCAAAAGTTGACCGGTGAGCCCCTCGTTCGTGCTCAGGAATTAATCCTTTCTGCGTTGAATCAACTTCTCGGACGACCGGATTTTTTGAACGACGATCGGATGATTGCTGACGTTTATGTGAAGCCCGAACTCCTGCGAAAAGTGGCGACATTCCCGAAAGGTACTAAGGGGATTAAGGATAAATGGTCCGAGCTGGAATTACGAACCGCTGGACGTGCGGCATTCAGCGAAATTTTCCCAAAACTGATCCGGCAGCCGGTTGAATCTTCGGGACCGCCTCGTGTTCTCGCGTACTTGTCACGTGGCGAATGTTTTGGCGAAATTGCAGTGGTGACTCGCAGTCCCCGTAATGCCAGTTGTATCGCTTATAATCATCCCTCGACGGAAGAAGCTCGCGATTTTGGTAACGTTGAACTTGTGCGAATTCCTGGTGCGGCGTTTCGCCAGTTGATGGACGAATCACCCGCATTAAAGCAACAAGTTGAGTCCCTCGCTCAAACGCGAGTTAAACAGACGAAGTCCTCGGGTTCAACACATACGGAGTCCGATCTGATTGCTTCGGCCGATTTCCAGCAGATGGGTCTTTTTCAGGGAACCCGGCTGCTTGTCATCGACCTTGATTCGTGTACTCGTTGTGGAGATTGCGTCGAAGCGTGCGTGAAAACGCACGACGATGGTTATTCGCGATTGTTCCTTGATGGACCGCGTTACGACCGTTTTCTGGTACCATCAGCGTGCCGAAACTGTCTCAATCCCGTCTGCATGCTCGGTTGCCCCGTCGGGTCCATTGCACGTGGCAATAATGGTCAAATTGAGATCTATGACTGGTGTATCGGTTGTTCCAAGTGCGCCGAGCAGTGCCCATACGACTCGATTCAAATGCACGACTTGGGTCTGATTCCGGAAGAATCACTCGGGTGGCTCTGTGCCAGCCGTCGATCATTACCCGATGACTGGTACCAAGCAAGGCGGCTAGGCGGTGGCTGGATGCAAGGATCGTCACCATTTCTCTGGCAAGGAGACTTTCTCAGGAACTTGACTGAAAGCGTTAGTGATTCCGAATCGTCCTCGATCTGTTTTCGCCACGAGTTTCGTTTGCCGAAAAAGTCGAAAACGACTCATTATCGGCTTTCCGTTAACGAGGACAAACGTAAGAGCACGTTGAAAAAGGTCCGGGTCGAGAAGTCCAAGGTCTTGGGCGTCTGGTTGAACGGTAAAAAACTGGCTTTGTCCGGAAATTCAATTGATCTTGCCACCGAGGATTTTCAAGCAAACGAAAACCTTCTCGCGGTGGAAGTCTCATTGGACGCCAATGCGTCGTACGGTTCAATTGTCCTTTCGGCCTGTCTGGACGCTGTCCCAGAAGCCAGCGCTCAAACACGTGCGATCCTCGGAGATCAAGTTCTGCCCGAAATGGATCTGGTCACTAGCCGTGCTGCGGTGTGTGATCTTTGTAGTCATCTCCCCAGCCAGCAACCAGCCTGTGTATCGTCGTGTCCACATGACGCAGCCATCCGCATCAATCCTTTGATTAACTTTCCGAAGTAAATCCCGACTCCTTGAACCGGCAATTATGATTGATCCTCGCGACACTCTGAATTCGTTGCATCCCGGCAAAGAACCGGGAGCTTTGAGGAATTATTGTCGACCGGCTTATTACCGGATTTTCTTGGTCACTACCGGTTTTTATGCCTTACTTGTCACTGCAACAGCGGATTCTTCTGGGCAAGTTCCCCCCGCTCCTTCACCGACTTTCGTAGACGACACTCGTGACGCAGAAGTCTTTTCTACGTTACCGATCAATTCGCCTCAGAATTTCTCGACCGATCATTTTCTTGGCAGTCAATCGTGTTCCGCGTCAAGCTGCCATGGAAACCCCCGCAGGGAATCAGTCGTTGGATCAGCGGCACATTTTTTCTTCGATACTGATCGCCATCAAAGAGCAGGTTCCGTTCTTCGTGAACAGCGTTCGAACGAAATCGTCAAACGATTGAACTTGCCTAAGCCGGCCTGGGAAACAAAAGAGTGCCTTGTTTGCCATGCGCCCGCTGCAGTCAATTTTGAGAATCGTCCGGGATTTCTGGCGAAAGTGACTGAAGGAGTAGGTTGCGAAAGCTGTCACGGTGCTGCACGGAATTGGCTCGCACGCCACCACACTCAGGAATGGAAGATCCCCGAAATCTGGTCAAATGAGACAAAGGAATCGCTCGGCTTTCGCGAAACAAAAAACGTGCTCAGCCGAATGAACGCCTGTGCTGACTGCCACGTTGGTAACGCAAACCAGTCAGTCAATCATGATTTAATCGCGGCTGGACATCCCCGGCTCGTTTTTGAATACGCTGCTCATCAATCGCTGATGCCAGCCCATTGGCGACGGTCCGAAGATCGACAACGTCAGGCAGCGGCGAGCGGATCTCCGTGGAATCGACCAAATTCGGCAGCCAAAGACTGGCTGCTCGGACAACTCGTCAATGCCGAGCATGAACTGAGCATCCTGTCCGCTTCTGCCAGTAATCAGAATGGCGTTCATTCGGGTTATCCGAACAAAGTCTGGCCCGAACTGGCTCAATACGACTGCTTTGCCTGCCACCATGACTTGAAGACAGCAAGCTGGCAACAATCGCGATCAGGTTTCAATTTAGAGTTAAAACCGGGCGAGCTTCAATGGGGAACCTGGAGCCTCGGATTATTACCAGAGCTGAAAACGCCCCTAAACCATCTTGTCGACAATCAATTGGCCGAAGATCTCTCGAAACTACAAACGCGGATGAGATCGCCCATTATCGAAACGGAATCGGTTGCTCATAACATTCTTGATTTGCAGCGCAGACTGGGGCTGGCGGCAATCTACCTCGACAAAACAGAACTACGATCTGATGACCTTCGTGCCATTCGAAATTCGTTACTTACTGGTTCTGCGCGAGTGACGAATCAGGGATGGGATCGATCGACCCAGCTTTATCTGGCACTCGTTGCAATTGATATCGGATTGTCAGAAAACCCTTACCGATCAGATCGCATGAACCCTGCTCGTGAAGTGACTTACCGTCAATTGCGAGAGAATTTATCTTTCAGCGGCTCGACGAAATTGAGTCCTCCCATCCAACATCGCGAGAGCCCGTTTCGCCTGCAGCAGAGCTGGCAGACAATCCAGCAGGGCTTTGATGATCTGACGATCCAACTCAGTTCGGAGCTTCAGCAATGAGTATTGAGTGTCGTAAGACAAGGCTCGAGTTCGTTTGTCTCGTCATTGCCATTTTCTACGGACAGATTGTATCGGGGGATGATGGTGTCTCTCGCGACACCACCGATCGATTCGGAAGGCCCGATAAATCTCGAATCGTTGTTGGATTTAATAACAGCAATTGTTCAATCTGTCATAGCAAAGGGACTAGCGACTCAAGCGTCAAGTTGCCTCCCAACGTGCGAGGACGCGGCAACGATGGATGGATTCTGGGTGACGAAATATCGACGTGGTACGAACACGATTTTCACCATCAAGCTTTCAGCGTGCTCTTGAACGAACAATCGCAGCAAATAGCGAAAAGACTGGGAATCGTCGACAAAAACACGAAGGAGTCGTTGGTTCATCGGGATCGTCGATGTCTTTCATGCCATTCATCAATGCCAGTTGACCAAATGGCTGTCGATGCGGTTGTCGATGCCAATCGTGTCGTTGATAAAGAGAATAAAGAGAATCAGGACTACAACACGAAAGACGATCCTCTTTACAACATTGGGGTTTCCTGTGAGGCCTGTCATGGCCCTGCCGGCGGAAGCAACGGTTGGGAAAAACGACACTACGATGCCGACTGGAGAACAATGAATCCGAAGATCAAGTTCGAGGAATTCGGATATTGGGATATCCACTCTCCAAGAACTCAGACTCGAATTTGCCTGTCGTGCCATCTGGGTAACGTGGAACAAAAGAAGGTCATTACCCATGAAATGTACGCGGCCGGTCACCCGCCGCTTCCGAGCTTTGAGCTTTCTCAATTCGTGCATCAAATGCCACGACATTGGCGTCGCATTGAAGAGAAGCCAAAGTCTTTGACCAAGAATGTCATCGAAAAACTTCGCCAATACAATCAAGACTGTGATTTCGCCTTGATCGGCGACAACGAACTTGCTGCCACCAAATTGACTGTCATTTCGACCTTGGTGACGCTGGAAGAATCGATGAGACTCACGGCCGGGCTGATCGCCGATCCCGACGCATCATCACAGTGGCCGGAACTGGCAAACTACTCCTGCTTCGCCTGCCATCATGAACTCAAACGAGAAGGTTGGCGCAAGCGAAGTCGATTGAGCAAATTTCCAGGCCGCCCAACGCTACACGAATGGCCGTTCTCGCTTTCTCGCGTTGTTGCGCAAGAAGTCCTTAGCGCCAACAGCTATTCGCTATTCGAAAACAATATCAACAACGTGATTAATGCGATGACCGCTCGACCATATGGCGACTCGACGGAGTTAAAGAAATCTGCGGCGGCCCTTGCGAAAAGTCTCGAAATTGAAACCAAACAATTAAATTGCAAGACGATTGACCCCGAATTCGGAATCCGCTTTTTGACAAAAATCGCAACTGCGGGATCGAACGAGACGACCGATTACGATTCTGCGCGACAGTTCGTCTGGGCTTACGAACGGACATTAAACGCCTTGAACAATCCGGTAAACCTCAATGAAATCGTGGCGCCAAGAGAAAAATTGCCAAATCCCGATCGATGGGTTGGGGGCCATCCCATCCTGGATGAATTTGAACAGGACCTCGTCCTTTGGCTGCGGGCGAATCGCACTGACACACTCTCCGTGAGTTTAGGCACAAAGGAACAAACGTTCGAGCAATCGCAACGTACAACGAACGTTTCGGAAACTCTGAAAAAGATCGGTGACTACGACTCACAGAAAACCAGCGAACGCTTTCAGCGACTGCTGAAGACCCCTGTCGATCAGACGGAACAAACCCGCTGAACTCGTAGGGTGCGGTCGAGTCTTCGAGGCCCACCAATTCCTCGAAAAAACTTGGCAAAGTTGGCCAACATCCCTGTTTCACAGCGTTTTGCACGTTTGAACTTGGCCAACTTCACCCGTTCACGCGGTGTCTGCGGGAGGGCGAGCTTCTCCACCCGAGCCATCTTCTGTCTTCGTAGGGTGCGGTCGAGTCTTCAAGCCCCACTATTCCCTCGCAAGAAAGTTGGCAAAGTTGGCCAACTTCCCTATTTCATAGCGTTTTTGCACGTTGAACTTGGCCAACTTCACCCGTTCACGCATTGTCTTCGGGAGGCCGAGGTTTCATTACGAAACGCCTTTCTGTCTTGTCCTCACTTCGTTACCTTCGCGGCCTTCTGTTCAAAACTCTTATCTTCCGTCTGGCGATCATTATGCCGCCGAGAGATTTGATCGAAAAGTTCGAGCGAGTTCGCGCGACTTCGATCTTTCCCCGTAATTCATAGGGTTTTTGTGACCGCTTCCCGTTTTTCTGTTGCTAAAAAGTTCACCCGAGTTCACCCGAGTTCGACCGGCTTCCCGGTTGTGCGAGTGGTCTCCCGACCCTGCACATGTTGTGCGAGGGTCTCCCGACCCCGCACAAACGACCGACCGTAGGTCTCGTTTGATTCTCTTCAACTCGTTAACTTTGTGTACTGCTGTTCAAAAATCTTCTCTCCCGTTCCGCTGAAACCCAGCCCTGATGAAATTTGGTGTCACAATTCGATCAAGTTCGATCGACTTCGACCATTCCTCGTATTGCATAGGCTTTTCGAAGTATTTTTCCATCTTTTTCGTCGCGATCGAGTTCGACGCGGTTCGATCGAGTTCGAATCCCATCATTCCTCCCAAGCGAGTCGAGCCGGACTTCACTCGGATTTTTCTACTCTTGTGGAACTTGACTATGTACTTAGCGTCAAAGTTCCTCGGGCTTATGGAGCGGAAGATCCTGGAAAACCGCTTGCAGCGGCTTACAACTCTCTCAAAACAACTCTCTCGCCGCATCTGCGCCGCAGGCTCCTGTTTATCGCCGTTTCCGCAGATCCGTTTAAAATGATTTTCCGAATTGTCAAAGATCAATTGTCGTCGTCAGGTTCCGATTTCCGTAAATCCAGACGAGCCGTAGATGTCAATCTACGAACTCTCGGATCGGATTCACATTTTTTTACAAAAACACCCATGTTAACGACATCTTAAATACAATATCGCAAATCGCATGTCAATGGAAAATCATGAGTACTTTCTTAACGTTTGGATGGTGCTCATGAGTATCGCTCGCTCAAGAGGAAGGCAAATTGCAAGCGACCGAAGCGGGGGAAGTGAAACGGGGACAGGTCCAGTTAGAACTGAAACTGCCCCCGTCTCATGACGATTTCAATTTGTCTTGTTTTCTTCATACCCTATGATCGAGCCGCCTCGACGGTCGAAACCGACGATAAGGATGGTTCCCGCAATTTGTCGACTAAAACCATGTGGTTTCATACAGACTGCAATCGCGGCAAACAGGTAATAGTTCTCTACGACGAAAAGAGGCTCTCGCAGCATCGGCCTTGGGGGATTGTAAGATTTCTTTGAGAGACTGGAGTTCGAGATTACCGACAACCAGTTCGTCGAATTCGGTCTTTTGCAACCTGCAGGCACACAGCCGCACGGACCCATCCCACAGGATGGCAACGTCCTCCATACGACGACACATCACAGTCTTTACTGTCGGTATTCGACGCATCCGCATCGCCCCAAGCAGATGTTTCTCTTGAATCATTCCACCCCAGTTATCGTAATTCGGCATGTAGGTCATCGTGACTTTACGGCTTAAATGGGGCTGAATAAACGCCACAAAGTCGGCGGTTTTCACGATCTGCGAAGCCGGTATCGACAAACGGAAATCGATCTGGATTGAGCACGGCTCACCCTGACTGCGATTGTATTCAAGAAAAAGCTTCAGGCCTTCCAAGAGTTGAGGATAGGCATCGACACCATAAATCTTCTGATAAGCAGATCTATCCGGCTGCGGCATACTGATATGGATTTCCGGAACTCGTAGATCGACCAGCGAACGATAGTTGTTGTTCGTCGCCAGTAAGATTCCATTGGTATAAAAATTGACTCGTTCAATGGACTTCAGCCCGAGAGCATACTTGATCTTCTCAAAAAGACCTGGGTCGACGAGTGGATCGCCGACTGTCGGCGTGAAACTGATCGAGCGACCTCCAAGCGCCACATAGTCATCTGCCGCCTTTTTGAAAATTTCGAAGGGGAGGTGGCCGCGAGGAGAAGTCGACGTTTTGTACGCACAGAATACACACCGTGCATTGCAAATATTCGTGGCTCCAGCGTAAAGAGTGCCAAGGCGAAGAGGCCGAGGCCGTCGTGGCAGGCATCGGGATAAATCCTGGACCACTGACAAGAATGTTTGCAAATAATGTCGAGCCGAATCACGCATTTTTAATTATCTCTAATAAACACAAATATGTTTATTACGTTAACCAAACGAAAGAATCTTACGGCACCACATGCAATGAAGTCGCCTTCTGAACGAAGAGACGGCCAATCAACCGCTCCACTACGAACTTCAAGTGCGTTGATAGTATCATTTTTTTAAGAATTTACATGGAAAAAAGGGGACATTCTACTTTTTCGCGTTTGATCAAGACCACGACCACGGCGAAACAGTGTGCAAGCGTATGCCTGAGGATTGTAGCGAATGCACGTTTCGCACAAGGTAAGATTTAGTGAATTGCCTTGACTCCGAGTGATGCGTGGTGTGGGGCAACCGATGCATCGAAGCTTTCACTGAGGAGAGGCGAGGCTTTATACTGAGCGTAGAAATCAGTTCTTTGAGAGGCCGACCGTTTCGTGTCCGGCGGAAGCCAGCTCGTGAGGTTGCATTGAAACCTCACCTTTTGACGCTTTGTTTCGATCGCAGTCGTAAATCTCGTGACGGACCGAACCAGTCTTCTAACCGGAAGTGCAGATCGATTTCTCGTTCCCTTGATCCATGAATATTCTCGTCGCGTTGGATTTCGGGAATGCGGTAGGGGGTAATTCCGTCGGGCAACAGGTACATTCTCCGTTGTTCTGCCAGGGACAGCGGTCGCCCTCCAACTCGTCCGAAGACTGCAATCTGATTACCCGATTCATCAACCGCACGATCGCGATCGACCCCTTCGGAGATCGCTTTTGCGCATCCGCCGTGTGGAAGGGAATACCCGGCAATGATTCGCGGAATTGGCTTGGGAAGAAAGCTGTCATAACCCTTCGTATCAGGGGACGTCAGCTGTAGGACTCGCATGCCGTTACGGCCATCGGCGACGAAGGCAAACTGGCTGGCGTAATAGGCTCCCAGCTTCACGTCGTAGACGTCATTCATCTCGCCGCCCGCATTATATTCCAAATATTTCACAGGAAATTCCGGATTCGTCACGTCAATAATGACCAGTCCATCACAGCCTGCTGCAACGTAAGCATAGTTTCGAGCGACATAGACGTTTCGAGCGTCTCGCAAAGGATGCGTGGTGACAAGTCTCGGATGAGCAAGATCGGTCACATCCAGAACTTTCAACCCGTCCTGATCACAAACAAACCCATATCGAAATTGGACCTGGACTGCGGTTGGATTACGCAGCACATCGGCACCAATCGTAGAAACGATGCATGGGTTTTTGGGATCATTAAGATCAACAACAACCAAACCGGCACTACAGGAAACATAGGCATATGTCCCGACGATCGTCACCGCACGCGCGCCGTTCAATTGTCCTTGAGGATTAAAGACAACATCGGCCTTCAGGAAATTGTTCGTGGGATCACCATCCAGAAGCGTCCCTGCGCCGATCAGAATCAATCCCTCGTACAAGTCGGTCGCATAAACATACGCGTAAACGGCATGCACAGGTGCTTCATGATTTTCAGGACGATGTGTTCGCGTCGGATCGGGGGCAATCGTTGTCGGTGCAGCGACCGAAGTTGCGTAACGGGTCTTCACGTAAAACTTCTGGCCAAGCGGAGAAACAGGTGCTGTCGAGAAACGCTGGGAAAACGCTTTGTCATCGATGAAGGCAATGTCAAAAATGCGAACGCCTCCTTCACCACAGGCGGCATACAAATATTCTCCACGAGCCTGAAGGCTGAGGATTTCCGGGTGTTTAAACGGATGCAGAATACTGTCGCCAATATCTTTACCAGGATGCCGGGCGGCAATTAATTGGCTGCCATTTTCGCAATGCTTTTGATAACGGTTTGGGTAAACAATCTGATGCATCGAGCTGCCGATCACAGTCTGCGGCTCATCCCTTTCGGTCACGGTCACACCGTGGATTCCGTGCTCACCGGCACCAACCCAGCAATAGCGGCCAATGAAATTCATAAAATTCGTACCCTGCATCAGCAACTGGGCCATTTGGGCGTTGTTGCGGTTGTCTTGTGTCAGATGACAATCCGCGCACATCTTGGTTTCGCCACGTCCTCGGACGGTATGCGGGACATTCGTGCTGAATGCGATACCACTCATTCCTTCTGCGGAAATTGTCTGCTGCTGCGTATAAATGGACTCGCGATTCTGGTTATAGGATGTCACATGGATCGCACACGAAGACCGGGCCGGGCCAATTTTGTTGCCTGTCACGTTGCCATCGTGAGCCAGCATATAGATATCTTCTCGAAGCGTTTGAAAATTATAAGACACATAATTTCGTGTGACGTCACCTTCGTTGTGTAACCCCGGTGCCTTCTTATTCGCCTTTTGCGGCAGATGGCAGCCATAACAACTGGGATTCCAGGAGGAATGACAGGCGATACAGTTGAGTTTCGCTCCGGCATGAGCGCATTCTTGCTCGGTCTCGGGGACATCACCCCAGGCATATTCTCCGTCGGGAGCGAACCGAACTGTTTTCGCCAGGGCCGAGAGCGCGTTGTAATCTTTGTGTTTGGGATTAACGGTGTCTGCGACCTGCTTGATCTCCCAGCTCAGGTCTTTCTCGACCATTGAATTCTGGACCACGCGGTTGCCGCGCACTTCAAATCGACGCTTTCCGAATGGAGTTCGCATCGAGGTTAAATCTCGACCAACCGTGTTCCGCAGCGGATTTTCTTCTGCCGCCGGCCCGGTCGTGTGCATCTTCGGAATTCCATTCACGACCTCAATCGCTCGCTGTTTTACGGAACCGTGACAGTCTTCACAGCGAATTTCGATTGCTGCCCGAACCTCTCCGTAAAGCTTGGTGTTTCCATGCACATCCTGAGCAAAGTGGCAATCGACGCAGTGCATTCCCTTTTCAAGATGGATATCCAGCAGATGAACTGGTAATCCGTTTTGATCCCTTCTCAAACTCTCTTCAAGCTCAAGGATGCTTTCGAGCGATTTTTCGTCACGATTGCGATGGACTTGTCGTGACTTGAGCGGCATATCAACAGCCGCCTGCCGTTCACTTGGCCCCGGATCAGCAATCTTATTTCCGAAACGATCCAGGTGATTTCCTTCAGCATCCTTCTTGAAAACGGCTTTAAATACCCAACCATGTCCGTGAAAATCAGCGAAATGGGACTTTTTCAGACGAGGATTTAACTCTGCGATCGATTCAAGAAATGCAGGATCAGTCAAGTTCGTGCGAGTCGTAATTTCGTTGGGATCACTCATTTGAGACTGAGTAAATTCCTCCGACGTCAAATTTCGTTCGACCTTTGGATACATCATCTCGCCGTCCGTTTCCTGGTCCCACCACATATAGCCCAGGTAGCTGTTCATCACGGTTGTGCCGGGATGAATATGGCAGACAATGCACTGGCTGGTTGGCATTCCCGTGACGAAACGGTGCGCCACAGGATGTCCCGGTTCACCTTTCGGAATCATTGGATCGACGTGTGTGACAAATTCGTCCGTCTCGAAATGAGCTGTTCCTTGATTGCCGTATTTGGCCCACGGGCCGGAATTCACCGGTGAGCGGTCGTTGGCATAGACCATGTGGCAGGATGAACATCCACTGGACCGATAATCGCCAGGGTGGTCATTCGTACCGAGAAAATTCAGCGTCGGATCAAAAAGGCGAGTCTTTTGCAAGCCGATGAATACCGGGTCTGTCCGGTTCAGCGTTCCCAAACCACGGTTACTGAGACGAGTTCTCGGCTTCCCGTTCAGTTCTTGAGTTTCGGGAATACCGATTTCGTTTGTAAATCTTCCGCCGCGTTCGAAGATACGAAGAATATTTCCAGGCTGACTGTTTTCGAATCTCGGCAGCGGATCGAGAAACGGCAGAATTCCCTTCGTTTCCATTTCTTCGGGGGTTGGAGCCGGAACCGTCTGAAGTCTTTGTGGCGTGCCATTCATCGAATAGCTTTCACCATATTTTGGCCACTTGTTCGGGACCGCTCCGTTGTTATACAACGCTGCGCCCCACAGCATGCAACCGTGGGTCATCATGCTTTTCTTGACTTCAAGCGTCTCACGCGAATGGCAACTGGCGTTTCCGCAACTCAAATGTGCGATTCGCAAATCACCTGGATTCACGAACCGAATGAATTCAGGACACTCTTCGTTTAACAACGTATAAGAACGGACGGGATTGGCAGAAGAATGCCAGATCTCGGGATACCGAGGCTGGACATGTGCCTCAATCTTATTTGTCGAATTACTGTTGCCGCCATGGCAATCGACACAGCCGAGATGAAATGACAAAGGGCGATCTGGTTGTTCGTGCGGATCACAAGCATCTTTGTGACACTGAATACATCCCCGGCTTTTCATTGAGGCCATATCGGCAGATTGTCCGACCAGCGTGTTTCTCAGCGATTCATTTATCGGCGGCCCATTTTCTCTGACAGGAAAAGCATCATTTTCAACAACGACCGGCGGAAGCGACCTCGCCCCCTTGACCAGACGCACCTTTTCGCCGGCATGTGCCAAACGAGATGATTCGCACGCTGGATTGAGGTTGATTTCCATCGTAAAGACGATGAACGCAACAACGCCGATCCACGCGGAAAGACTGCGATTTAATTTTTGGTATCGGTCCATGAGTGGCATCCATGCCAGGCACTGTAGGCAATTTACGAAACAATCGTGGTGGGACCCACGACTCGAACAAAATCATCCAGTATCAATCAAGACTAGAACTGAAAAATCGCCTGCATGAACGCCGCGCTAAGTACTCCAAGTGTCGCTGATGTCGTACTTCCGTTTGCTGTCGTAAATGGTGAAGTTGTACCGTATAAATCTTTAAATCCAGCCCCCGGCAACAGGCATGCATAGCCACCTGTGAAAATAATATTGTCATTCAGGAGAGGTCTGTACTCCAATCCGACACTCAGGTCAACGCCAATGGTCTGGTGGATGTTATTCTGAAACGTATAGGCTTGAAGGACCTGAGTGCTGTCAAACTCGAGGTAATTCGCATTGGTGATCAATCGCGACTTTGGCGTCAACTCAAAATCCATACCAAGATTGAACAGATGCAAACCCGGATTAACGAAATTGCTTTGCCCTTCAAATTTACTTGACCTTAGGTCTGGCACAAGACTCATACGATTGACCAGGCCGACACCGAACAAATCGATCTGCTGACGCTGCCAATAGCTGAATTGACCGCCGGCAAAATTCGGGTTGTCGAGGATCGTATCAAACCCTTTTGCCGTATGATCATACGGGTTTCTGTCCCCAGATGCGTAGAAGAACGAACTGCGGAACCGAATCCAGTCGCGATCGTACGAGAGTTCCACCGCGGCCATTTGAGCATTAATATTTTGGCTCGTCCCCGCAAGCGGATTTTGTGAATCCTTACCCGTTACCCAGTAGAAGGCGTTCGTGACGTTGAACCGACCGAAGTGACCGTCACCCGCCATCCCCAAATAAACGGATTCAACGCGATGTGGTTGAAACACTCCCACCGGGTCAGGGCGGGCAAGGAAGTTATTCCGGTCGAACTTGTAACTCGGCCCATCATTATTGTAGTGCACGCTAAATTGAGCCGTGTATCCGGGGAAAACAAAATCCTGGCGATAATAATTCGCAATGACGATATTCTGGTTTCGATCTTCGAACGTATTCAGTTGGCTGTTCGTATCTTTTTCTGCCTGCCTAAAGAACAAAAGATTGAACTGATCGCGATTTGCCAATCGCGTTCCAAATAGCCGGATGGCACGATTGGTGTCCGAGAAAATGAAACCCCGGAAATCACTGGTGAATTGTTGAGACCCGACTCGCATTGACGCGAAGTCATAGTCGGGACTGAGGTCTTTCAACTTGGCTTCAACGAAGTACTCTTCCAGAGCCATAAAATCATCATATCGCGATTTCCCGAGGCGAACGTCTGGATTGACGATGGCCAATTGTTGCGTCGACAGATAGTTGGCATTGAAGACAGGAGTCAGCCTGACGTTCCAGTCGATTGGCTTGAAGCTTGTGTTTCCATGAAACAGGTCAACGGACAACCGGAAGAAATTGGTCGTAAAATATTGGTTATTGTTACCAAAGAATTGCTGTTGATTCGGCTTCGCCGTGCTTTCAAACGGGGTCGTCGCTGTGGGAACCTGTCGGAATTCCTGAATGCTGTTGATCTGCCCGGTGAATCTGAGGAAGGTGTGCTGCCCGATAATCGGGTAATCCCCTTTCAGCGCGTTCAGATTATATGGATCCCACCAGTGCCCTTTTTTATAGGGATAATCTTCACCCAGCGGATGCTTCCGATCATAACGATCCCAATCGGAATAACCTGATCTCCAACGATCGGGAACTGGCACAAAATGACCATCTTCCTGCACGTCAACCGGTAAAATCCCCGACTTGCCCGAATAGCCGAGCGGAGCTTCGATGGGATGCACCGGCCACACATTCGCTGCGACGGGCTCGGCAAAGATGTCACCAGGCTCGGTAAAAGGCCGATCGAGCACGCTCGGATCCAAGATGTTTCCAGGCTCGATGCCCTCGTCAAAATCTCCTGGCTCTTCGATCTCTGGGAACAGCCTGTCGAACGAACGTGGTGTGGGCAGCAGATCGACTGATTGATACGCGGTCAAGCTGGCTGAACCCGCTTCAAAGAACGGATCAGAAGCTTCCTTCGATTGATCCGTTAATGGATCAACGACATCACTTCCCTGAAACACTGCACGCTTGACTCGCGATCGACCTGCGTCACCAGGCATTTCTTTTTCCGCCTGAAAGCGACTCCTTATCGATAAAGAAGGCTTTTTTGCTGAATCGACGGGGAGCTGATCTAATGAGTGACCAGACCTTAATCCCGAAAGAGGACGCGACTCGGAATGTTCAGCGAGGACCAACCTCGACTTTGCCTGACACAGCGAGTCCGGGTCACGATCCGCCAGCAATGCAACCCGGCTCAAGAGCAATCGACTGGGAACAATACGAGCAACTGCTTCCAATGCATCCCGACGGATCTGGCTGTCGCGATTCTTGAGCAACTCAACCAATACCGCAGACAAATCTCTCGAGCGATCGTCGGCAATCGCATCGGCCGCAGCAATTTTCGTTGCGTCAGACCAATCCAGTTCGCCAGAGAGGAACTCAATTCTCGCTACTGTAGGCTCGGTCGTGATTTCATCAAAGCTGTTTTCTTGCGAATACCCGACAGAATCGATTGCAACTGCTGACCCGAGTGTTAATAGAAATAAACAGCATCTCGCCAGAACTTGGCAACTGGATCGAATCCAATGCGAGCTTGCAATCCGAAGAATCGGAAGCACTGTTCCCGGTGATTGATGCGGTTGATCCATTTACGCGTACATGAATCCAAGGTACGTGAACTGGGAAAGGGGTGTGCTCATGCGTATACGCAAAGGTGACATTTTCATTTTTTCAGGATCGGTCAAATAAATAAATAGGAAGGAATGCAATTGCGGACAACTCTCGTGCAGCGAGCGAAACTTTCTTACAAATCCGGCAGAAATCGCCACCCTAACTCGCGTTTTCCCTGAATCCTCCGGTGATGCCGAAAAAAACGGATGTATAACCCATTGCGCTTGCCGATCCATTTGGTAAAAGATTCCGCAATCGGTAAATCCTTTTGTCACGCAGTTGACGAGCATTAACTGCCGCACGGAGTTTTGCGAGATGAAATGGCAAGACGCGTTCCGAACCTGGCTCGGATCGAATGATTCAGACGAACGACCCGTTTCTTCCGATCGATGGGCCAACGGCACGGAAACCCTGGAATACCGTCTCGTCCTGGGTTCGTTGTCAGCAGATCCGTCTTTGGCAGGAACGGCGAACGTCGGCCCGGTGACAAGCACGACTGCAACCACTGCAAATTCTTCAGGCAATGCAGATAATTCAAACGGCGGCATTCAGGCCATCGGATCTCAATTCAACAGCTTGTCTCTGCAGCAGGATACTTCTTCGTCTAATACGACAAATCCGTCGCAATCGACTACCGATTCGTCTCCGCAAAACCCAGCGACTTCTTCGAGCAACTCAACGAACACAAGCAGTCCTGATGACGGACTGACTTTGACGTCATTCGATGCCGTTGCATCGTTACCGGCGCCATCGCAATCGTCGGCTCAGGCGTCAGCGTCAGGGAATTCTGCGACGTCTGCACCGGCAACACTCAGCGCCCCGATCACGACCACGACTCCTTCGGCTTCGGCAACCTCGCCTAATGCTGTCAGTCCGCAGAGCTCTACAGCGACACCAAGCTCAACGACGACAACTCCACCAGTTGCAATTGACACATCTCTCACGGCAGTAAATACAAACGTTCTCGTCAGCAGTGCAGCAGTCGTTGCGGCAAAAAGCGGTGCCGGCGCAGCAGGAACTCCGATCGTTCCCCCGTGGACGGGCAGCCAGGCAATCAGCACGGTCATTCATTACGACTTCCGCGACGCCAATGGGGTCAAGAATGAAATCTCTGCCCAGCAAATTCAAACCACGGAAGCGGTGCTGCAAGACTGGTCTGCGGCAAGTGGCGGAAAAGTGACATTCGTTCGTGACACGACATCTCCCACCTCAGATATCGTGAATATTGGAGTTGGCGATTTATCTGCCGTCGGTATGGCCAGTGCTGAAGGTGGGACTCTGGGGACGTCTCAACATGCGATCCAGACGATTAATGGAGCCCAAACATCAATTGGGACAATCTGGCTGGATCATAGCGAAACCTGGGTTGACGGACAAAGTTCCGGCACGACATCCACCGGTACTGATTTTGCCACGGTCATGGCCCATGAGGTCGGACATACGCTCGGCATTAGCGATGATCTGACGTCGCAAGGAATCATGAGTCCGACCTATTCTGGTGCTCAGGACCTGGCAGGAATCACGACGGCATTTCAGAACCCCAATTACTATACGACGGCAAACGAAGATGCGAACGGTTTCATCACTGACAACATGAACAGCGACCAGCTTTCCAGTGCCGATGTCAACACATTACTAAATCGCGCGTCCGTTGTCGCAACCGCTGCTGTGCCAGCTAATAATGCCATTATTGCGATTGTTGACCGCAATGGAAATATCCTTGGCGTAACCCAGCAAAGCGGCGCAATCGCAGCGATTACTGCGGCAAACCCTGGATCGGCCCAATCAACCTTGGCATTCGCCACAGACGGCGCTGTTTCGCTGGCGCGAACGGCGGCTTTTTTCTCGAGCAACGGGACACCAATCACTTCAAGAACAGTTGAAGACCTGAGCCAGACCACTATTCTCCAACGCGAAGTTGAAGCCAATCCAAATTCAATGGACTCCACGGTACAAGGGCCTGGTTTTGTTGCGCCAATCGGAATTGGAGGCAACTTCCCCGCAGGCGTTGCCCACACACCGCCGGTCGACTTGTTTAACATCGAAGCCTCGAATCGAATCCCGACCTTAAATTCAGCGAACCAGGCGCTTGCCAACCTCGCGTCCTTTGGAACAACGGCCGGCATCGCCAACGACGCTCAAAATCGAGGAGTCGCGACGCTTCCGGGAGGAATTCCAATTTACCGAATCATCAACGGTGTTTCGACCTTAATCGGTGGAATTGGTGTCTTCTTCCCTGGAACTGACGGCTATGCCACGCACGAACAAGGATTCATGCAGGGGCAAAACACGACCGTAACGCAAGAAATGAATACCAATCTGGAATTGACGGCGGAGGCGATTGCTTTCGCTGCGATCGGAGGCAGTGCCCAAGCTCAGGCAAATGGAGTGTGTGGTGCGTACGACGACTTTCACAGACCAATCGGGGTTTACGACCCCGTGGAGAATATAGGCCTCCCATTCGGACATATTTCGCTCAATGGTATTCAGTTAGCAGGCGCTGGATCTACACCCGGAGCACAAGGTCTTGAGGACCTAATCGACCAGTTTGGCGGCGCTGTTGTAAGTATTCCAGCCAACACGACGAATTCCGCAACAAATCAGATCTTCAATGGCGGGACAGGGACTGTGGAACAAAGCGGATACTTGATCCCTGCTCAATCGTCAACGATAAGCGATTTAACCGCTGCTGATATTACTAATATTATCGACGCAGGAGTTGCGGCTGCTAACAAAGTTCGAGCCGCAATCCGACATGGAACAAACAGTTCAACCGGCGGAACGACAAGTATGACGTTCGCAATTACGGATCCCAATGGCGATCTGCTGGCTGTTTACCGTATGTCAGACGGAACCGTATTTTCCACGGATGTGGCCATCGCCAAGGCCCGAAATGTGTCTTACTACGACCAATCGACAGTAGCGTCGAATTCGACTTCACCGGGACTGCAACCAATTGATCAGGTTGCAATCAATTCATCAGACCCTACGGGACCGAAGATTGCCGCCGGAACCTCGTTTACGAACCGAACTTTCCGTTACCTGGCCGAGCCTTTCTTTCCTTCGGGAGAAAACGGATCCGCCCCCCCTCAATTCTCGATTTTGAATGATGGATTAAACGGCAACCCGGCCGGGATCAATATCACAAATGGGCAGAATACGGGGAAGCCCGCACCTGCTTCCGCGTTTACAAGCGTGATGGGTCACGACGTGTTTAACCCAGGAACGAATTTCCACGACGCAGCTAATCCACAAAATCAGAACGGAATTATCTTCTTCCCTGGCAGTACGGCACTGTACAAGAATGGAAAACTGGTCGGCGGCCTGGGGGTCAGCGGTGATGGTGTGGATCAGGACGATATCGTGACATTCCTCGCCGCCCAGGGCTATTTGCCGAATGGAACGAGTGTCACCACTGCCGATCAGGTAAACGTGGACGGCGTTCGGCTACCATTTCAGAAGTTTGACCGGAACCCATTCGGTTAATGTTTTCGGAAAAAACGGACCTCGCCGATACCATCGGAAACTCGCGTAAATGTTTGCGATTTTCCCGAAATCGGTGAGCCATCCAAATGACTAATCACCCCTTCCGATGTCAAATCATCACGGCCGGGATCGTGTTCGGACT
>CAIVEI010000200.1 GCA_903904835.1 uncultured Schlesneria sp. | reverse complement strand
CTTGCGGTTCTTCAATCCGAAGGTTCCACCTGTGCATGCGTCTCGGTGAAATGTATTGTTGGGTAAGCCGGATGCGGGAAATCTGCCAGTCCGGTTTGAAGAGGGGGGAGGCGGCTATCGCTCCTCCCCTACTCTACTGGTTAAAACTCTTTTGCATTTTCGGTGTGAGCCATCTTAACGGCGTGTGCAAATTGTCGTGGTGCGAATTACATTCATGATTAAAACGCATTCAATGAAGGAATTCTCATGACGAGACAATTTTCAAATCGTTCGATCCGCCATCTGTTTTGCACAGTGGCCTGTATCATGACAACTTCGGTCGCCGTCGCAGCCGACGAAACGGTGAAGAAATTGATTCTTCCGGGCGAGTCGTTCCTCGTCGAAGGACGCCCGGCGTTTATCCTCACCCCCAAGGGAGATCCCTCCGTAAAAGGCTCACGGCCCTGGGTGATGTACGCTCCAACCTTAGCTGGATATCCCGACGAGCACGAGAAGTGGATGCACAGCCAGTTTCTCGACGCAGGAATCGCGGTCGCGGGGATCGATGTTGGCGAAGGTTATGGCAGCCCCAAAGCACGCCAGCTTTTCACGGCGTTCTATAACGAGATGACCAGAAATCGTGGTTTCGCAGCAAAGCCCTGCCTGTTAGGGCGCAGCCGAGGCGGCCTGTGGGTCACCAGTTGGGCCTGTGAAAATACCGACAAGGTCGCAGGAGTCGCCGGCATTTACCCCGTCTTCGATTTCCGTACCTACCCCGGCCTGACGAACGCAGCCCCCGCCTATGAACTGACCCCCCAGCAACTGACCGAAAGACAAGCGGAGTTCAATCCGATCGAGCGGGTTTCGAAGCTGGCCAAATCAAAAATCCCGGCCTTATTCATCCACGGCGACGAAGATAAGGTCGTCCCCTTGAAAGAAAACTCCGCCGAATTCGTGGCAAAGTACAAACAAGAAAACGCTGAAAGCGCAGTTACATTAATCGTCGCCAAAGGCCAGGGCCACAACTTCTGGGAAGGCTTTTTCCGCTGCCAGGAATTAGTCGATTTCACCATCGCCCGAGCCAAAGCCGGCGCGACCCCGTAGCATGGGCTTCAGCCCGTGCAGGCAACGACAGGATTATATTTTGGACTTCATCGTGAACTGCCGCTCTTCGGAGTCCTCGGAGAAGCAGTTTCTCGGTGGCTGGGATCTCAATGCCGCGATAATAAATGGTTGTTCGAAAGCCGACCACGGCAACACCTCCTCAGATGAACTGCTTTTCTCGTTCCAACAGCAAGCAACTGGATATGACCTGAATTACAAGCCCAGGCCGATGTGACTCGGCAGTTCATAATTTGAACCAACAACGGGCGTCCCTGTCACCCTGACTATGTCGATTCCCAACGCCACTCTTTGGCTCGGAAAACGAATTCGGTGCTCCTAGGTTCTGATTTGCAACATTCATTTTCTTTCGAGATCATCCGATAGTCCCCTTCAGTGCTCAGAGTGATCTCTTGGTATTACGACATCGGGAAGACCGTATGCACGTCAAGTTTGCCTTTGCCGGAATCGATACGTTAACCGTTCTCAATTGTCCATTCGCGCTTCCCATCGTTTTTTTATGAAGCTCGTGAGCAATTTGAGGAGTTCAATGATATCCCGGCCGATGGATACGAACGCAGACGGATCGACAAATCTGTTTTCGTGAAGCAGTTCCAGCCAGTATTCCGTTTGGTTTGGTTCTGTTAGGGCGATTGCCATTTTGTGAATCAATCCGATTTGCTTTCCGCCTGATCTGCTTCACGAGCCTAATCTCCAATCGCAGCCTTGAACACAAGTTGCCGCGCGTCAGGTCGGTGCTATTTATGAAATTCTCGTCGGCGTTGTCTTAACCGCGAAGCGGTGCAGGCATACAGCCTGGGGTTTCAACCCCAGAAAGGTCCGAATCTTAAGATGTTAAGCCCTGATTAGGACGCAGGATTCTTCTGGTTGATCCCGGTTTGACCTTGATTGGATGTCATTAAAGAACGGTTCGATTCAAACCACCAAATTCAACTTCAGGGGCAACGTGTGGTTCCTCCTGCGCTCCTTCAGAGCTGGAATTGCGCCTGATGATGATCGCACCTTGGGTTGAAACCCAAGGCTGTATTCCTGTGCCGCTTTGCGGCGTAATGCAGGCCAATGGTTCCGGCTGTCGCGTTCGAGCGACGCATTACGCGCATTCTTCTTGGCCAACTTGTAAGAGACCCTTACAATTTGCCACGGGATCGAACTCGCCTTCTTCGTAAATGGCTTTCATGTGGATGGTTATGTTCTGCAGCGTCGTCTGAAACAGCTCGGCAATGCCCGCCAAGTTTCAAACTCGAAGGCTTCAATATCGTGGCACCCCGGATCGGTACCGACTTTTTGGAGTCCTTTGCGAACTGCCTCATCTGGCTCCAGATGACTCGGTCTCAAATCGACATCAGGAGCACCTTCCAAACGTTAAGAAGCGACTTGCCGAACTGTGTTGACATGCGTTGTCGCGAAATGTAATACTTTGTCGTTATGATGTTTTGTGGAGTGTGGTCGATGTTTTCAGTTCGTTTAACCCGCAGCCGAGCCGAAGCGGCTAGAGAGTAGATTTGAGAAAGTAGTGAGTAGAACGAAGTCGGCCAACTTCAAACCTGCGGAAAGGCCTATAAACATGGAAGTTGGCCAACTTTGCCAACTTTTTTCGAGGATGGCGATCA
This sequence comes from uncultured Schlesneria sp., assembly GCA_903904835.1. GTDB lineage: Bacteria > Planctomycetota > Planctomycetia > Planctomycetales > Planctomycetaceae > Schlesneria. The sequence goes on along the minus strand of CAIVEI010000200.1, from coordinate 37,136 downwards.
TTGAATTCGAGCTCGGTCGAAGTCGATCGACTGTATGTGTCAACGCCGGTTGAGGCGCGGAAGGACGAAATGCGAAGAGTTTTGGAACACTAATCTGCGCTAATGGAAGAGAAGACAGGGAAGATTTGAGGAATTGAAGCTTGCATGTCCTGCTGAGTTTTTTCTGATTAGTAAATATTAGTGAAGATTAGCGTTCCCTTCCCTCTCTCGCCTTTTCCTTCGTTCCATGCAAGAGTTGCAATCGAGTTGGGAAACCGTGCGGGTGAACGAACTATGATCAAGTTGGCCAACTTCAAACCTGCGAAAATGCCTAAAAACAGGGAACTTGGCCAACTTTGCCAACATTTTTTCGAAGATTGCGTTGATCGATTCGTTCCAGTTTTTGTGGGCCTCGAAGATTCGACCCACCCTACGAAAACAGAAGACGGCCCGGGATGGAACCTTGCCCTCCCGAGATACGGCGGCAACGGATGAAGCTGGTGAAGTTGGCCAACTTGAAACCTGCAAAAAGGCCTATAAAAACGGAACTTGGCCAACTTTGCCAACCCCTGTGAGTCAACGCCGGTTGAGACGCGGAAGGACGAAATGCGAAGAGTTTTCGAACACTAATTGACGCTAATCCGCACTAATAGAAGAGAAGTCAGGAAAGCGTGAGGAAATGAAACTTGCAGGACCTGCTGAAGTTTTTTCTGATGAGTGAATATCAGTGAAGATTAGTGTTCCCTTCCCTCTTTCGCCTTTTCCTTCGTTCCATGCAAGAGTTGGAATCGAGTTGAGAAACCGTGCGGGTGAACAAACTATGATCAAGTTGGCCAAGTTCAAACGTACGAAAAGGCCTATGAAACAGGGAACTTGGCCAACTTTCCCAACATTTTTTCGAGGATCGGGCTGATCGATTCATTTTAGTTTTGGTGGGACTTCGAAGACTTGTCCGTAGCCTACAGTTTCTCGATATTCCCGTTCAGTTCGTCCATCGTTGCGCAAATGCTTTTATCGTCGAGTTGCCTTGTTATCCGAGATCGGCGGCTGGAAGCCGCCGCTATGGTCTTGCCATCGTCGCGCAAGCTTTCAGATCTCTGAAATGTCGAAAATGCCTGTTTTTTCCAATGTTGCGCAAAACTTCCAGAGTTGCGCAAACTTGTTGATAAAGTGTAAGCGGGAAAGAACGAAGAGTCCGAGGGGGGCCGAAACGGCAGAAAGTAGTTATGCGAGAGTAGTGGGTAGAAGAAAACAAGAAAGTCCGAGGGCTTACGCACCTCGGCTCGCCTAGTCAACGCGCGAATGAAATCCCTATTTTGAACCCGTCATCCGACGCGCGTGAACCGGCTGTGCCGGTTTCTCGCGACTGATGAATTGCTCATGCTGCTGGAAACGAACTCGTCTACGTCTTACATTTCTGATTCGTGAAGTTCGCGACGTTTTTTTGAAGAGTTGAAATTTGAACCCCGCGCGGCGTTTGATCGGGCTTGAGATTTGATGACTCCAAATCTCAAGCTGGTTGCCGCGAAAGGAATCCTGTGTCACGTAAGCCGTTGTTGATTATCTTTATTACTGTTTTCGTGGACCTGCTGGGGTTCGGGATCGTCATGCCGCTGTTGCCACGGTATGCCGAACACTTTTTGCCCGCTGACTGCTGGGTGGAACTCTCTGCTGATGCGGTTAATGGTACTTCGGTGCAGGCGATCCCGTTTGAAGGGAATGCGGTTCTCACCAAAAAGCTGACCAGCAAAGGGGGGATGTTGCTGGGATGCCTGATGGCTTCGTTTTCGGCCATGCAGTTCCTGTTCGCTCCACTTTGGGGGATTGTTTCCGATCGAATTGGGCGAAGACCTGTGCTGCTGGTCGGATTGCTGGGGTCGACAATCTTTTATGCTCTTTTTGCACTGGTGACTCAGTGGGGCAATTCAGGGCCGATTCTGGGACTCAGCCCGCTGATCTGGTTGTATTTGACACGGATTGGTGCGGGGATTGCCGGTGCGACGATTCCGACCGCTCAGGCCTATATTGCCGACTGCACTGACGAGAAGACTCGCGGCAAGGGGATGGCGATCATTGGAGCCGCGTTCGGGATCGGTTTTACGTTCGGTCCGTTGCTCGGATCGTTGTTTGCCCCTTCGACTCTCACGGCCGCTCCGAGCGCGGCACCGGGTTACGTGGCCGCCGTTCTTTCAGGTTTGGCGTTCCTGTTTGGACTGACGTCGCTGCCCGAGTCCTTGAAGAAGGATACGGCTAATCGGGCGGCGAGCCACGGTTGGCTGAAGTTTGGGTCGATGTTCCGTGTGCTGCTCCATCGAACTTTGGGACCGATTATTTTCGCCGTGTTTTTGACAACGTTTGCGTTCGGTCAGTTCGAGACGACTCTCGCGATGCTGACAAAGAGGTTCAATGTCAGCGATCAGGGCAATTTTTACGTCTTCGCGTATATCGGATTGATTCTGACGCTTGCCCAGGGATTGCTGGTTCGGCGGTTGATTCCGAAGCTGGGCGAGTTCCGATTGGCGCTGATCGGGGTTGTCCTGATGACAGTTGGGCTGTTGCTGCTCGGTTTCACCGCGAAGTCGGGTACGCTGGGGATGCTGATCCTTTTCCTGCCCGTGGTTGTGGTTGGGTTTTCTGCGACAACGCCTTCATTGCAAGCCATGTTGTCACTGAACAGTGGCGACGACGAGCAGGGTGAAGTTTTGGGGGTTGGCCAAAGTATTTCGTCGTTGTCGCGTATTGCAGGGCCTGTTGTCGGGATGACACTGCAAGCTCGAGATCAGGCACTGCCGTATTGGTTCGGCAGTTTGCTGATGGCTGTTGGTGTCGTGATGGTGTTCCGATTGAAGTCGGTGATCAAAGGTCGTTCGCCTGATGCTGAACCGGTATCGGTGGGTCATTGAGATTCGAGATCCGTTGCGACTGTTTTTCCGAAGACGTTAAAACAGTCGCAACGGATGTAGGTAATGATTTTCCCGCAGGAAAAAATCGCGCGTTTTTTAGCACAAGTTGTCTCCTGGAAGGACGCGGTTCAGTAGCCGGTGGTTGAGCGCACTCGACACTCCCGGATCAGGTTCGATGTTGAGAATTTCATCTTGGAAGGATGACAGAAACTTTGATCAGACATCTTTAGTATTCGCCGAAATGACACTGGACAACAAACGTTTTCTGGAATCCCTCCAGGATTCAAGATTTTTTTGTTCCGTATTACCTGTGGTGTCGCTGGCGCTCAACCGCAGGCTAATCGCTGCAGTCCCTCCGGGACAAAGCCAAATACAAGGCCAACGATTCCGTCGAAAATCGATACCCGGGTTGAACCGCGCCCGTTCCCATGCAGCAAAAAAGTATTGAATCTTGGTGTTCTGCATTTTACAGATGACATATCAGTGGTCGCCTTTGTAACTTATGAGTGCTGTGTCACCTGAAGGAACCCCGAGAATGGCGAGTGCTCAACCGAATCATTCGATGCCGTGGGACTGGTGGGATCGGATTCCCGTTTCGCGGCGGAAGCTGTTAAGACTCGGTAGCCTTGGGCTGGCGGGGATGGGGCTGACGCTCCCTCGTTTGCTGGCATCTGATTCGAGTCAACCGAAACTGAACCAGACTTCGCTGGCTGACAACTGTATTCTGCTGTTTTTGAATGGTGGTCCCAGTCATCTCGATATGTGGGATATGAAGCCGAACGCTCCTGACGGGATCAGGGGCGAATTTCAGCCGATCTCGACCTCGCTGGTCGATTATCAGATGAGCGAGCATTTGCCGCGACTTGCGAGGCAGGCTCATCTGGCGACGATCGTGCGATCGATGAATCACACGGTCAATAATTCGCATGCCGCAGCGGTCTATGCGTCGCTGACCGGTCATGATCGGGGCGAACAGGGTGGCGGGACCAAGTCAACGGATCATCCTTCGCTTGGTTCGATCATGGCTCGGTTGCGGCCAACGGCGGCGAACGTGGTGCCGCACGTTTGTCTCCCCTACGTCACCAAGGAGGGGGCGGGCGGTCCGCCGCAGCCAGGTTTCTTTGGAGGATTCCTTGGGCATTCGCTGGACCCTCTGTTCGTGCTGAAGGATCCCAACGCTCCTGACTTCCGCGTTCCCGAATTGACACTTCAGACCGAAGTGACGTCCGACAGGCTTGCGGCACGCCGTCGCCTGTTCGAGACAGCGGAAGCGTCGATTGATGGTGGTCCCTCAACCAGTCGAGAAATGGCGAGAATGCAATCGCGTGCGTTGGATTTGCTGACTTCAGAACGGACTCAGCGCGCATTTCGACTGACGGACGAGACCGACGCCACTCGCGATTCATACGGTCGCAATATTTACGGTCAGAGTACGTTGCTGGCTCGTCGGTTGCTTGAGGCGGGGACTCGGATCGCGACGATTTCCTGGGCACCGGATGCGAACGCCACGTGGGATACTCATGGATCGAATTTCAAGAGTTTGAAGGGAACGCTGTTGCCGCAGTTCGATGCGGCCTGTTCCAGCCTGATTGCAGATTTGTCTGAGCGCGGCATGCTTGAGCGGACAATTGTCGCGGTTCTGGGTGACTTCGGTCGAACACCTCGGATCAATGCCAATGCTGGCGGACGAGACCACTGGAATTTCTGTTATAGTGTCATGCTGGTTGGAGGTGGTTTTCAGCCTGGTCTGATTTATGGAACAAGCGACAGCACAGGAGCGTTTCCGGCCAGCCACCCATTGGTTCCAGGTGACATCATTTCAACCATCTACACGGCATTGGGAGTTGATCCGACAACGGACATTCACGATCAGTTTCAGCGACCCTACCGTGTCGTTCCCGCCGGTGAAGTTGTCGGGGATCTTCTGCGTCGCAGGGTTACATGATCGGCTGTCATGAAGGGGGACCATCGTGACCATTGACGAAGCTTGTCAGGCTGCATCCCGATTGCTGGAAGAGCGAGGCCAACTGCTGAACGGGCATCTGCTTCGACTTGTTGAAGGGGACAAATCGCTGTTTCGTGACGTGCGTGAAGCGTTAATTCGTACAGGACATGCCGAAGATCGATCGGGCGTTGGTCTGATCAGGCCCGAACCTGTACCGTTCGCCCACCAGGTCGGAGTTCACTCCGTCACGACACGGAATCAATTGGACGGTGGTGTAGTTGAAGTGAGAGAAGTAACGGACGAACCGGATTCGGCAACAGCCACGGAATCCGATCTGAGCGGCAGAGATTGGTGGCTGATGGCGTCTGGTGTCATCAAAGGCCCGTTTGAGCTTCAAGCACTTCGTCGAATGCGGATGAATGACGAGATTGGACCAGGTGACGTGGTACGTCGCGGCACGTCTGGACTCTGGTGTCAGCCAGGGGATGTGCTTGTTCCACCTGCCTCGGATGAAACGGATCAGACGGGAGTCGTCGTGGCGGAGCCAGCCGAGTTGCCGGCCCCTTACGTTCCTCCTCCTAAAGCCTGGACTGCGGGGGATCGACCTGTCCCCCATTGGTTTCGCCGTAACTGGATGTTAGTGGCGGAGTTTTTCGGGGGGACCAGACGGCTGTTGCAGTTGCTGTTTGTGATCGCGGTCGTCGGAGCCTTCAGTTACTGGTGGCGTCAACCGCCTCCTGTCAGCACAATTTACAAGGAATTCACCGAATGTGCGCGGGCATTACAAAAGCTCAGGGAGCGCCGTGTCGGTCGTTCTGAATGGGCACCGACGGTGAATCGACTTCGTCCGCGTGTCCAAAGTCTTGTCGATCGATTGCAGTATCGGGGGCATCCTGTGCAGAAAGAACTTTTTTATGCAGGGAAACTTGGTTTACTTCCGTTACTGGACATTCCTGCAAATCCCGCTGATTCCGAGCGTATTTTCGACAAGCACATGACTGCGGCGCGGCTTTTGCTTGACGGAGATGAGTCAGAGAAATCTGCCATCAGCAATTCGAAGAGCGACAAATGACTTTGATGCGACCACAACCTGAAGATATTCGTTCGTTGATCCGTTGACGTCACCACAAGAACATCGTCACAAGCCATGATTGATTGTCGGTGTCACGTTGCTGTGGTAGGATCGTAGTGTCTCAATCGACCGTAAGCGATCATTCACGAAGGTCGAACGAGGCAAACCCCGCCCTAACGCTCATTTCACAAGCAGGCCCTGTACGGATGGATTCCAATCTCTATAAGCATCTCGGAGCTCACCTTGATACTCAAAACGGCGAATCAGGAGTTCGATTTGCTGTCTGGGCACCAAATGCCACAGAAGTTTCGGTTCTGTGTGACGTTAATTCATGGATGCACGGTCGGCACTGGCTGAATTCGAGCAGCAATGGGGTCTGGTGGGGTTTTGTGCCCGGGATGAAACATGGCGACCCTTACAAGTACGGGATTCGGACCCGAGCGGGGCACCTGCTTCAAAAATCGGACCCTTACGCATTTGAGTGCGAGGTTCCGCCGAAAAGTGCGTCGATCGTTTACAACCTGGGGGGACACGTCTGGCGTGACGATGAATGGTTGGCAAAACGCGGGGCCTCAAACTGGTACGAGCAGCCGGTTTCTGTTTACGAAGTCCATCTTGGCTCATGGAAGCGACCGACGGACGGGCGCCAGTTTTTCACGTATGGTGAAATTGGCCGAATGCTGGTCGACTACGTGAAGGATCTTGGTTACACCCATATCGAATTGATGCCCGTGAACGAGTATCCGTTCGATGGTTCCTGGGGTTACCAGGCGACGGGATATTTCGCGCCGACCAGTCGATTTGGATCGCCGCATGATTTCATGGAATTCGTGGAAATCTTCCATGCTGCGGGCATCGGGGTGATTATCGACTGGGTTCCGGCTCACTTTCCCACTGACGGCCATTCGCTCGGTTCGTTCGACGGTACGGCCTGTTACGAACATGAAGATCCACGGAAGGGTTTTCATCCCGACTGGGGAACGTTGATTTTCAATTATGGGCGAACTGAAGTTCGTGACTTTCTGTTATCGAGCGCCAAGTTCTGGATGGAGACGTTTCACATTGATGGACTGCGCGTCGATGCCGTTGCATCGATGTTGTACCTGGACTATTCGCGGAAGCCTGGTGAATGGGTTCCGAATATGTTCGGCGGTCGAGAAAACCTGGAAGCGATCGATTTTCTGAAAGAGATGAACACGGAATTGTACCGTGAATTTCCGGGAATCTTGACGATTGCCGAAGAATCGACCGCATGGGGTGGCGTATCGCGTCCGGTCTACACGGGTGGTTTGGGATTCGGAATGAAGTGGGATATGGGCTGGATGAACGACACATTGCGATATATGCGTCGTGAGCCAGTACATCGCAAGCACCATCAGAACGAACTGTCGTTTCGCATGGTCTATGCGTTTACGGAAAACTTCATGTTGCCACTGTCGCATGACGAAGTGGTCCATGGAAAATGTTCACTGCTGTCGCAGATGCCTGGTGACCATTGGCAGAAATTTGCCAACCTGCGGACGCTTTTCGGATACCAGTACACTCAGCCCGGTAAGAAACTGCTGTTCATGGGGGGCGAGATCGGCCAGTGGCTGGAATGGAACCACAATACGCAACTCGACTGGCCATTGCTTGAGAGCCCGATGCATGAAGGGCTTCACCGGCTGGTTCGCGACCTCAACACGTTGTACCGTAACGAACCGGCTCTGCATCAACTGGATATGTCGGGCGAAGGTTTTCGATGGATTTCCTGCGACGATTCATTGAACAGCGTTTATGCTTACGTCCGACAGGGACGAGCGGCGAATGATCGCGTCATTGTCGTGATCAACTTCACGCCAGTCCCCCGTTACAATTACAAAATCGGGGTCCCCTCGGCAGGTTATTACATTGAACGAATCAATACGGATTCGAGCCTTTACGGGGGATCAAACGTCGGCAATGTCGGCGGAGTGTACTCGCAACCCGGTGAATGTCATGGTGAAAACCAGTACGTTTCACTGACGTTGCCTCCGCTGGCCATGCTGGTCCTCAAACCGGTGACTGGTGTTGGCTCGTAGAATGAGCGCATCTGAACGACAGTTAGACAGCTTTGACTGGGAACTGGCGACCCAAGCGATTACGGTACGCATTCGCTGGTTCGGGATCTGTATCGGATATGTGCTGGTAAACCTGATCGGTCAAGGTCATAACCGAGGCATACTGAACGCGATCCTGTTGCTCGGGGCGATCTATGCGTTATTGGATACAATCTGGTCGCTGCGCGGCCGGGTGTTTTTAAGTGAATGGCCGATCTTCATTTCGTTTATGGAAGCTCTTTTTATCGGGCTGCTGTGCCATTTTGATGACGGGTTACTCAGTGCATTTCGATTTTATTATTTTCTGTCATTGCTCGTTTGTTCGATCCGTTACGCACCGCTGGTGACATGGATCACATTTGCGCTTCATTCGCTGAGTTACATGACATTGGCTTTAACGCGGCAGATTACGACGCGCGATGAATTCTCGGCCTTGATTCTGATGCCGATTTTTATTGGCTGGGTCACGTGGGCCTGCGTGTCACTGTCGGGACTGTTGAAGTGGGCAAGCGACCGGTTACGTGATCTGAATGGAAAACTGCAACAGAATCAGGCCCTGTTGGAGCATCGCATCAGCGAGCGAACCCGGCAATTGCAAGAGTCTCAGGCCATGCTGGTGCAGCAGGAAAAACAGGCTGCATTCGGGCTATTGGCTGCCGGAATTGCTCATGAAGTCGGAAATCCTTTGGCTGCAATCAGCTCACTGGTGCAATTGCTCAATCGTCGAAATATTGAAGAAGAGACGCGAGGGAAACTGTCGCTCGTCGACGATCAATTACGGCGGATTCAGCGAACGCTTCGAGAACTTGTTGATTTTAGTCGACCTGCGGTGAACGAGCAGACTCGTTGCGATATTCATGCGATGATCGACGCGGCACTGAATATCGCCAAGTACTACAAGCGAAAGAAAGGAAAGACGATCGTCACGAAATACGCCGAAAACGTGCCGATGCTGATGATCGTCCGCGATCAATTGGTTCAGGTGTTTCTCAATCTGATTTTGAATGCGATGGATGCGACGGAAGAAGGGGGAACCATTGAAATTCAGACGTCGCGTGAAGATTTCTGGTTGCGAATCGATTTTCGCGACGACGGACAAGGTGTTCCCGAGCATTTGCAGCCGAGGATCTTTCGGCCCTATTTTACGACGAAAGCGACCGGGACAGGGCTTGGACTGTTTGTCAGCAGGAATATTGTGGAACAAAATGGCGGTCGTATTGAACTGAGTAAAACGTCGCCTGCCGGAACGACATTTTCGGTTTTCCTTGAATGTAGCGACGAAGCCGCAGAATCGAGTAATGGTTCGTTGCCGATACCCGATCCGGAGATTCAGCCTGCCGGTATCATGGGTTCGGATCGGCGAAAGCTCGGAGAATAATTGGGTCTGTTGAATGCTGGTGTCTCCTTGCCCGGGGGAAGACACAGTACTAGAATCCGAGGTGAACTGGATTGTTCAAGAGTTGAAGTGATGAACCGAGGCGATCGATTAGGATGCAATTCCTGACTTTGCCAATGTTAATGCAGCACTTGGGCCAATCCACTGTTTCACGAGTATGCGGCAGCGTGCTTGATGAAGAAGAATGCGCCCTGTTGATTCACATGTTTTCAAATCGAGTCACGACAGGTTGGACCTGTCCCTCATCACCTTGGAGGCTGAGTAATGTACGAGCGATTTACTGATCGCGCCCGGAAAGTTATGCAACTTGCCAATCAGGAAGCTCAACGGTTCAACCATGAGTATATTGGCACAGAGCACATCCTACTCGGCTTGGTAAAAGAAGGTTCTGGTGTTGCCGCCAACGTTTTGAAGAACCTTGAAGTTGATTTACGGAAAATTCGGCTTGAAGTTGAGAAGATTGTTCAATCGGGCCCGGATATGGTCACGATGGGCAAGCTTCCGCAAACACCTCGCGCCAAGAAGGTTGTTGAGTACGCAATGGAAGAGGCTCGCAACCTCAACCACAACTACGTCGGCACCGAGCACTTGTTGCTCGGATTGATCCGCGAACAGGAAGGGGTTGCGGCTCAGGTTCTGATGAACTTGGGATTGAAGCTCGAAGACGTTCGGGAGGAAGTTCTGAACCTGCTTGGTCACGGGGTTGAAGGTGGTGCCGAAGGGACTTCCGAGCGTGCGGGGAGCGGACAGGCTGGACCAGCAGGCAAGACACCAAAAAGCAAAACGCCGGCTCTGGACAGTTTTGGTCGCGATCTGACAGAACTTGCTCGTCAATCGAAACTGGACCCCGTCATCGGGCGGTCCAACGAAATTGAACGAGTGATCCAGATTCTGTGTCGGCGTCAGAAGAACAATCCGGTTTTGCTGGGTGAAGCTGGCGTCGGGAAGACTGCGATCGTCGAGGGTTTTGCTCAGATGGTCGTGAACGGTGAAGTTCCCGAATTGCTTCGCGATAAGCGAATTGTTGTACTTGACCTCGCGATGATGGTTGCGGGAACGAAATATCGCGGCCAGTTCGAAGAGCGAATCAAGGCGGTGATGAACGAAGTCAAGCGGGCGAAGAACACAATCCTGTTCATCGACGAATTGCACACTTTGGTCGGTGCAGGCGGTGCAGAAGGTGCGATCGACGCTTCGAATGTGCTGAAACCAGCCCTCAGTCGTGGTGAAATCCAATGTATTGGAGCGACGACGCTTGACGAGTTCCGCAAATACATTGAAAAAGACGGTGCCCTTGAACGCCGATTCCAGACGGTGATTGTGGAACCTCCATCTCCGTCTCAAACGATCGAGATCCTCAAGGGACTTCGAGATCGTTACGAACAGCATCACCGGGTACAGATTACTGACGACGCATTGGCCAAAGCGGTCGAGCTTTCAACACGTTATATCACTTCACGTTGCCTGCCCGACAAGGCAATTGATGTGATCGACGAATCGGGTGCGCGAATTCGATTGAAGTCGATGGTGCGACCGCCCGATTTGAAGGAACTCGAAGGAGAAGTTGAGCGTCTGAATGCTGCAAAAGAAGAGGCCGTCGCGAATCAGGATTTTGAGAAGGCGGCGTCCCTACGGGATCAGGCTGATAAGCTGAAAAAGAAGAAAGAGACGATCAACAAGGACTGGCGTGAAAAGTCCAAAGAGAAAGAGGGTGTCGTCGACGCTGAAGTGATCGCGGAAGTCGTCGCTAAAATGACGGGTATTCCACTGACACGATTGTCGAGCGAAGACGCAGTCCGGTTGCTCAAGATGGAAGAGGAATTACATCGTCGAGTTGTCAGCCAGAACGAAGCGATCAAGCAGGTCGCGAAATGCGTTCGTCGAAGCCGAAGCGGCCTGAAAGATCCGCGTCGACCGACAGGCGTGTTCCTCTTTGCTGGCCCAACGGGTGTCGGAAAGACGCTGACTGCGAAGACACTTGCTGAATTCATGTTCGGCGACCAGGACGCGCTGATTCAGATCGACATGTCAGAGTACATGGAAAAGCACAACGTCAGCCGCCTGATCGGTGCGCCCCCTGGTTACGTTGGATTTGAAGACGGTGGCCAACTGACCGAAAAGATTCGTCGCCGTCCTTACGCGGTTGTGCTGCTCGACGAAATCGAGAAAGCTCACCCTGACGTGTTCAACATGCTTTTGCAGATTATGGAAGAAGGCCACCTGACCGACAGCTTCGGTCGGAAAGTTGACTTCAAGAACACGATCTTGATTATGACGACGAATGCTGGTGCACTCGCGGTGAATAATGAATTTGGATTTGCACCTAAGGATAACGACACGAGTTACGATCGAATGAAAGAGCGACTGCAACACGAGCTTGAACGAGAATTCAAGCCCGAGTTCCTCGGTCGTCTTGATGAGATCGTAGTGTTCCGTTCGCTGACCGAAGAAAACCTGAAGCAGATCGTTGTGATCGAGCTGGCCAAGGTTCGCGAACGGTTGGCGGAAAAGGGTCTGACATTGGTTTTGACGGACGAAGCCAAGCAGTTCATTATTTCCAAGGGGAATGCGACCGAATACGGTGCTCGACCGCTTCGTCGAGCGGTCGAAACCTACATTGAAGACCCGTTATCTGAGAATCTGCTGCAAGGCTCGTTTGAAGGCTCGAATACGATTACGGTTAAGGTCAAAGAGGTTGGCGATCAAAAGCAACTTGATTTTGAAGCTTCCATGCAAGAACAGGCACCTGCCGCGGAACTCGCAGTAACACAGGCGACTTGATCTCTGCAGCAATTAGCTGAATCGATGTTTAGAAAACACAGCCCGATCGAACTTTCGACCGGGCTGTGTTGCTTTTAGATTGACGTGAATCGGGTTCGGTCTGAGGGAGGTAATAGCGGCGCTACTGGTAAAGAATTCGTGACTGATTGCCTAAACAACCAGAATTCTCTCGATATCCAAATTCCACTCGTTGACATCGGTCGGTGGAGAGCGTTAAAAAGAATTATGAATTTATTGGACGTAACCAGAGTGCGGCAGGAGCCGCCTTTTGAGGCAGTCGGCGTCAGGGAGTTTCGGGCGCTGTTGACTGTCGGGGTCGGGTATTCTGCAGGAAGGTGTTTGACATCATGACTCGTATGTTAAGGCTCGCAATCGTATTGGCGTCGGGATTGAGTGCCCAAATATTGGCACCTCAAGAAAGTCACGCCGGGGTTATCCCTTGGATGTATGATGCAATCTTCGGCCCGGTTGGTAGCATGCGGCCAACTAATGGTTATGCTCCAATGACCGCCGGTTATGCTCCCATGACAGCTAATTACGCTCCGTATGAAACAGCTTACGCGCCGATGTCAGCCGCATACGTTCCGATGTCAACGGCCAGTTATGGTTCCTACGGAAACAGTTGCAGCTCGTGCAATTCGTGCAATCAGCAGGCGAGTTATGTCCCTTCTGGGTGCAGTTCCTGCGGATCAGGTAATTGCTCGGCCGGGTCGAGTTGCTCAAGCTGTAGTTCCAATTCCACAACGGCTGGTTACGGATCATCTGTCGTCGGTGGGCCAACGCCTGAAACAGGGAACGTTTCTCGGGAAGAGAGTCGTAAGATTTACGACCTGGAGCGGAAGCTGGAGGAACTTGATCACCGCCAGAAGCAGGATGAAAAATTTCTTAAGCGACAGCACCAAGACTACCTGCCCGAACAATTCAGCCCCACTCCAAGAACGTATCAGGAAGACGTTCCAGCTCGTCCCAAGAAAATGACGCTCGAATCGGGAACTGCAAACCCAAACAATTTCGAGCCGCCAATTAATCGTGGGCCGGCTCCAGGCATTGAGATAGAAACAGAAGAAGAAAGGCGCAAGCCAACTATCGAACTGCCACCAAAGAGTGACCCCAAGGCCGATGGTGCAAGCGGAAAAGGGACAACAAACGTGAAGGAAGTCGAGCCTCAGGCCTTTCAACGAGACCGTCAGGTGACCGCACAGGCTGTTGTGCCACGTGTTCGAATGCAAATCGTCACCAACAAGCCCATGAACGGAATTGCCAAACTGAACAAAAAGCCTGTGGCAACTTCGGATGCTTCTCAATCAGTGCAACTTGCGAAGCAAGCAAACTGATCCCCATCAATATTGTTGAGATTGTCGCCGGTTTTAGATTCGCCTGACCGTTGATACAGCAGATCATACACGACACCGAGTCGTCAGTAAGTTGAACCTCGCGTCACTCAACTGACGCGTCAATTTCAGTGAGTCTCAAGGACCAAACGAGCATGTTTCTGGGAATCGAAATCGGTGGCACCAAGCTTCAACTCGGGGTTGGTCACGGTGACGGTTCTGACTTCGTAGCGTTCGAGCGGCTCGACGTCGAAATCGCACGTGGGGGCCAGGGGATCCGGGATCAGATTCGAAAAGTTGGTCTTGAATTAGTAGCGAAGCACCGTATCGAACGCGCGGCGTACGGATTCGGTGGACCAATTTTTGGGTCGCGAGGGATCGTTCAAACGAGTCACCAGGTTCCAGGTTGGGACCAATTTCCGCTAAGCGAATGGACCGAGCAGGAACTTGGAGTCCCAACGAAACTCGGAAACGACTGCGACGTCGCGGCCTTAGCTGAAGCTTGTTTTGGTGCGGGACGTAATTCGCGAAGTGTGTTCTACGTCACCGTTGGTACCGGTATCGGCGGTGGACTGGTTTTTGATCGCAAGATTCACGGAACGGATCGTCCGGCGTCTGCGGAAATTGGTCACTTGCGACCCGGTCTCCATTCAATGTCATACTCCCAGACAATTGAAGCACAGGCGGCAGGACCGGGAATCGCTATCGCTACCCGAATTCGGCTTGAGTCTATTCAGAAAGCAGGTGAATCGACCCGGGATTTCCGCGACTTTCGCGAACGCTGTGGTGGCGACTTTCAGAAACTCACCACGAAAGCGATTGGTGAGGCGGCGATGGCTGGTAATCAATTAGCACGTGACCAGTATGTGTCTGCCACAAACGTGCTCGGTTGGGGGATTGCCCAGTTGATTACACTTGTCGCTCCTGAGGTCGTGGTTGTTGGCGGGGGTGTCTCTCTCGTCGGTGAAGAGATCTTTTTCGCTCCATTGCGATCTGCGGTCCGGCAATTCGTCTTTCCACCATTGCAAGACTCGTACCGACTGGTTCCTGCGGAACTTGGTGAAAGTGTTGTCGTTCACGGTGCCTTGGCTTTAGCCAAAGGGGCTTGATTGGCCAACGCTCATGCGTAAAATTTCTTCTCAGCGGGGTTTTCCGCCTGGCGTTTGCGATTTTTAATTCCGCTTCTTGCTTTGACTTTTCTGTTCGACTGATTCAGGAGAATGGTCACATTCGCGGTTGAGTTGAGGTTAAGACTTTTTAATTTCCATGGCAACGTTGAAACGATGCTGTTGATAATGATTCAAGATATCATGAGTGGCTTTTTGCGTGAATTGCCGCTGCCTCAAGGAAATCGACAGGTCCGAAATTGAAGATTTTACCAAAGCCTGCAACGAATCGAGCGGATTTGGCCTCGATCCGATAGAGTTCAAAGTCACCAAGGGAAAACGTCATCGCCGAGTCGGGAAAATTTTTAATATATAAGTCCGCCAACTCCGCGTAGTTGCTCGAGTTTCTCGGGACAATAACGGCATTCCCCTTTATCGACGCTCGTGCCAGAGTTTGAGGATTTCGAGAACCATCATCCGGTTCTGCAATCATCAAGCCAACTCGTGAACTGTGCGTAATATCCTGAGTATGTTGGGCCAATCCGCTGATGTGAATTAAGAAAGACGACAAGTCATGGGTCTCAGCGTATGGAACCATCGAGACAGTTGGGCTTCCGTCGCGAAGAGTTCCTAGAAAGCCGACTCTCTGAGATTTGATCAAACGCGCATACTCTAATTGTGGTGAAGACTCAGGCATAATAATTCACTTCTAGATCAAAAGGGACAGGCCCGAAAAATTTTTGGAAAAAGGTCACCGATGAAGTATATCGGGTGAGTCAATATATCGGATTTCGTTTCCCGTTTTCGAGCCATTCGAGGGTCGCGGCGAATTGTATTTTAGATTGATGAAAAATGTGATACCCCCAAAAATGCGTGGTTGATTTATTCCGCAGTTCTACTCGACTTGATTGGGACGGGCAGGAAATCTCTTTATGATCAGTTGGTCATTCGACCGTGTCAGAAGTCGAATGAATTGTTCGGACACGCGATCAAGTGAAATACACATAGAATGTGGTAAGCCGCTACAAGCGGTTTGCTAGGATCTACCGCTCCATGAACCCGAGGAACTTTAGTACCACTTCGAACGCCGAGTTCCTCAAGAGAAGGAGAATTGGATGACTGAGACTGTCGTTTCCGCAGGGGCTTGCGAAACAAGCCCCGTGCCCGATATTCGGCTGCCGGGACTCGGCGAACAGTCGTTCGAAGCCCCTTCAGTCATGCAACGATTTGGGTACTTTATCACAAATCCTGGTAAGAACTATCTGATTCCATGTCTTCTTTTGAGGGCCTTGCTGAAAACAAGTCGGAGTCCATTAATTGCAGAGTCATTCCTCCGACCAGGAGGCTGGCGGTCGATGGAAATTGTTTACAAGAATGCGCTACCTGTCGACTGGCTCGATCGACAGGCTTTGGCAGACAATCCCATCACTATGGCTGCTCGTAATCGAAAAAAGATCGTTATCGAACGACTCGCTGGATTGATTCGAAAGCTCGATTCGGTTGGTCACATCACATTACTGGGAATTGGAGCCGGTCCCGGTCGACTTCTTCAGACTGCGATGTCCGATTCCAAAATCGCCCCGTCTCGCATGTCTGCGTACTTGATTGACCTTGATGAAGATGCCCGTCCTTTTGGTCAAGCACTTGCCACAAACCTCGGACTGCTTGATCGAGTTCAGTTTATTCAAGGAGACGCACGGCGAATCCAAGACTCACTACCCGGTGTTGGCGTCAATATTGCAAAGCTTGTCGGGATTATTGAGTACTTGGACGATACACAGCTTGTTGAGATGCTTAACGCCGTTCGAACCGCGATGGTTCCCGGTGGTAGCATTGTCACTCACGGATTCGTTGACAAGTATGGTACAGGTCGTTTTTTTGCCCGAGTATTTGGCCTGCGACACTATCAGCGCAACGCCGAGTACCTGTCCAGTATCCTCGCCAAGAGTGGCTTTCGTGTGATTGAATGCGAGTATGAGCTAACCGGTATTCATCCAATTATTACGGCAGTTCGTGTCGATTAATTCGCGAGAGGCCGGCCCCGTTTTGACGCTTGCCGACAAAGCTTGGGTCGGGCTTCAATTCGGGGTCTTAATCTCACGAATTCGTGAGAACTGCAGGTTGCTCTTTCGCGAATAAATCTTGGAAAAACTGTAACAAAATTTTTTGTTAAGCATCTACACTGTTGATTTCTTGAAGACGTTAGACAATCAACGACCCTGACAATCTCGTCAAAGAGTTTACATCAAATCCAGCCCCGTCATTTTTCTCCAGGGAACCGATCAGGAATCAACAACACATTAGCTCGTTTATTGGAAGGGGCGGCTTCAAAGGATTGCTGAAACGCATTGATTGCTGTGGAAAGCAAAGGTGGTTGGATTCTGGTCAGCCATGCTCGTTCGTGTTTTCGCGAAGTTGTGGGCACATAAGGGCGTAGGCGTTGTCCTTAATCGATAATCAGCCCTGATTGTTTTAAGAAAAAGGCTACATTTCATGAGAATTCCAACAGCTAAATTGATCACTATATCGGGTGTCGTCGTGATTGGAATCGCGTGTGGTGGTGTACTGACAACATCTGCAGCACCGCCCAAGACCGCAGCGAAGACAGCCTCGAAACAATCTGCTGATAATGCGCAGCCTGAAATTCCGGCGGTTCCATTTCTCACATTAGGACTGATACGCGATCCGGCTGTTCAGGTTGAGCTTGGACTCGACGCAAAACAAATTAATGGGGTACAAGCAGCAATCGCTCAGGTCGATGAATCATTCTGGCGACTGCGCGATGTCCCTGTCAAAGATTGCTCAACCGAGCTTGAAACGCTTCTGACGAATTTACGGCGAAGCCTCAAGCTCGAACTGAATTCGTCTCAGCTTGATCGCTTCGACCAGATTATGTTGCAGTCACGCAACTGGAAAGCTGTAGTCACTCCCGAAATGGCCGAACGTTTGAAGCTCTCAAGCGATCAAGTCTCGCGGATACGAACCCTGTTGGCAGATGTACCGCGTCTACGAGAGGAAAACGAAAAGACAATTGCCGGTTTATCCGCTTCCAATCAGGAGTCGGCTCGGAACAGGCAACTTAAGGCGGAATCAAAAAAATTTGCTGATGTCTTGACCGCTCAACAGCAGACGCAATTGAGTCAACTTCTCGGCAAGCCGTTCGATTTGGATCGAGTCACTAAAGTCGGATGCGTGGCTCCTGAATTGCGTGATGTCTCTGCCTGGATCAACTCATCGCCTTTGACCTTGCAGCAGTTACGCGGAAAAGTTGTCGTGGTACATTTTTGGGCGTTCGGATGTATCAATTGCATTCGTAACCTGCCACATTACGATTCGTGGAATGAAAAGTTCGCGAAATCCGGTTTAACGATTGTTGGTATGCACACTCCGGAAACCGAATCTGAGCGATCGCTCGAAAATTTGAAACGGCAGGTTAACGAGCGAAAAATCGAATACCCCGTCGCATTTGATGCATCGGCTCAGAACTGGAAAGCGTGGGCCAATGATATGTGGCCCAGTGTCTACTTGATCGATAAACAAGGTCGCGTACGAAACTGGTGGTACGGTGAATTGAATTGGAAGGGTGCTACTGGCGAAGAATTCTTTCGCAAACGGATCGAAGAACTCCTGAACGAAAAATAGACCCTATGAAGATTCTACGGACGCATCACGTTGCAATCATCTGCTCTGACTATGCGAAGTCAAAACACTTTTATACGCAAGTTCTGGGCCTTGAAATTGTTTCAGAAATATATCGAGAGCGGCGTAACTCCTATAAACTCGACCTACGGTTGCCGGATGGAGTGCAAATCGAACTGTTCTCATTTTCCAATCCTCCTGTGCGATTAAGTTACCCCGAAGCATGTGGACTGAGGCATCTAGCCTTTGAGGTTCCAAGCGTTGATAAAGCGGTCGTGGAGCTTCAGAATCAAGGAGTCGCAGCGGAACAAGTCCGTGTTGACGAGCATACAGGTAAACGATTCACGTTCTTTGCAGACCCGGATGGATTGCCGCTGGAACTTTATGAACGATGATGGTCGCGATTTGGATCAATGCGGCGAACAGTACTCGAGAATCAACAGGAATCGCGACAATGAATTCTCAACATTCAGTAAACCGTAGATCGACCAACCAGCAAGACGTTTGCGTTTGTCGTAGACGGATGTCCGTGTTTGTGGGATTGATCGCAGCCGTACTGTGCTTGATGTTTGATGTAATTGGTATGGCGCAAGAAGCGATGCCTGTGGAAAAGTTCGTTGATCGCTGGGTCTATCTGGCGGTCAACCTTCAGGGAGAGGGTGAGCCCGAACATGCGTTGTCCATTCTTCGTCGGGCCAAGGCAGCAGGATACAACGGAATCTTGTTCGCCGACTACAAATTCCACGTCCTCGACCGGGTTGTTGATCGTTATTTTAAAAACGTGACGACCGTACGCAGTTTGGCGGACGAGCTAGGTCTCGAAATTATCCCGGCTGTTGCTCCATTCGGATATAGCAATGGTATTCTGGCTCACAATCCGAACCTTGCGGAAGAGCTTCCGGTCAAAGAACTTCCGATGGTCATAAGCAAAGGGAGTGCGATTGTCGATACCCAATGGAAACCACTGGCAGAGGGTGGTTTTGAAAAATTCAACAAGGACAAAGCGTTGGGTTGGGATTACCAGGATAGCCCGGGGTCGCTGAGCTTCATCGACACCAAGGTCAAGCATTCTGGAGAAGCATCTTTGCGGTTTGAGCAGCTTTCAACGGCAGGACCAAAGAATGGGCTTGGTCGGCTGATTCATAAGGTAAAGGGCAATGCCTGGCGACAGTATCACGCATCAATGTGGGTCAAGACAGAGAGATTCGAAAAATCCAATGAAGTGCGTCTGATGGCAATCAATGCAGCCGGCCGGACGCTTTCCCATTCGTTTGTCGGAGTCAAACCAATCCAAGACTGGACGTTGCACCATTCGGTCTTCAATTCATTAGACAGCGACGAATTTACTTTCTACTGCGGCGTCTGGGGTGGAACGAAAGGTAAGATCTGGATCGACGACGTGCGTTTGGAAGAGGTTCCGTTTGTCAATCTTTTACGCCGCAATGACTGTCCCTTGGTTGTCGCTGATGAAAATGGTAAGCCTTATGAAGAAGGGAAAGACTTCTTAAAACTGGCCGATCCTCGCTTAGGAAACGTCCCGTGGGAGGGTGAATACGAGGTCTTTCACGAACCTCCCCGATTAACAATTCCCTCGGGTAGCCGCATTGCGGATGGTGCTAAGCTAAAGGTCAGTTACTTTCACACCGCGACAATTTATGAGGGCCAGGTCCCTGCCGCTCTCAATCATGCAGACGTATTCAAAATCGTCGACAAACAGGTCCGTAGTGTCGAGAATTTACTGTCTCCCAAAAGCTACATGTTGTCTCACGATGAAATCCGAATTGGCAATTGGGGGGCCGCCATTCGCAGTGAAAATCGAACCGCAGGACAGGCTCTCGCGGACAACATGCGACAGACGGTTAAGTTAGTCAGGGCTATCAATCCGAAAGCCCGATTGTGCACATGGAATGACATGTTCGATCCGCATCATAATGCGGTTGATAGCCCATATTATCTTGTCAACGGCAGTTTAAAAGGTTCTTGGGAAGGTCTCGAATCAGGGATCACTATTCTCAATTGGAACTCTGAAAAAGCCAGTGAAAGTCTGGCCTTTTTCGAAAAACTAGGCTGCCCGCAGATCCTGGCTGGATACTACGATGGCGACCCGATGAGCATCGTTCCGTGGATTAAGAAAGGCAATGGCCTCAAGACAGTTCGTGGAGTCATGTACACGACCTGGATTAATAAATACGACGACCTTGAAGCCTTTGCGAAAGCAGCTTGGGGTAAATAGAAAAATAGCTTATCTCGACACCGGCGGCTGTGAATAACGGTTTCGATCAGCTGGCACGAATGGATCATCTTCCTCGACGGGAACGGGAACCATTGCTCGCTTCGACGGTCGTGGAGGATCACGATCATCAAACTGATCGACTGATGGATATCGTGGCACAACACGGCTGGCGGAATCCCGGCGTCGGTTGAAGCGAGTATCGAAATCGTCCGTTGGGGCTGATAGCCGACGAGGTGGCTGAGCTGCGGGATATCCCTGATCGTCGTCTTCCTCATCAGAAATCAGGCTTTGACGGGGTTCAGGTGCAAATTGATCGAACGAGGTTCGTCGCGCGCTCGTATTTGTAGGAGTTAGTGGCGACCGCTTCTCAGGCAGGATCGAGTTATTGATCTGACCATCATTGTCGCTGTAGTTCAGATTAAGAGGGAGCTCGCGATTAAGCTGCTGTAAATATGGGTTAAGGATATCGTGCATTGCTTTTGGCAGGATCGGATACACCGCGTTGATAATCTTAGCGGCAATGGAACTGCTTTCCGACTTCAAAATCAAATCGCGAGCCATTGATGAATAGATGAGTAGAATTACGGTGATCGCCAAGGTCAGCAGGATACCCTTCAATGCACCGAGCAAAGCACCGAGGTGACGATCAAACTCAGTCAATTTGGCCTTTTCAATCCCTTCTCGAAACGAGCGAACCAGAAGATAAACCACCATCGAAACGCCGATGTAAATAGTGACTAAAGCGAACAAACGGTTCTGTGGCGGATCACCAAAATAATGAGCCGTTGTGACCGACATTGGCATTGCGACCATATAGCCCAGCACCAGCGACATGATCGGCGCGATCTGCCAGGTGGCTCCTTTCCAGTAGCCGTGTACCGTGGCAAATAATACGATCAGAGCCATCACTCCGTCGTATGCGGTAACCCCACCCAATGCCGCCATGTTCTCAATCCTTCTTTTCGTAAACCCGAATTGCCGTGAGTTATAAAACTGATAAATAGAAGGTAACGCGGGTTAATATTTCAAAAATCCGGGAGGGGTTTGCCGTTGTCATCGCCAATCCAGGTTGTCCTGGCTGTTTTGAACTGGCTCTGCTTGTCGACGGATCATAGACGTCGAGCGTCTTTGCTGGTGGGAGGTCATGCGGACTCGATTCGGTTGTTCCGCAGTATCGATTGGCTCAAGCTGACCGGGACTGATACGTTGGAATGGAGCAGCTACTTCAGGATGTCCATGATCGTTCGCCGCGAAAACCGACATGCCGGTCAACAATCCCCAAGTTGCGGTGTTCGCACTGCGAACATTTCCGAATAGCTTCATCGCCGTGCCGAACGACTTCTTCAGACGTAGATGTCGGCCTTGTATTTCGATTGCCCAAATCTCATCCAGAATCAGGTGAACCATATAGCCAATCACAGCTCCAACCCCTTTGTAACTACGACCGAGACTTACACCCGTGTCACAAATTACATAAGCGATCAGGCCCGCAATCATGGCAGCGGGAATGCTGTGGAACATCCCTCGGTGTACGGACACTTTCAGCATTTCGCCGAAGCCAAATCGAATCAGGAGATAGAGCGGAGCGCCAAACAGCATGATGTGTTCGGTCGCCAGCCCTTCATAATGGAACCGGTAAAACAGTAGCATCGGTGCAACAGCCGCCAGGAAGCTTAGTGTTTCACGGGCAGGGACAGCGTGATCACTATCCAGATCGGGCATAATCCCGCAAATGGCACAAAGCCCGCCACCAATCGCACAAGTCGAAAGAGGCAAACCCAGTACAGACGTACCGACATAGGCGTACCCGACGCCAACAAGCGTACTCACGGTGATGTGTGTATGAAACCCGGCCATCGGCGTCCTTGCCTCACATCCGTGGACCGATCGTGATTTGTCAGTATTGGAGATAATTTCATTGGGTCCAGAGCGCCGGAAAGGTATCGAGAACAGGCAGTTCAGTCAAGATGAGTAAACCTCTTGCGACGGGCTCGTCCGTTTTTTCAGCATGGGCTTTAGCCTGTGCAAGATGCTGTGACGCTCGGGTTAAGGTTCTTGCGAAGGCTTGTCTCTTGCCATTTTTTATTCGGCAAAAAATGTCAACCTTGATGACTCGTCATCAGTATTGGCCCGACTGTATAACACGGTTCGGCTGGAATCACGGATCTAAGTATTTCACTTCTAACTTTCAGCGAGAGTCTCATGGTTCGAAGATTTGTTATGACGACGGGATGCCTGTTGTTTCTAGGTGCGTTAACATCGGCAATTGCCGATGAGAATACGCGACCAATCAGGGTCGTCGTCTGGGACGAACAGCAACCGGCCCAAAAGCAGGCTTACGAAAACTTCCTAGGCAACGCGATTTCCGACTTTTTGAAGCAGCGACCGGGCCTGACAGTCAAATCGGTTCGCCTTGACGACCCCGAGCAGGGACTTTCGAAAGCAACGCTCGATGACTGCGATGTTCTCATCTGGTGGGGTCATGTTCGACATCGTGAGGTTAAGATTGAAGCGGGTCAGCAACTGGTCGAAAGAATCAAGCAGGGAAAACTCTCTATGATCTCGCTTCATTCCGCGCACTGGTCGATCCCTTTTATCGAGGCAATGAACGAACGAGCGATCGCGGACGCGCTTGCGACTCTCACCCCCGAAGAACGCAAGACGTCGAAAGTCGATGCGATTCGACCTGAGAAATACGGCCAGCCCAAGCGAGATGCCGTGTTGACACCGAACGTGGAAAAAATCACTCAGCCCGGTGGAACGATCCTACTGAAGGTCAATCTGCCGAACTGTTGTTTCCCCGCCTATCGTGGTGATGGCAAGCCGAGTCACGTCAACACGCTGCTCACCGACCATCCGATTGCAAAAGGAATTCCGAAACAATTCGATATCCCCCATACCGAGATGTACGACGAACCATTTCATGTTCCAGCCCCGGATGAAGTTGTTTTCGAAGAACGTTGGGATGCTGGCGAACGATTCCGCAGTGGAAGCATCTGGAAGATTGGCAAAGGCCGACTGTTCTACTTCAGGCCAGGCCACGAAACGTTTGATGTTTTCAAGCAACCAGAAACATTACAAATTGTGGAAAACGCGGTCCGTTGGTTGGCGCCGTAGCGAGGGACATTTCGTTGATGTCCCATTGACTTGGTGATTTTGTTTTTGGGAGAGAGGAATTTCAGGAGAATGCATGGTGTGGATTTCTTAAATCGTGATCGTACGTTGGGGCCAGCGTTGAACGGCGTCGGCGGCCTGGTGGACTAAGGGATCGATCAGATCCGCCAGGACTTTTTTGTTTTGGTCGCGGTCGGTATTGAAGAGGACAGCCCAATTGAGGCCATCGTGACGACGAACGAGTAAAGACGAAGTCCCAGCAATCAGACCCGTATGCCACGTGTTGGCCCGCCCCTGGTTGCCGACCGGCCGGACGTTCCAGCCGCACGCATAGTATGCGGCTTTCTGCTGACCGTCCGCCTCGTGTCCTGCTGCTCCAGCAGGACAAGTCCACATTTCGGTAATCTCATCTGGTTTTAATAACTTTGACGATTCTGGATGGTCAAACGCACTCGCGAACTTTACGAGATCGACGGCCGATGCGATCCAGCCACCGTGTGCCTCGAACGCTTCAATATTTTCAGCACCATAGACGAAGGGAACTTTGACATTTAATCTTGGTCCGTTGACGGCAGGCCCGCTACGGTTCAAGGGGTCGTAATAATGGACTTCACCCTTTGACAGGTCTCCCTTCCATGCATGTCCCAACTGCATGCGTGTCACGTCTAATTGCTTCAGAATATGTTGTTGCACGTAGGCTTCGTAGCTCATCCCGCTGAGATGTTCGATCAATCTGCCGAGCAACAAATAGCCGATGTTCGAGTAGGCAAAGCGAGCTCCGGGGTCGAAATCGAGTGGTAGCGTCAGCGAAAAACGGACAACCTCTTTCGGCCCCACGGGAAGCTTATGCTTCAGCACCTGTGCAACCTGATGTGGACGCCCGATGGGGTCAAATGATTTGTCGCGATCCCAGCCGGCAGTGTGGTGCAGCAGTTGTCGAATCGTGATCGATGCCAGTCGCTGATCGTGATTTGCTGGCAGCCAATCTTTGACGGGCAGGATATCAAACACTCGGTTATCGAGTTTCGAACGGGGAACAAGCTGTAAAACGGCGACTGCTGTCAGGGGCTTTGAGACACTGGCAATTCGAAACAGCGAATCTGGTTCCACCGGACGCTTTGATTCAACGTTTGCCCAACCAAACCCTCGTGCGTAGATCAGGCCTGAATTCCGCGTCACCGCGAGTGCCGCTCCGGGAACCTGATGTTCCTGAGCAAAGCGAATCATCATTTCGTCAAACGGTGCCAGGTCCGTGTGTGGTTCTCCCGAGATCGGCAATTGTTTTGCCGTACGCTGGGTCTTATTGCGATCCTGGGCCAATAGGAACGACGACGACACCGCGAAAGTCGATGCACTGGAAACGATCGATTGCAGCGCAGATCGACGAGTCTGGCGATCATTCATTCGAACATCCTTTGCTAACGAGGAGCGGTGTGAAAAGACTCGCGGCCAAACATCGTGCGAGGGTCGTGTATTCAAATTTCGAAAATCGCGATTCTACCACCGGGTCATCGGGCACTGTTGATTCATCATCCTGCTGACTTCTATTGCAGAGCCGATTTCGGAACCGTCAAATAAAATGCCCTGTTGACCATTTCACCAGAAACAAATTTGATTAGAAATCTCAATATGTTCAAAAGTGAGTTCGTTCACCAACGTACTTTATCCTCAGCGGTCCCTGATTGACGACGAAGAGGTTTGACCGCGAATCGCACGAATCTGACGAATATGACCAGGAAAAGTGGCTACATTTTTCGGCATTGCTTGGTTTGTTTGAGTCTGCCTTCTGGCCGTCCCGTTGGGATGACATTTCCAATATCGAGGTCGTTTTCCCTTGCTGATAACAAAGGCAGACATCGGGCCATCCCTCAGGGACTTTGGATTTATCTCCCCTCTTATTCACAGGGTTCGTGCGATTCATGGTAAAAAACTTTTGTCTACTTTCATTCGAATGATCCGAAATGAGTCGGACGACGTTATCCTTCAGGGATTCGATTTCCCTTTTTATGAATCTATTGAAAGACTCAATCGATGCTCAACGCTTATATTGGAAGTCAAAATCTCCTGGCATCCATTCCTTCGGACTCTTCGGGACTTTGGTCGGCACTGATTGGAACTGCTTCATTTGGGTTGCTCGGCCTGGCATTGATGCTGTTGGGGTTCAAGGCCTTTGAAATCATCACCAGGCGGCTGGACATCGAGAAACAGTTGGAAGACCGAAACATCGCCGTGGCAATTGTTGTGGCAGCCATGCTGCTTGGGTTGAGCTTGATTGTCGTTAACTCGATGCACTGATGATGGCGTCGTTTGATTGGATTCGTTTCGAAGAGGGGGGCGGGTGTTCAAATTTCAAAAATGGCCGATCAAGCCAATATCGTGACCAGCTTGCCCCCAACGGCCAATTTTGAAATTTGAACGCCCAACCCAAGAAAAGTTGCAGTGGCATCCAGCCGCTGATGGAAATTATTGGTGGAGGCTGGAAACCTCCACTACGAAAAAATGAAAAGAGCGCAACATGAAACGAAGCTCAAAAGTCGCGTTAACACTGCTGGTTCCCTCGATGGCTGCGTTTGGTTGTTCTCAAAGTGAGCCTCCGAAACCAATTCCGGCCAGTGTCGCTACTGCAAGCAAGTTGAATCGTGCTTCCCCCGACCAAAACGAAGGGGAGGATGAGGAATTCGTCGTTTCGCAGAATGAGGGTGATGCAGAAAACGCAAATGCCCAAAGTTCCAATTTGACGCCAACGCCGAACTCGACAGGCCACTATTATCGCCACCGAACATCGTTCATCCCGTATTTTTTTGGCGGTTCCTCCAATCGATACCAGAATTCCGTACCACCAAGTCCGACGTCGGCACCAATAAGTACACCATCAGGGCATCCGATGGCCGGGTCGGCGGGCGGCGGTGCTTCGGTTCCGCATTCGACCGGGGCTGGCATTTCGCGAGGCGGGTTCGGCGGAACCGGGTCTCATTTATCGGGGGGAAGCTGATGCGCCGGATCACTGCCGAACCTCGACCGAACTGGCGCCGCGACGTCGAAGAATTGGGATTCACCTTTCATACGATCGATAACGAGCCGTATTGGGATGAGGCTGGCTGGTACGAGTTTTCCAAAAACGAGATTGAAGATCTGGAACTCGCCACAAATTGCCTGCACGACATGTGCCTTAAGGCGGTTCAAGTTGTGATGGATCAAAACCGTTTCGATGAATTCCAGATTCCCTCAGCGTTTCACGACTGGATTCGTCAAAGCTGGGATCACGACCAACCGACGCTTTATGGAAGGTTTGATCTCGCCTGGGACGGTCGGTCCGCGCCGAAAATGCTCGAATACAACGCCGACACGCCAACGGGCTTATTCGAAGCATCTGTTATCCAATGGGAATGGCTGGATGCAGTTCATCCTCGCTGCGATCAGTTCAACATTATTCACGAGAAGTTAATCACCCGGTGGGCCGACTGGCAGGGGCTGGGGCAGATTACTTTTGCGGCAACTGACGACCACGAAGAAGATTTTGGCAACGTCACGTACTTAAGAGACACCGCAGCACAGGCAGGGCTGACCACCGAATACCTCCCCATGTCAGCCATCGGCTATGACTCGCGTCACAACACGTTCGTTAACGAGCGCAATCTACCGATCGATTGTCTGTTTAAACTGTACCCGTGGGAATGGATGTTGAACGAACCATTCGCGCCACGACTGCTGACGGCTCCCACTCGCTGGATCGAACCTCCTTGGAAAATGCTGCTTTCCAATAAAGCACTGCTGGTCGTATTGTGGGAATTGTTTCCTGAGAGCGAATACCTGCTGCCCGCCTCATGGCAACCGCTGAGCGGTGACTACGTTCGTAAACCGATTCTCGCACGGGAGGGGAGTAACATTCAGTTGGTCCAGCGAGGCCGAATCGAGCGTGAGACCGATGGTCCCTACTCAGGCCAACCTGCGGTCTACCAGAAATACCATCCGTTGATGCAGTCAGGCAACAGCTTCGCCGTTCTCGGCAGTTGGATTGTCGGTGACACCGCCTGCGGACTGGGAATTCGCGAGGACGAAAACCCGATTACGCACAATCTGAGCCGTTTCATCCCGCATCTGATCCGTTAGCCTGACAATTATTCATTAGCCCGACGCCCAAGCGAGGGACGAATCACAACTATCTCGGAATACAATTTCAGCAACGGCCATATTGCCCGGCGCAATCGCCGAAACAGTAACTGTGTCGTTCAATGGAGAAGAGTCCTCGCTTGTGCGAGTTGGCGACGATTTCGAGTTATCCGACGCGAGAAAAAGATCCCTCGTTTGCTCGTCGGGCTAACGTTTCAGGTTGGATAAACCCGTGTGGATTTCGCCCACTCATTGTCCAAGAAATTGAACATCGAGATTTGGCAGCGACCTTTTGAGTTCTGTCACACCAGCGTCGGTCGGCGAAATGTCAGAGAGAAAGAGAAGTTTCAGCTGCTTTAATGATTTGAGTTTCACCAATCCGGCACCTGTCACCTTTGTTTTATTGAGATTCAGCAATGTGAGGTTTTCCAGCTTGCCGATTTCTGTCAATCCGTCATCGGAGATATTGGTTTGGTTGACTTGTAACTTTTCCAGGTTTTGAAGTTCGATTAACTCCTTTAATCCCTCGTTCGTAATCGACGCTTGACCGATCGAGAGAGATGTCATGCCTTTTAAATTTCGGAGTTCTTTGATTCCTGCACCCGAAACATTTGTGTTGTTCAGTGAAATGCGTTTCAGCGTTTTGATTTCGGCTACAAACTTCAATCCCTCATCTGTAATTTGAGTGCGATCCAGATCGAGCGATGTCAGGTTTTCTAATTGTCGAACTTCCTTCAAGGTCCCATCTGAGACTTGCGTCCCGCTCAAGTCGAGGCTGGTAAGGTTTTTGAAGATACCGATGTTTTTCATCCCGTTGTCTGAGACGTATTTGCAATGGACACTGAGATGGGACAGGTTTTTCAAGTTGTAAAGATGATAAATCCCCGCATCGGTGACATTGTTTCCGTTAAAAACCAGCGACGTCAAGTGGTTGAGTTCGCCGACCTCTTTCAACACGTCGTTCGAGACATCCGCGTTGAGGAAATTGAGCCCCGTCAAAGTATGGATCTGTGTCAGATTGTGGATTGCCTTGACGCTCTCAATCAGACCCGATGGGGTGGCTGGCCGCAGGCCCGATCGACTTCGAGGATCAGAAAGTGGATTCCGGTTACTATTAAAAACAATCCGCACCAACGGACTGTCGGGAAACCCGTTTTCTCTGACGAGCTCGCCGCCATGCGATTTGATGATTGAAATCGCATTGGCTTCGGGTGACGTATCCCTCGTGACAAAAAAGATTGCGGAACCGCCAATGAGGACGAGCGCGAGCAACAGCTTGATAAACCGCATGTACCGACTGCCATTGTGCACTACTTTGCTCATCGGACAATGTCCCTGTATTTGCAGTGAGTGCGTCTGTTTGCCGCATTGGATCACGAAATGATATGATATTTCGGTTGTAAGAGAATCTTGCAAAGACATTCTGTCAATCGTCGCTGGAATGATACCTCTCGACCTGCGATTTGGCGCTGTTTCGGCGGGGGGTGCCGAGTGTCAAAATGTACTTCGAAGTGATGTCCGAAAAAAGACCCTTCCCGGCGTTGCTCGCAACGGGAAGCCGGAAGCAAGAATCCAAACCGTACTATCAATGACCGAACTCAACTCGGTTTGAGTTGTTCGATTGCCTTTCTTTTTTTGTTTTGCCACCTATCGTATGCTTCGTGTGCGGGGGTGAAATCGGCTGGTTTCTGAAACGTGTCCTGCGTGTTTTTTGCAAAACAGATTCGACCTTCGATTCGTAAGGGCTTACCCATGAGATTCTTGATCACGTTGATCGCACTGGTCTTGATTTCTTTCACCACGGCAATTTCCGCGAACGAATGGCGTCAATTTCGTGGCCCGAATGGCCAGGGGCAAGTTGAAGCGAAAAACCTGCCGACCACCTGGAGCGAATCCGAAAACATCATCTGGAAAACAAAGATCCCAGGGCGAGGTTGGTCGTCACCGGTCTTTGCTGGACCGACCATCTGGGTGACGACCGCCGTCGAGTTTCCGTTAAGTGAAAAGGAGTTAGCCGAAGCTCGCGAGAAGAAGCTGGCAAAGAATCCACTCGCCAAAGAGATGAGTCTCTTATCATCCGTCGAACTGCGGGCAATCGGCTTTGATGCCGTTACCGGCGATATCAAACAGAATATCGAGCTCTTTAAGCTGACCGACCTGGATCCGATTCATTCGCTGAACAGCTTTGCCTCACCGTCGCCTGTCCTGGACGGGAACCTGCTGTACTGTCATTTCGGAGAATTGGGAACGGCATGCGTTGATACCGAATCGAACACGATTCTCTGGAAGAAACAGCTTCCGTCAAAGCACTCCGTCGGCCCCGGCAGTTCGCCGATTATTTCGGGTGAATTATTCATCGTTCCCTGTGATGGAACCGAGCAACAGTACGTGATTGCCTTGAACAAACTGACTGGCGAGCAAGTCTGGAAGACAAAACGCCCACCTCTTTCGGGCGACGTCGATGAAATGCACAAGTCATTCAGCACACCGTTGCAGGTGACCGTCAACGGACGGGATCAGGTGATCATTCCCGGCGCTCAATGGGTTGTCGCGTACGATCCTCGTGACGGGTACGAGATCTGGAAAGTTCGTTATGGTGACGGGTTTTCCAACGTGCCACGTCCCGTGGTGGGACATGGGATGGCCTATATCTGCACCGGGTTCATGTCACCTCAACTTTGGGCGATTGGTCTGGATGGTCAGGGGGACGTGTCGCAAACCCACGTGAAATTCAAAGTAACAAAACAAATCCCCGCCATGCCATCGCCCGTTCTGGTCAGCGACCAGCTCTATTATGTCTCAGATCAAGGAGTCGCCACATGCGTCAATGCACTGACCGGCGATCAGATCTGGACCAGGCGGATTTCGGGAAAATATTCATCATCGCCGCTGTATGCCGACGGGAAATTGTATTTCTTAAGCCAGGAAGGGAAATCAACCGTCTTGAAACCAGGCCGGGAATACGAAGAGGTCGCGGTCAATCAACTGGATGGTCAATTGATGGCATCGCCCGTTGTATTGGACGAGTCGTTGTTGCTAAGAAGCCAGACACATCTGTACCGAATCGGGAAAAAGTAGGCGTCGGTCTGCATTAGTTTAACCGCGCCTCGAAGAGAAGCGGGCACGCAGCGGCGGCAATGAGGTCAACCGAGGCATCATTTGTCGTTTGGCTTTTACGGAAACGTCTTGTTGCTCGGCAACGTTCGAAGAAATCGGCTGAACGCCGATTCGCCTGCGCCGCTGGCTGCGGGTTAAACAAAACAGTAGTCATTATCGTGTAACCGCGCCTCACAGAGAAGCGGGAGCGCAGCGGTGGAATTGACGTCATCCGAGGCGCCATTTCTAGTTTAGTTTTTTGCGTAAACGTCTTGCTCGGCAATGCTCGAAGAAATCGGCTGGACGCCGATTTGCGGCGCCGGTCTGCCAAAGTGGTCGAAAACTTGCCGCGTGTGTAAATTTCGTCGGCCGAACGGGGATAAGCAGACGCAGGCCACTCTCAAAACCGCAGTAATCCGCTTTTGGCAGGCGAAATTCTCAGCAATTGCCAGCTTTGGCATGCGTGATGCAAATCTGTCGGCGGGTGTTGACGTTGGAGGCTCAACGGCCTTTTTAGCTTGTGGTCCACGTCAATAAATGAAAGCAAGCGTTCTGACAGAGGATCTGACATCCGCGTTTAACGAGTGGGAAAGAAACTATGATCGTTAACAGGCCTCTTTCCCGTTGGGCGAAATGGTTCACACAGTGGGGAGCGAAGCAAGCCCGCCCGCGTCGGTCGCGATCCGTGTTTGGACCCCTGATGGTCGAACAGTTGGAACGGCGGCGATTGTTGTCGACAATTACGGTCAACACAACGACAGATAATTCGAACGACGGCGACACGTCGTCGATTAACTCGCTGTTGGCTCATCCTGGTTCGGACGGGAAAATTTCGCTGCGGGAAGCGATCCTGGCGGCGAATAACACCGGCGGCTCCAACACAATCCTGTTCGATCCGCAGTTGACCGAAAATGGACCTGTGACGATCTCACCAAGTTTGGTCGGAGACGTGACCGCGGATAACTCGGCATTTGCAATTACCGGCAATCTGACCATTGTTGGTGCGGACGATCGAAGTCTTGTCACGCTACTTGGGACCGGGACGGCTGGTGATTTGCGTCTCTTCCGCGTTCTGGCCGCTGGGGATCTCATGCTTAAAGGGCTGACGATGGCCAATTGGTCCACCGACAATAACGGCGGCGTTCTGGCGGTCGATCCGTCAGCGACTGTCAACGCAGACAATTGTACCTTCTCCGATAACGCGGCGCTGTCCCAAGGTGGGGCGATTTTCACCTTGGACGGCGATATCGTCATTTCCAATAGCACGCTGTCGGGAAATCAAGCACATGATGGTGGTGCATTTAATGTTGGTGGGCAGGTCGCTGGGCAGGGTGAGGGTGACTTTTCTCAATGCCAATTCATTGGAAATACAGCGACTGAACGGGGAGGGGCAATCTATCTCGATGATGCGGGGACCAAGCTTTTCAATTGCAAGCTGTCAAGCAATTCTGCGCATCAGGGAGGCGCTGTAGCGGGTGGCGCTATCACGGCCCAAATCACCAACTTCATTGGAAATACGGCCGTCGATGGTGGCGGTGTCTTTTCAGGTGTCGGGGGCGGAGCCTCAGATTTTGGCCAACTTCACGTCGGTGCCCTTGGCGATATTTCAGATGTTGAACTGACAGGATGCTCGTTTACGGGGAATCTGGCGCAGCATCGCGGCGGTGCGGTCTTTCTAATCGAGTCATCTGGTAATATCACTGATAGCTCATTTCAGGCAAACCATGCACAACAGGGAGGAGCGATCTTCTCAGACACGTCCGAACCGGGATTTCTGACACAATCGCCAGTGATATTTCAGATTACGGGTTCCGTCTTCGATAGCAATTCAGCAGAAGCGACCGGAGGCGGCGTCTTCAATAGCAATGGCGAGACCGTGATGAACGGTTGCACCTTGACGAACAACGTTGCACAGGAGGGAGCTGCACTCTTCAATTACCTGGGCTGGGCGGAGGTCACCGACAGTACGGTTCTGACAAACGACAGCACGCAGGGAACGCAGCTTTACAACCATCTGGAAATCATGCCGCTGACAAACTCGACAGTCAGTGACATGTCCCAGATGACTTTCATTTTCAACGATGCGACAACGGGCACTCGATATGCGTCGACAAATCCGGGGCTGGAGCCGGTTGCCATTAGCCCTTCGGCAGGTGTCACGATTGCGACTGGGCCAGATGGAATTCAGTACGCACTGAATCCTGATGGAACTCTTCTTCGTCGATTTCAGAATTGCAATTGGTCGATTATGGATGACGAAGTACAGCAGTATAAGATCGCGCCGAATGGCGATTGTTACTGGCTGAATGGCCGTCAAGAGTTGTACCGGTCGCGTGCGGGAGGTGGGCCCGATCTTTTGGGGCAGGTGGTTCAGTCGTTGATCATGGATCAAGGCGGAACGGTCTACGACTTAAGTAGCGGAGAAGGACCGAACAACTTTGCGTTTTACCGTGGCTTGACATCACCGCTAATCGATCCGGTTATGGTCAACGACTTACCGTGGTGCCAAAATCCACCTTCGTGGTCCGAGATGGTCCAAGCTTCAGGACTCGGTGGTCCCGCAATCCTGAATCTGAAGTTCGTTGCTGAACCCATTGTTGACCGGATCGACCCACCCCGATATTTCCCTAATATTGGTTTGGCCCAAATGCACGAATGCCATTACAAGATCACAGCTTATTTCGACACCGTGTTGAATGGTCCCGACATTTCAGTGTTTTACCTAGACAGGGATCACCTGCGGCCTTATGTGATTGGCCAATCGATTACTAACACGGTTGCAAGCCAACCTGCGGAGATGGCTTCCACGGCCGCGTCTAGTGAGTCGGCGCCGCCCGACATTCAGAGCACTCAAATTCGTTCAATATGGACCGCAGCGGACGGAACAATCTTTTCCCTCGGGTTTAACTACGAAGGGCAGCACAATGCTGGTTTAGATTCACTGCCATCCGTGTTTTATCGGCTTACCGTCGGCGGCAATTCGGAACCATTGATGCGAGTCTATTCCTGTGTTGTCGCGCCCGACAACACAATTTTTGCTCTTAATGAAAATCACGAGCTACAGCAATTGTCGCCGCGGTCAAATTGATGGACCACCCTCGCTACGAATATCCAATCGTTTGTGCGGACTTCGGTTGGAACGACCTATGCATTAATTCAATCAGGTATATTGCTCTCAATGCTGCCTCGTGGATCGAGGTTCACGCTGGTCGATACTGGCGTGAAGTCCATCTCTCTTGCGACAGACGGATCACTTTATGAAGTGAGTCGCTTGAACCAATTGCGGAGACTTGGAGCAAACTCAAAGTGGTCAGTGATCGACAGTGGAGTTCAGTTGCTCGCCCAGACAACTTCCGGCACACTTTATGAACTAAACGCGCAACAACAACTGAAAATTCTCGGTGCAAATGGGGTCTGGTTACTCGTCGCGTCAAAGATTGTCAGCTTCAGCATCGATCAGGACGACGTTTTGTACACGCTGGACAGTCAGCACAACTTGAAGTCCGAGACCGCAGGTGGACACTGGATTTGGATCAGTACGGGCGTGCAATCATTTATCACGGCTCCAACCGGATTCCGCGATCTTTACGTCGTGACAACCCAGCATGATTTGAAACGATTAGAAGCTGGTTATTCCTGGAGTACGTTGCAATCGAACATCGTCTCCATCTCGATCGACGCCACAGGTGTCGTCACTGCATTGGACTGTCACCATCGTTCGTGGATGTATTATTCATCTTCCATTTCCCCGATCTTAGATCCGGTCGGAGGTGGAGCACCAATATTTTGCATGGACCCTCCGTCGAACGACGAGGTTTTGTGGCTAGCACACATTCCAAATAACGCCAAGGTGAAAGCGGTCATCATCGAGAACCCAACCGAAGACACAATCGACTCACCGCGCTGGTTCGCCGATATCGGTTACATTTCGGCCGGCCAGTTACACCATTGCGAATATCAATGCACGGTCCAATATATGACAGCGAAAGGACTTCAAACGACGACGATTTTCATTGACCACGACCATCTGATTCGGTGGGCCGGGACAAATGCGGTTGGCGCAATGTGAGGAGCGATAGCATGGAAAAACCGTTAGACGTTGGAATCATCGCCGTCACACGAACTGGTGCCAGTCTCTGACAAAGACGCTGCTTTCCAAAGTAGTTTTCATGATCTTGAGCGAGGGTACAGTGAATTACGATGGGACTCTTGAGACTTAGGCAACGCTACAAACGTCCTTTGCGCTTAAAATCAGGGATTTATCTAATTAAAATATTAGTTCTTGAGATTCTTGGAACTCGTCCGTTCGCTCCCACCCGGCTTACTGATCACTCGATCGTTCTCAACGTAGCGGCTCGAGGTTCCCTTTCACGGCATCAAGTGCGAGAATCGAAAGGGAAGTGGTTTCGACATTCGCCAGACCAATTTTCTTACCTGACGCGTCGTAGTCGGTGATCCAGCCTCCGGACGGATCTTGTAACGACAACAGTCGTTCCACCAGGCCTTCAGGAACTTCGGCTTTCGGGACCCAATGCGCGGCAAGCAATGCCAGGGCCAACTTATACGTTGAGTATCTCTTTAACTGTTTCGTCGCCTCGTCGACAAAACCCTTGCCGTCCCACATCTTCGACGCCAGTTCCCAAGCCTGCCAGGCCGACTTCGGATCGTTTTCGGCAAGGCTGGCAATCAGCAGAAAATCGGCATAACTTTGCCATCCGACAACCGGGTCGCTGAGCACCACTTCTGTCCGAATGACCTTGTCATCGACTCGTCGTACATCCTTCAGTTGAAACTGTCGAAAGGGCAACGGCTGCTTCAATTCACCGAACAAAAGTTCGATCTTGCCTGAATACTCAACCCCCTCCCGCTTCGTTGCCGCGCGAATCTGCTGAGCGGTCATCGGGTGGCTCTTGCTGAGCACCTTGGCCGCGAGGTAATTGTCATGAAAGATCCAGTAAACCTTGGCACCACGGTATTCGGGCAACAGCCCCAGTTCGTCGTCCATTAAATCGACCAGAAACCCCCGAGCTTTCTGCAGGACCAGCCTCAGCGACGCGGCGGTCACCAATTTCGCCGGCTCATCATCAGCCATTCCAAGCTGATTTGCCGCAGCAAATCCCATCGCCCCCATCATCAAGGCTTCACGCCGTGTGAGCGAATTGAACGGTGGATTCATTCAGTTCTTGCTTTCCATGGGGCCGCAACTTCAGGTAAACGACAGTGGCTTCAATTACGTGCTTACAGTCCATCTGCATCTGTGACTGCAATCATCATCTGTGCCATGTGCCGAGTTCAACCGACGCGGACATTTTCACGCCGAAAACTCATCGTCAGTGAAAATGATATTCCTGATTGGTTCGTTCAAAGTCGTGGTCCGTCAAATGGCAACCCAAATTGATGTCCGTAAATGAATACGATTCGATCATGGTCTCACGATCAAGTTCGGTATCTGGCATCGTTTTTCCCGTCGTGGACCATTCGAAATGTCTTGTCTGAACGGGCAGGTTCCATTCGTGATCGATCAGGGTGACGGATTTCCGATAGACGGGAGAGTCGTCGGCAGATTTGTACTTCGTTGTGAACATTGAACATGGTCGCCCGTCGAACCGTCGGTGTGGGTCGATTTCGCAGGATGCGAAGTTCGATTGTTTCAGGTCATTCAGATGAATCGCGATCATGGTGTCGGTCAGACTCAGCAAACCTGCCGTTGTGATGGGGCAGCGAGCATCCATCAAAGCCAGCGAGCCATCGGTCGACATGGAGAATGCCGGAAGTCGCGACTTCCAGCCACCGTCGTGGGCGATCAATTTGCCGTTGTTTTTCCCTTCGACATAGATCGCTTCCCGGCCCACATCGCCGACCTGCCAGACCAGGTAAATGCTGAAAGGGTGATGGCGACACTTGATCGACATGACTTGTTCGTCCAGCAACTCACCTCTGACAACCTCTTGCTTCCGAAGTTGGGCGGTATAAGACTGAACGAGCCGCAGTGCGTTCCTGCCTCGTTCCAGCAACGCGACTTTGTAACGCAATTTCGACTCGGGACTCGACGCCATCGCCGTTGCCAGTTCGCCGTCAGGTTCTTTGGCATCATCATCCGATGGGATTGATCCGGGATCGGAAAGGGTCTCGTCCCTCACAAGGTGACCCATCGTCTTTTGAGCACCTGTTAAAAAGGGACTGGTATGCGTTCGAGCGGAGGTTTCTGGTGATCCGGAGCGTGTCAATAACTTTGAGACAGTTTTCGGAAAAATCATTGAGTATTGTGTTTTATTTGTGACGTTGGGTTAGGTTTTTCAGAGGTTTTTGTTGAAGTTTCGGGTGGGTTGATCCAGACGGTTTTTGGTGCGATT
>CAIVEI010000199.1 GCA_903904835.1 uncultured Schlesneria sp. | reverse complement strand
CTGACACCTTCGCTTTCCGAGGCTCCGCACGAATGATCGCTCAGACGCACGCTCGAATCGCTACATGGCGAACGAATCAATTACCATGAACAGTACCTTTCAACTGTTAAGAAACGTCAGGCTTCGCCTGACGCACCGAAAGCACGAAGGATTAGTCGAACCCAATCGAAGTCGGTTGAACTCAGGTGAACTCATCCACGAACGAAAAATGGCGCAAAGCCAATGAATTACGAGGAATCGTCGAAGTCGTGCGAACTCACTCGAACTTTGACACCGAATTTGTCGGCCGCCGAGATT
Source organism: uncultured Schlesneria sp. (assembly GCA_903904835.1). Taxonomy (GTDB): domain Bacteria; phylum Planctomycetota; class Planctomycetia; order Planctomycetales; family Planctomycetaceae; genus Schlesneria. The sequence goes on along the minus strand of CAIVEI010000199.1, from coordinate 29,897 downwards.
ACTGAAGAACTGAAGAAAAGATTTTTGAACGGAAGGATGCGACGGTAACGAAGCGTCCCGACTTTGCGGTTTAACACGCTTCTAACATTGACTTTCGGAGTTCCGTACGACCACCGGGTACTCTGCCCGATGAAAAGCCAGTGTTTATGCCGATTCGAGGAAAGATCTCTTACTGCTTACCAGGGTCACGTGCACGATGCCGACCAATCTTCCTGTGAATACGGACATTTCTACTTCAATGCGACGCAGTCGCACCGGGCTGATCATTGGTCTGGCACTTATTGCCGGAACCGGGTTTGCCTGGGTACTGGGATGGAGCGGCGAACGTGCGCATCGCGGTTCGATTCAGTCGCGAACGACTGTGGTAAAGTCAAATTGCGTCGCTCGAATTCGTGATGTCTCGGTCAAACCCGGGCTTTCGGTGGCACCTGGCGATGCGCTGTTTCAATTGGTCGACGTTCAATTGGAAGAACGACTAATCGGAAAACGGCGCGAGATCGCCGAACTCGAAGCTGAAGTCAATCGAGCCAGAGTCAGCGCAGAAGTTGACTTTGCCTGGCGGCGACGTGAACTGCAATCTGAGGTCTTTGAAACTCAATTAAAAGAATCGGCCCTCTCGCAGGAAAAGCTGAACAAACAGGTTGAGCAACTCGCATGGAAAGATCATTTGACGAATTCCGATTCTAACGTCAGCCCGGTCGTTGCAGAAGTTGATCATCCGTTTCGGTCTATCAAGCGCGAGCTTCATCTACCGGATGAACGACGTTTGCAAGCGATGCTTCGCGAAGATGCAGCGGCTGCCTCGACAGAAACGCTCGCCACACAAATCGCTCTTTGTGAACAGCGACTGAAATCGCTTGCTGCATTGGAAAAAGAGTTGCAAACAAAGATTCGTTCTTCGTCAGGCGTTGATGTCGCAGAAGCTCGTCTGCACGGGGCAAAACAGGAGCTGGCATCGCTCGACAGTCAGTTAAAGGAACTGACTATCACCAGCCCGACCTATGGAACAGTTGGAGATGTCCGGGTTCAACCTGGAGATCGCGTCCCCAATGGTGACGCATTGATTGAAATTCTTGACGATATCCAGCCACACGTCGTCGCTCAGTTTCCATCAGCAGAGGCTTCTCGGTTGCGTCATGGCTCAAAGGTGACTTTGATTTTCCCGTCACACGGCCGACGGATCGGGATCATTACCGAGATTCCCCCACAGACAAGTTCGGTCGCAGGAGGTTCGGAATCGTTCGTTGCTGTGAAGATCGAGCCGGCCGGTAAACTCTGGCCCAAACTGGCGATTGGCTCGAACGTCAAAGTCTTACTTCCGTAACGGGCGATTCCCGGTCACAATGGACCACTGCCGCTCTCGGCTTCTGATCCGTTGTTCAAAAGACTTGGAGAATCGAGATGGGGATTGTCCCCAACGACGCTGACGCCTCATTTCTCGCTCAAATTGGCTTATTTCTTGCCCGTTTCTGCCTGTCCGCCTGGATTGGTGCCGCAACGTTGTTTGTGATCGTTGGTGTCAGAGAAGTAACGCGAGCGAATTTCGATTCGACGACAAAAGACGTTCTTGTCGCAGTCCGATTCCCTGCCTTCTACGTGTGTGGTGCGACTCTCGTCAGCCTTGGCTTACTTGGAACCTTGCTTGCAGACAACTCGGCTTTATTTCCCAAGTACCGTCGAACCAGTACGCTCGTTTTGCTGGTGATCGTCCTGTCCGTCATGGCTGTGGACTACTTCTCGATCTACCTGCCACTCGTGCAAATGGTGACTCCCCCAGGCCAGCCTAAGCCTGCTCGATTTGTCGTCTATCACACGGCGTCCAAATGGATCAATCTGGTTGGCCTGATCTTTTGCTTCATAGCTACGGCGCTCGTGAATTGGCCGACAAATCCGCCTCGCTGCATTGAGCGACAATGACAATTCGAATGAGGCTCGACGCGACCGAAACGCATCCCACGAAGAATCGCGGGCTTACGATAGAGGTTGAATCGCAGATTCAATGACGTTTGCGAACTCTTGAGCAGCATTGGGATGAGCGAGCTCTTTCGCCGCTTGCCCCATTTGATTTCGACGTGCCGCGTCGTCGATCAACGAACGCAACACATCCGCCAACTTGTCAGCGGTTCTTTCGGGTGGGGTCGAATGTTCTATCAGGATCGCGGCGTTGTGATCGACGAAAGCCAGTGCGTTGGCTCGTTGGTGATCGTCTGCTGCGTGAGGATATGGAAGCAAGATGGTCGGAATTTGGGCGCATGCCAACTCTGCCAGAGTCGTCGCACCCGATCGCGATATGACCAGGTCCGCACGCGAATACAAATCTGCCATGTTATGAAAAAATGGTTCGACTACGAACGTAAGCTCCAGTTCCTGATAGAGGCGTCTCGCACGCTCAACGCCCAGCGGACCAGTTTGATGCACGATTTTCCATGTTTTCAACTGGTCTGCTAATTTTGCGATGGCCGCTACAACGGCAACGTTCAATGATTCAGCACCTTGGCTACCGCCGAGTATCAAGAGTTCATGTTGCTTGAAAGTCGAAGATTCTACGGCACTTCGTTCAGCCGACGCGCGAATGTGTAATTTCGCGATTGACGCTCGAACGGGATTTCCAGTAACGACAATGTGACGGGCTTTGGGAAGTCGTGCAATCGTTTCGCTGAACGAGACACAAACATGGTATGCAAACCGGCTGAGAAGGCGCGTTGTTCGACCGGGGATCACATTTTGTTCGATCAGAATAACAGGGATGCGCTGTCGATTGGCAGCCCAGACAATCGGAGCACTTGCATATCCTCCCAGACCCACGACAGCGTCGGGTCGCAGTTCCTTCAATAATCGAATTGCTCCGCGCCATGCCTGCCAGTTTCGATAAGCAAACCGAATCGGGTGTCGCTTCAGCGTGGGTAACGGTTCCACGGGAAGCATCCGATGCTCAAGACCATGCTCGGCGACAATTGTCGCTTCAACGGATCGATGAGAACCGACGAAGACGATCCTCGTCGATTGTTCTCGTCGACGTAACTCATCCGCAGCCGCGATCCCAGGGAACAAATGCCCTCCGGTACCTCCTCCGGCGAACAGAATTGTCGAGTTTGACTTCATTTAACTTTTGTTGCGAATACAGGAATGGACGAGAATAACGTGAACCAATCGATCGACGACGCCACATCAAAAACCGTGTTTCGCAGATTTCGAACAACACAACAAGCCCTGAAGTTACGGGTACGGGTGAAAATCCCTCTTCTGCCGACTAGTCTTTGCTGGAAGATTGACCCGATCGGGGATCAATATCCTCTCGCAGGGAAAATCGCGATTTCAGTTCCCATATCGATCTCCCCCTGGATCGAACTCGTACGGTTGATTGACACTTTTATTTGAGGAGTTGTTGGATGAAGCTGGCCACTGTGTTAACGGATCACGGACCGAGAGTTGTTGGAGTCGCTTTGGATGGGCGTTACATTGATCTATGTGCTGTCGATCCGAAACTTCCGACCACGCTGCGTGACATTCTTGCCGCGACAGAAGGGTTGGCCGCTGCGGCACACGCACTGGCAACCGGTTTGACGAAAGGCCCGTTCGTTACGGGCCGACTTTTGGCACCTATTCAAAACCCTGGCAAGGTCTTTTGTATCGGCCTGAACTACCGCGATCACGCGATTGAAACAAACTCTCCGATCCCCAGCGAACCGGTCGTATTCAACAAATTCTCTCAAGCGGTGGTAGGCCCCGAAGACGCCGTCATCCTGCCGAAGGTTGCTCACGAAGTTGACTATGAAGCCGAACTAGTCGTGATCATTGGTAAGCAGGGGAAGAATATCTCCAAAGCGAACGCTTTTTCGCACGTCGCTGGATATACCTGCGGGAACGACGTGTCGGCTCGTGACTGGCAAAAGGGACGACCCGGCGGACAGTGGTTGCTAGGTAAGACGCCAGATACGTTTGCCCCGACAGGCCCCTACCTTGTTACCGCAGACGAAGTCGATCCGCACAACATCAAAATTGGCCTGCGACTGAATGGCGAGACGTTGCAGAACTCATCAACGAAAGAGCTGATCTTCGGTGTCGATGAGGTGATCGCTCACGTGTCTCAATTGATCACCCTACAGCCTGGCGACTTGATCTTCACAGGAACACCACCGGGCGTCGGTGTGGCCCGCAAACCACCGGTTTACCTGAAACCCGGCGATCGAATGGAAGTCGAAATCGAAGACGTTGGTGTACTGGTCAACCCTGTGGTTGCAGAGTAAACCGATGGAAGCATCACATTCACGTAGCGGCGTGTGAGAATCGGTGCCACTGGAGGCTGATTTGAGCCGCCAGTGGCTTTCCCATTTCATCGCCGAAAGCAAGGTCACTGGCGAGCGAAGACGCACGCCAGTGGCACCCAGCGAAACGTAGCTGCGGTTTCCAGCCGCAGAAATTGAAACGGCGGCTGCAAGCCGCAGCTACGGTCAACGCGCGAATGGTAAACCTATTCTGAGTCCGTCGTCCGACGCGAACAAACCGGCTGTGCCGGTTATTTGACAACAAAGTTGACCATTTTCCCCGGAATGTAGACCGTCTTGACGATTGTCTTTCCTTCCAGTTGGCCAGCAATCGTCGCGTCTGCTTTTGCCTCAGCCTCAATTGTTGCCTGATCAGATCCAGCGGGGACTGTTACTTTTCCGCGTAACTTTCCGTTGAGCTGAATCGGGATCTCGATTTCGGTTTCAACCAGGTATTTTTCGTCAAAGGTTGGCCACGGTTCGTAGGCCAGGGTTTTCGTGTGTCCAAGTAGCTCCCAAAGTTCTTCCGCGATATGCGGTGCAAAGGGGCTGAGCAACAGAACAAACGGTTCGATCGCCGACTTGGGACGTACGTCGAAAGCCAGAAATTCGTTCACAAATTCCATCATTCGGCTGATGGCCGTATTGAAGCCCAACGACTCAACATCGCGAGTCACCGCCTTGATCGTACGATGCAAGACACGAAGTTGAGCCGGCGTTGGTGGCACGTCTTGCACGGCAGAACTGAGCCGGGTTTGCGATTCGTTCGGTTCATCAACAATCATCCGCCAGACGCGGCCGAGGAATCTTGCGACCCCCTCGACCCCCTTCATACTCCAAGGCTTCACCGCTTCCAACGGGCCCATGAACATCTCGTACAGACGCAATGAATCAGCTCCGAATTGATCGACGACGACATCAGGATTAATGACATTGCCACGCGATTTAGACATCTTGTGAGCACGACTGTCGACGACGATTTCCGGGTGCTCCTTCAGTATAAACGAGTCGCCCTTTTTTTCGATCAGTTCGACGGCAAGCGTCACCGGAGTCGCGACGTCTCCTGTCTTTTCGACGACTCGCGTCGCAACACCTTCTTCGTCGACCCCCGCTTTGAGGTCGCGGACAGAGACGAATCGACGATTTTGTTCGTCGGTTCCATTGCCGAGTACGTAGCCTGTGAACTCCACTTCGCCCAGGATCATTCCCTGGTTAACCAGGCGCTGAAACGGTTCGGCAGTTGAGACATGTCCACGATCAAACAAGACCTTGTGCCAGAAGCGTGAATAAAGAAGATGAAGAACAGCATGTTCGGCACCACCGACATAAAGGTCCACTGGCAACCACTGCTTTTCAATCGCGGGATCGAGGAATTGCTGGTCGTTACTGGGATCAGCGAATCGCAAATAGTACCAGCACGAACCAGCCCATTGCGGCATCGTGTTGGTTTCCCGTTTCAAACGAGTTCCGTCAGGGGCTGTCGCATAAAGCCATTCTGCTGGCGCCTTCGAAAGCATCGGCTCGGGTGTTCCCGTCGGTTTAAAGTCGGCCATTTCCGGAAGCCGAACCGGCAGCGATTCCGCCGAATCGGTTCGCAACAATCCAGTCGGTTGCCCGTTGGAATCAAGTTCGTGCCAGATCGGGAATGGCTCGCCCCAATAGCGTTGGCGTGAGAAAAGCCAATCTCGCAAGCGATAGTTGATCGCCTTACGTCCTAAGCCAGCGGACTCTAGATCGACTGTAATCTTCGCTTTGAATTCGAGTGTTGGAAGGCCGTTGTATGCGCCCGAATTGATTGCAACTCCGTGGTCAAAGAATCCATCAGTCGTAACCGTCGTTTCACCGACCGGCGCGACGACCGGCTTGATCTCGATCTGGAATTGCTTGGCAAATTCAAGGTCGCGCTCGTCATGCGCCGGGACAGCCATAATAGCGCCGGTCCCGTAACTGATCAGCACATAGTCGGCGATCCAGACTGGAACTTGCGCACCATTGATCGGATTGATCGCATAGCCACCGGTGAAAACTCCGCTCTTTCCCTTCGCAAGATCCGTCCGGTCGAGATCGCTCTTCGTTGCGGCCTGCTGACGATAGGCTTCAACAGCCGCTTTGTGTTCATTTGTCGTCAGTCTGTCGACGGCAGGATGCTCGGGAGCAAGAACCATATAGGTCACGCCAAACAGCGTATCGGGTCGGGTCGTGTAAATGCGTAACTCGTCCGCACCCGGCTCTCGCGAAAAACCTGCACTGGCGCGAGCCGCCTTCCACAATTCGTAGCCCGACCCGGTTCCACCCAGATAGAAATCAACTTCGGCCCCTTCACTGCGGCCGATCCAGTTCTTCTGCATCGCCTTGATCGATTCAGGCCAATGAAGATCGTCCAATTCATTGGCTAAACGGTCGCCGTAAGCGGTAATTCGAAGCAGCCATTGACGAAGCGGAACTCGCTCGACGGGATGCCCACCTCGTTCGCTTTTTCCGTCAACGATCTCTTCATTCGCAAGTACCGTCCCCAATTCGGGACACCAGTTGACCGGAGCTTCGTGCTGGTAGGCAAGCCGATGCTGATCCTGATATCGACGGATGGCTTCCGATCCAGCACTAGCAACGTCCTCAGGAATCGGTAACTCAGCAATCGGTCGCCCTTTTCCCGTACGCGATCTTCCGTCCGGACCGGTCCAGACAAACGCCGAGTCATACCAGGTGTCGAAGAGCTGAAGAAAGATCCACTGAGTCCATCGATAGTACTCGGGGTCTGTCGTGGCAAATTCACGACTCCAGTCGTAGCTGAAACCGAGTGACTTCAATTGCCGTTTAAACGTTTCAATGTTTTTTGCAGTAGTGACAGCGGGATGAGTCCCCGTCTTGATTGCATAGTCTTCCGCAGGCAGCCCGAACGCGTCCCAGCCCATGGGATGCAGGACTCGTTTCCCTCGCATGCGACTAAACCGACAAACAATGTCCGTCGCCGTATATCCCTCAGGATGCCCCACATGTAACCCAGCCCCCGAAGGATAAGGAAACATATCCAACACATACATCTTTTCATGCGCGATGAAAGATGGGTTTGGGGTGGGGATGTCGTTCTCGCGTTGGGGGTTTTGTTGTGGCGATTTGGTGCCAACCGATTGGGTTGAGACATTGTCTTCGCCCAACACATCGACGCGAAATGTCTGATGCTGGTCCCAATAAGCCTGCCATTTCGGTTCAATTCGTTTCACTTCGTCGTCGTAACGCGGCATTGACTTCGATCCGTTTCCGTATTCAAAAATAGTTCAAACTAAGTCGATCGTGAATGTCAGACCTATCTGACCCGAGTGGCTGCTGCTGTAGACACTCTGTTTGATCGCAGGTTCAGGTCAACTCAGTAACCGAAAGGCGGTTTTATCGAGTCTTCAACGCCGTTCTGGCTGCCCGTGCCGATCGTTCCGCCTGTTCTATCGTTTCGCCGAGCACCGTCAAATGCCCCATCTTGCGCCCCACCCTTGCCTCTTGTTTTCCGTACAAATGCAGTTTCAGATTTGGGTCACTGAGGGCGGCGATCCAATTTGGTTCGCCTGCTTCCCAGACATCGCCAAGCAGGTTGGCCATGGCTGACGGGCTGCGAAGCTCACTCGAACCGAGAGGCAGTCCGCAGATCGCTCGCACCTGTTGCTCAAACTGACATGTGACGTGAGCATCGATCGTTAAATGACCCGAGTTATGAGGCCTCGGTGCCGTTTCGTTGATCAGCAATTTTCCCGACTTTGTCAGGAAGAATTCAACGCACATCACGCCAATAACATCAAGCTTCTCAAGCACAGCGCGAGTGATCTCGATTGCTTCGTTCGCGACAGACTTCGGAATCACTGCGGGACAAACCGATATATCGAGAATATGGTGACTGTGAGAATTTCCCATCGGCCCATAACTGACAAACTGCCCGTCTAGCCCCCGGGCAGCGACAACGGAAAGTTCACTCTCAAAATCAATAAACGTTTCGAGAATTGCCTGAGGGACATTCAATTCAGTCCATGCAGTTTTTGCATCTTCTATCGCTCGAATGACGATCTGACCCTTTCCGTCATAACCCCAGTCGGCGGTTTTCAGGACGGCGGGTGTCCCCTGCTTTTGCAGCGCAGCGAACAATTCGTCTTGCGACCCGACTGAAGTGAACGGAGTCACCGGCAGTCCAGCATCCCTCAAGAATGTCTTTTCACGTTTCCTGTTCTGCGAAGTAAACAACACAGAGCCCGCCGGGCGAACGGGACAATACTTTTCGCAGATTTCTGTCGTCGCCGCCGGGACGTTTTCAAACTCAAATGATACGACGCTGACATTTCGAGCAAATTCGGCTACTCGCTCAAGATCGAGGTAATCGGCCCGAACCTCAACGTCAGCAACCTGCCCCGTCGGTGTTTCTGTATCAGGCGAGAGAACGTGCACTCGGTAACCCAGCCGCCGCGCGGCGATGGTAAACATGCGGCCCAATTGACCGCTTCCCAGCATTCCCAGTGTTGCACCGGGCAGAATCGGGTTGGTCATGGGAGAGATTCTCCCAGAACACGATCGCGTTGACGTTGTTGGAAATCATGAAGTTTTACGCGCAATTCGGGGCGGGTCGTCGCGAGGATGCGCACGGCTAGCAGCCCGGCATTTTTCGCTCCCGCTTCGCCAATCGCCAGTGTACCAACCGGAATTCCGCCGGGCATTTGCACGATCGACAACAACGAATCCAGACCATTCAGAGCCCGACTTTGTACTGGAACCCCCAAAACGGGAAGCACAGTTTGCGATGCCACCATTCCAGGAAGATGTGCGGCACCGCCTGCCCCGGCAATCACGACTTCCAATCCCCGAGATTCTGCACCGGTTGCATAAGCGTTCATTAATTCAGGGGTCCGATGGGCCGATACGATGCGGCATTCATGAGCTACGCCGAATTCATTCAAGAGTTCCGACGCGTGCCGCATTGTCTCCCAATCGGATTTGCTCCCCATAATGACCCCGACTAATGGTGAGGGGGGACTGGAATCGGACATCGAAACTCCTGTTGTCGCATGATAATTATCTTTGCAGCATCGTTTCACTTACGAGTGCCCAATCGCCATGTTGGCGATTCCTCGCACAACTTCAAGCGGGAGCACACAATTTGGGTCATTTCGACCGCAATCATACAAGCCGACAATCATCATATTTGCGACTCTTCCATTTCCGGCGGTGTTGAAACGTACTGATGATATTCGCGTTAATGACATTTTTTTCAAATTCAAAACAGACCAAACCCCTTGATGATTGACCAACGGGATTTGCACGCATCCAAAAATGCTTTTGCGTTTCGCGCTGAGAGGTCGAAGTGACTTGAATTCTGTCCGTCGCGGTGTAACTTGCTGGAAGTCGTGACCGCCGGACTGTTTGCGGAATCGTCACACAGGTCTCGTTTGACTTGGAACGCTCGGTGTCCGCCCGATGGTCATTTTATCTCTCTGATTTCGAAATCCGTTATTGACGCCTTCCCGTTTTGGTCTGGACTTTTGACAGGCAGCCACGAATGGCTTTTTTGTCCTGTATCTGCCGGGTCAACAACAGTGAGGGCCGCGACCGTCCCGCGATCACAATCGATTTGGAAAGCTGTTGACCAATGCCCGTCAAGGTGAAGTGCACCAGTTGTGAAAAGGTCCTTTCGGTCCCCGATGCCGCGCGCGGAAAAGCAGTAAAATGCCCGCAATGCCAGACACGGATTTCAGTTCCTGAAGAAGACGATGTCCCGAAATCGAGCTCAAAGTCGGCACCGTCCAAATCAAAACCGAAAAAAAGTGCGAAGCCCGTCGATGCGGAAGATGCTCTTGTATCGTTCGACATGAGGCGAGCAGAAGATACCGAAGCACGCATTTGCTCAAAGTGCGGCTTCGACATGCAGTATCAGGACGAAGAGGACACGGAATGTCCTGAGTGTGGATTCGACTCGGCCGAAGGAGGAATGGGGGCAAAGGCACGTAAGAAAGCAATGAGGGGCCCCGACCCCGCTGACTTCTATCCCGGCCTCGTTACAGAAGCATGGAAGTTCGTCGGTAAAAACGTGATTTTGGCCTGGCGATCAGTCGCGTACACGCTCGTCAGCCTCGCAATCGCACTGACATGTCTGTTCCTGTATTTCTGGATTTCAATGTGGCCACCGCGAGTTTTTCTCGCACTCTGCTTTACGATCAGCTTCCTGGTCATCCCCGGTTGGATGTGGTTCCTCGATACAGAAGTCATCAAACTCACGCTTGAACGAAAAGATAAATTCAAGAAATTGAACTTCGATTTCTTTCTTGCCAGCGCAATGGGTGGGGCATTCGCCTTTTGGAACATTGCTGTCTTGTTACCGGTATTGGCACTTCCCGCAGCGTTAGGTTGGGTCCTGGTCAATTACGCCGGAATGCCGGGATATGTTCTACCCATCTGCATTGGAATCGGGGCAATTCCCGCAATCTGGATGTTGCCGGTCGTCATGTCTCATATGTCGATGCCTGTCCAATATAAAGGTTGGATGGTCTGGAAAGTCGTCCCCATCTGGGCCAGAAATCTGAAGCCGCTCTCAGTCTGGTTGATGTGGTTTCTTCTGACGAACCTATTGAATATCGGTGGAATCGCAACAATTGCGGCGATGAGCAGTAATGACATTTCGAACATCGTCGCGATCTCTGAAAATAATGCCAAAATCCGACGAGAGGAATTTTCTCGAATTCAAAATCCGAATACGAAGAAGAAGGGCCAACAAGCTCCAGTCCTTGAAAAACTGCCAGATCCTCAGCCAATCAATTACAAGCCATTGATCCTTCCTGTAGGTATTCTCGCTCTGATGTGCGTGTTTAACGGGTTTACCAGCCTGTTCAATATGCGAACCAATGGTCAATTCACCTATTACAACAAATCCTCGCTCGAACTGGTCGACAAGTTAAAAGAGTACAAATATAAGGCCAAGGAAAAACGGGATGAGGATGAAGACGAAAAACCAAAAACGGTTGCTCAGCAAGCCGTGGATGGTTTCGTATTCGTGCTGGTCTTTGCATTAATCGGTGTCGTCGGCGGAATGCTTTATGGCACGCTGACCGATGTGGGCGTTCCCAAGGGGATTGTCACCGGAATGTTGATTGGATTGACGCTGGCATGGATCACGTCGTATTTCAACGGAGTCAAAGATGGCTTCCTCGATAGTCAAATGTGGGGTTTCTTAAATCTGATCCCGATCGTTCCAGCGTTCGTATTTGTCTCGAAACAATGGGAATACCGTCAGCCGTTATTTTTCCAAATGCTCTTTTCGCTGATTGCTGAAATCGTAATTGTCATCACCGCTTTTGCGATGGGCGTCTACCCGTTCAGTTCTTCTGACGCGAAGGGGCAGTCGCCGGCCCCACCTGCGGCTCAAAACCCCATGGATCCTACTCAGATGATGCCGCAGCCCGGACAAAACGCTAACCCAGGCATGCCCGCTATGAATCCGGCGATGGGTAACACGCCACCAACTGGGAATTAATCGACAGTTCATTCGGCTGGACAAGGCTCGTCATTCGCGTAGAATACGAGCTGCACCGCTCTCCTGCCCTGCTCATCTCATCGGGGCTATTCGAGTGGACACCGCGAGCTCAATCTTACCGTATTTCCTGATTGAATCCGTGTACATGTTCCTCGACTGATTCCGTAGACGTCGCCCCATCGCGGTCGGTGATCTACCGAATCTTTGCTGCCGAAAGTAAGTGATTGTTATGGCGACCAGTAAAGATCTGTTCGACGATTCGACGATGACATTCGGTGAACACCTTGAGGTGCTTCGCTTTTACCTCATTCGTGCGCTCCTGGGGTTGATGGTCAGCGTCATATTTTCGCTGATCTTCGGCGAACAACTGGTCAGGATGATCCGTCAACCAATCGATGCGGCATTGCGTCGAGCGAATGTGATCGCTGCCGTTCAAGATGATGTCAAAGGCTTCGATTTGTGGACATGGCTGTCCTCGGGAATCAAAGGCCAGTTCATTCCGCCGAGTGTTCGCGAAGAGGACAAAGCCGCGCTCAAGCCTCTCACCGAAGACGAGAAGCGAGCAATTACGATCGAAATGTCAGCCTACGACTTGGTGTCGATGCTTCATGACGCCGCACCTGGCAATTTTCCAGAGCCGACCGAGGCCATGAAGGAGAAGTCTGTCTCGTTACCTGCTCGATCAGAAGCATTTCGACAGTTCCGTCGATCTGCCGAAAAGATTGACCGGCCAGTCACGTTGAACGTCCAGGAGGCATTCATGACCTATATGAAGGTCTCGTTCATCGCGGGACTGGTCATTGCCAGTCCGTGGATGTTCTACCAGTTATGGCTGTTCGTCGCGGCGGGGCTCTATCCACACGAGCGGAAATACGTGCATACGTATCTTCCGATGAGTGTTTTTCTATTCCTGGGTGGGGTCGCCTTCTGTTTCTACGCAGTCTTGCCTACGGTTCTCGACTTCCTGCTCAGTTACAACGCCGGTATGGAATTGACCGCTCAGATTCGAATTTCAGAATGGATCAGCTTCGCTGTGATGCTGCCGTTGATGTTCGGTATCAGTTTTCAATTACCACTTGCCATGTTGTTCCTTTCAAAAATCAATGTCTTCCAGGTCGAGCACTACATCGCACAATGGAGACTGGCCGTGCTGGCGATTGCCATTATTTCGATGGTTCTGACTCCAACCCCCGACCCGATGACGATGCTGATGATGATGACTCCTCTGCTTGTGCTTTACGGACTTGGTATCGCATTGTGTAAGTGGAATGTCGCGAAATCACCGCTCGGCGAACCTGCATAGAGCAGCAGGAATTTTGTTCCTGCTTTGTCACTTCATGAATCGTGTCAGTGGATCGTATTGACCTCGATTCTGTCTGCCGGACTCGTCGTTATATCGGAACACGCACATGGAGCCTGTTAATCACATTGCTTTCAAAGAATGGGCTGTTGTCTGTGCCGCACTGGCATCGGGGCAGCAAAGCCTGATCCTGCGAAAAGGGGGAATTCACGAAGGTCGTGATGGATTCCATGTTGCCCATCGCGAATTCTGGTTATTCCCCACGGGTTTTCACCAAGAGTCGGATTCTGTTATTTCGAGCGCACATCAATTGCTTCAGAATGAACTGACCCGGCAACCACCAGGAGACGAAATTCACATCCAACACTATGTCGAAGTGGAAGATGTGATCGAACTTCACGACGAAACCCGACTGACAGGCCTGAGTCATTTCCATATCTTGTCGGATAAAACCGTTCACGCTCGATATCATTATAAAACCCCTGGATTGTTTCTGATTCTCGTGCGGGTACATCAACTGCCGAAACACATGACAATTCCTGCATCGCCTCATTTCGCGGGCTGTCGTAGCTGGGTCGATTTTCCCAAGGCGATCCCTACAACGGGACTCAATCCCGTGCTGAGTGACGTGGCTCATGCAGAACTTATGCTCGAACTTCGAAAACTGCTTTGAGATTGGTAGACGAGAGCCGCCGTGGCCTCAGTCGACTGGATATTTCGACTGAACGATCACACTTCGTTCGCGGCCCGACTTTGGACGGCCAACAATCTCTACCGAAATCAGCCTGGATTCATGAGATCTAAGACGACCATCACGTGACAACAAACGGAACTAAATAGCGCCACTCTCCAACACCACGGTTTCATCGGATTGGCTTGTCTTTGAACTCGGGGGTCGGTGGGAACACGAACGGGAAATCGACCGGCATTCCAGGCGCATCCATCTTCTGTGACGAGTTGCACTCGTGATTGCCACAGGCCGAAACCGAGCGCCACCACGGCGATGATCGCAGTGACAATTTCGAATCCTTCAAGAAGGTTAAGCGAATCCCCGTGACCGACAGGGTCAACCTTCGCGTTGTGAGCCGCGATCGCTGCCCAGACGTTGTTTACAAAGTGTAAAAGCATCGGCAACCAAAAGCTGCGAGTCCACAAATAGACCAAGTGTATGACCAGCCCAAGTGGCATTACGGCAAGTGCGTGAACGGGATGCACATGCACCCAACCGAAGATAAATGATGTCAATAAGACGCCTCCCCACAATCCAAGGTTGGCAATCAGCGTTCGACCAATCGCTCCTCGAAAGACTAGCTCTTCACCGATCGCCGGCAGTACGGCCATCGTAAAAATCATCACCCACAAGGGAGTTTTGTCAGCCATATCTTTAATCAATTCCATCGTGTTTGCACCGTCAAGAATCTTTAAGTTCGGAAAAGCTTCAATAAGTGCGTCCCAGCCGAGTTGGACCGGCGTGCTCCAAATTGAAACACAAAACGTCAAAGGCAATGTTCCTGCAATGACCATCCAAACGTGCCTGTGATCAGGGCGACTAAAGTTCAATTCATTGAAAATCCGACCCCAAAATCTCACCGAGACTGCCAGGATCGCAGCCAACACAAACAGAATCATCTCGCCCGTTGTAATGATCAACATCGAGTTTGAATCTTCAACATCCAACGGTCGGGCTTTCCCCGAAACGACATTACTGAAGATCAACAGGATGACGACGAACACGGCAGCCACAAGATGAACCAGCCATGTCCCAAACCACCAGCCCAAGGCTTCGCCGATGCCGCAATACCAGCAAGGTGGGCTGTCAACGGGGACGGCGATTGTGGAAGAAGTCTCAGGACGAATCGGTTCAGCGGACGAATCGCCCGCAGATTCACCGACCGCTTGCGCCGCTGAATCAGACAGGATTTCGGATGACAAGATCGGTGATGATGCCGCATCGTGTGGCACCGGATCGTTTTCGCGAGAATTCAATTCGGTCACGGTGTCTCCAGCAACATGTTAATCCAGGGGCCGACATAATGACCGTTGTCGTGAAACGTCCGACCGCTGACAAGATTTCCGTCGATCACGCACGGTTCGTTAACAAAAATCCCGCCGCAGACCTCAAGGTCAAATCGACACTTCGGGACGGTCGCCATCCGCCGACCACGAACGCAGTCGGCATGTGCCGGAATCTCGACACCGTGGCAGACGCTCGCCACGGGTTTGTTCGCTGCAAAAAAATGACGGGTCACAAGGATCAGGTCCGGGTCATAACGAATGTACTCCGGTGCCCGACCTCCCGAAAAGAGTATCCCCGCATAGTTTTCCGGGATGATGTCCCGAAAGGCGATGTCGGCTTCAATCGAATAGCCTTCCCATTCTTTCGTAATCGTCCAACCAGGTTTGACTTCATGGAGAACCATCTGATAACGACGTTTTTCGGGCGCCGCGACCACGGGTCGCATCCCTGCTTCGATCAAACGGTAATAGGGATAAAGCGTATCGACCGTCTCGGTCGCATCTCCTACGATAACGAGGACTTCTTTTGCAGCCATAGCGAACTCCCACAGATTTTGTAAATACGAAACGAAAGGCAGCTAGCGTGACGGAACTGCGGAGACGCGCTTGTCCTCCTGGAATCGAAACGCCTTCCCAGCAACGAAGTCCGTACTGAGAATCGTCGGGCACCAGTTTCGTTCCACATGCTCGATGACCAAATCCGTCCCGTCGAAGTGGTTCACATACGGCTTCATCTTCGAGCAATACATCGTATCCGTCATGTCTCGAATCAGCAGGACTTTTTTACCCTGCATGACCAATTGTCGGATGGCGAAGGGGCGACCGAGAACGCACATATTCAGATGTACGCCCATTATGATCACATTGTCGATGCGTCGTTCAGCCAGCAGATTGAATGTTTCTTGACCGTTATCGGTAATCGCATCTGGTTCGGCGATTTCAATTGTCTTAATCTGTCGCGTCCACGGAGGGACGATTTCACACTTGGTCGCACAGTCACACCCCATATCCGTATCGTCGATCGGCAATTCCGATTCGCGTTTTAGGTCAGGATAACACCAGGCCGTTCCCCAGCGCTCGATCGTTGCCAGCGGAACGGCAGTCTTTACGAATTTCGCATTCTGAGCTCTCTTTCTTTGAGGCGTATCTTTATAGAAATCGACAGTGGTGCTTGGAGCATGAATGATAAGAACACCTCGCCGCCGCGCCTCTTGAACGACTTTGTTCATCGGTCCCGCCAATTCTTCAACGCGCCGAGCGGCCCCTTGACACCAATGGTTGTCCCACATGTCGCAGATGATCAGCGCGGTCTTGTGGGGAATCCATTCGACGGTTGATTCCTTAACCACCGCTTTCACAGACAAATCAGTCCGTTTTGCCTCCAAGGTCCTTGTATGCAATACCAGCGATTTCGAGGCGGTTTCCACAGGCTTCTCCGCTGCAGTTAAAAACTGGAACTCCATCATGTACGTTATGAACAAAACGGAAGATATTATTATCTGCCTCAGATACCATCTTTGCATATTGACTCTCCGCGAGTGTAATTTTACGTGAACAATCCAGTGAGAGGTCGGCCTGCCAGAATTCGATGTGGCCTGTTAAGGGGATCAATTACAGTTGCCTCGGCGTCATATCCCAGCGCGTGATAGATCGTCGCCACAAAGTCTGCAACAGGGACCGGGTCGTCGACTGGTTCGGCGGCCAGCTTGTCGCTTTTCCCATAAACTTGCCCGCCGCGAATGCCACCACCTGCCAAAACGGTACTGTAAACACTAGCCCAGTGATCGCGGCCAGGAGGACTGTTCCCATTGATCAGAGGTGTGCGACCAAATTCGCCAGTCCATGCGATCAGAGTCGTATCAAGCATCCCGCGGTCTGACAGGTCATCAAGCAGCGAACCGAATGCTCGATTAAGCGGTGGCAGCAATTGATCGCGAGTATGCTCCAAATGGTGCGAATGTGTATCCCAGCCTCCAAAAATAACCGTCACGAGAGAAACGCCCGCTTCGACCAGTCGCCGGGCAACCAGGCAACTTCTCCCGAGTCGGTCGTCACCGTATCGTGCTCGTAATGAAGGGGACTCGCCGTCAATGTCGAACGCTTTCCATGTCGATGCAGCGCCAAGAACGTCGAGTGCTTGAGCCTGATTTTTCGTCCAGTCGCGAACCCCAGACGTCCCATCACCAATCTGTTGACGGCCCAGCGATCGCTGTAATTCCAACCGTTTCCCGAGTCGACTACCTTTCAGTTCTTCGATCAGTGAAAAGCCTGGAAGCATCGCCCCTGGCAAACTCGCCTCCCCATCGGCCGGGGCTTTGTTGAAGTCCATATTCAACTTCAGATAGCCGTAATCCATCACAAGCGGATCGAATTGACGACCGAGAAATCCGGCATGCTGGCCAGCCCATTCGCGCCCCGGTCCATCCTGAGTAATCCACATGGGTAACTGAACCGAAGCGGGTAGCCCATCTTGCGATCCTCGCAATTGGTTCAGCACCGCCCCGATCGACGGATAGTCACGTCGATCAAGAAACGGCTCACCTTCGCGAGGAATATTCGGAAATCCCGTCAGGTTGTAATGAACCCCTGCCCCATGAAACAAAGCGTTACCGCGATGGTAAACCGATCGAATAATCGCGAACCGGTCCGCTTGCCTGGCGAGACTGGGAAGTAGGCTGCAGATTTCAATCCCTGGGACGTTCGTTGCAATGGCCGGGAACAAACTTCGCGCACTGCCAGGTGCTTCTGGCTTCATGTCGAAAGTTTCCTGCTGCGGTGGCCCCCCAAGCATATAAAGCAGGATGCATGACTTCGCCTTGCCGTTATTCGGCGAGGATTCCAAGCCACCGTGGCTTTTGCTTTCTCGCGCATTCAGCAATCGCGATGACGAAAGCCCCAATACAGACAGTCCCCCCGCCTGAAGGCAAGTTCGACGAGATAGAGGTATGGAAGCTTTCAGCATTTCCAGGTCACACAACGGACGACCGAACTCCATGAATCGAGTTCGAGCATACCAATGACGCGACCGATTGTAACCATCTCGGGAGTCTGATGTTCAAATCGAAAAGAAACGATTTGATGCTTGGCGGCAGAACCAAATCCCCTAGAATCGTCAACAGTACACCTCGGGTGCGATCGTCAACAAAAACAAAAAAGACCTCTCATGCCGCAAACACCGCATATTGAAAAACATTTCACATCTTCTGAAATGGTCCGAGACATCGTGATCGGCATGTCCGATGGTTTGACTGTCCCCTTTGCACTTGCAGCAGGATTGTCGGGTGCAGTATCTGCATCAGGCAATAATCTGATTATCACTGCCGGGCTCGCTGAAGTCGCCGCCGGATCTATCGCGATGGGACTCGGCGGGTTTCTCGCGGCCAAAACGGATGCCGAACACTTCGTCGCAGAGCGTCAACGTGAATACGAAGAAATCAAAGAAATCCCTGAAAAAGAAATCGCCGAAGTCGCCGATATTTTAAAGGAGTATGGACTGACCGACGAGATGGCAGATTCCGTAACAAAGTCAATCTGTGCAGACGAAAAGCGTTGGGTCGATTTCATGATGCGGTTCGAGCTCGGGTTGGAAGAACCAGATCCTCGTCGCGCCGGCAAAAGTGCGACGACGATTGCTCTTTCGTACATTGCAGGGGGCATGGTTCCACTGGCCCCTTATTTCTTCGCGAGCACTGTGCATCAAGGACTGATTGGATCGGTTGTTCTCACCTTGGTCGCACTTTTCGTGTTTGGCTACATCAAGGGCCGATTCACGACGACTCACCCTTTTCGAAGTGCCTGGCAGACTGTCTTAGTCGGGGGATTGGCTGCAGCAGCGGCTTTCGGAATCGCCAAATGGTTGGGCTGAGAAACAATCCGCTCTATTTGCAGAAACTGTATAGAATTCATTTCCTATCACGCCACATTTAAAAATATCTATCATATTTTTAAATGTGATTGTTATTCTCATTTTTTAATAGACATATTCCTTTCAGCATCACATACTCAATATCTGTTCGAAGCGATTTTGAAATCTGGATAGAAAATGTGACCAATGCCGAAGAAAAAACCCGGGCGAAGTACCGACCGTTCGAATCCCCGCAGCAACAAGAGTCTGGCGATTCGAAACATTCTTGCAAAGTTGCCAAACGCCAAAGCTTCGGAAGTGGCCGAAGCGGTCAAAACGGAATTTGGCCACGACGTCGGCAAGAACATGATTTACATGGTGAAGACCAAGTCAAACATGGCGGCTGATGGTCGAGTCAAACCGACTAAAAATGGTAAAACCACGAAATCAGAATCGCCGCTAACAACTGCGGCACTGTGGGTTGAGGCGATCAAGATGGCCCGCCAATTGCTGACAGCAACGGGGAGCCTTGCCAACGCCACTGCATTATTAAAGGCGCTCTCAGACATTTAATAGCGGACGAAGATTTCCGAAAAATCAGCGAGTCGGAAGACTGGAATCTTTCGGACTGTTCGGATATCATCCCTCTCCCTTCGCGGAGACGTGGCGCGCGGAAGGTTTTTCTCAATAAACGCTACGGACAGACAATCCTTGTGGTTACGATTCAATGCCGAATACAGACAGTGCGAAACGCGCTCTTCGAAAAATGCAACGTCGTCGTGTCAAAAACCGAAATGAACGATCGGCATTGCGTACGTCCGTGAAAAAAGTTCGCGTCACTGCAGCAGCAGCGTCCACGGGATCAGCGAAGGTCGAAGACGCGAAATCCCTACTGCAATTGGCAATTAAACGAATTGATCAATCGGCTGCCAAGCACTTGATCCATGCCAACAAGGCGGCGCGAGACAAGTCACGCCTGACGAAGCTTATCAACAAGCTTTCAGCACCAGCCGCCCCTGCTGAAGCAAAGTAGTGGCAAAAAACGCCCTTCGGGTGTTTTCATAAAGAGACGCCAAGAGCCAGTCTTCATCGAGGACTGGCTCTTTTCGTTGACATCCCCTGAAAACGAACAACGCACAACCGAACCTCCCCTGAGAGCTGGCTTAAGTGCTTTCGATTCAGAGAATTGAGCTATCTCGAATTTGCAAAGGTGGTTCATGCAGCCGGAAAAACTTGTGTCGCAGCTCGACTGGGGAGGCGGAGCTCGATCGGATTTCAGTCGACGGCGCTTGGTTGGGTCACCGCAGTATCTCGCCGCAAAAAAACCTCGCGGGTTAATGCCTCGACCTGCGTTCTACATTTTGTAGGACAAAATCCACAATAACGCAAAAACGATCCCCATAAACCCAATGATCTGCAGAAAAAGCCAAGTCGCTCGGCGCAGGATTCGGTCGGGAAGCTCAAACCGGCTTGCGCTATAGACCAGACTGATGATCATTGCTAGCGGTAAGAGATACCACGTGACATTCACCGTTTGCGCCAGAATGAAAAGAGAGAAAGACATTGGACAGGGTTCTCACGCTGGGGTGGTCACATTGGTCACGGGAATTGGCGGGTCAAGCTTTGTTTTCTCGATATTCTCATCCGGATTGGGCGTCTGCCACGTTTCGTCACCAAAACCATAAGCGGGGCCTTGAACACAGTCCCAAATCGCCAAAATGTTCAACAGTCCAGCGATCCATGTGAAGACAAGTGCCAGCTCATGCTGTTTACCCAGCCGACCCGTCACTTCTTGTAGCTGATCAGGGTCAGGAGGAACTCCATACCCGTCAAAAAACGGCCGGGGAATAGATCCGATCAAAATCCTGCCATTTTCAACCCCTCCCAACACACCAATTTTCAGAGTTCGACGAAAACCTGCTGCAATCGGTCGATCAAGGAAGAAATTTCCTCCCAGCTCTAATTTAACGGGTTGACCGTCCAACTTGCCTGTGAAGATTCCTTTGGTTTCAGGGCCGTACTCGCCCGATTCCGGCTTCAGCGTAATGATTCCGTCAAGTTTTCCGGCTTCAGCATCGCCATGAGATTCGATCAAACTTCCCGTGAAAGTAGTGGAAAGTGGCCGGTCGAGTTGGCGGATTGTGTTATTGTTCTTAGTAGTCCGCTGCTTTTGCAAGAGGGCCGGATACGAAACCAGGCCGGCTCCGAACTGAGCCGCATAATGCAGCGTGATTTTCCGTGTCAGGCCTTTTTCCGGAAGATTGTAAACAACAACACCCTCGCCAAGCTTCACACCCCAGAGGAATAAGCCAAGAATCCCAAAAAGGTAGATGAGCCCTTTGACAATCCGCCCCTGATACAGGTGCCCCAGTCCAGGGACAAGCACGGCGAGTATCAACGCCACATAGACGTTGCGCGCTTCCCA
Source organism: uncultured Schlesneria sp. (assembly GCA_903904835.1). Lineage (GTDB taxonomy): Bacteria > Planctomycetota > Planctomycetia > Planctomycetales > Planctomycetaceae > Schlesneria. Next base: position 8,549 of record CAIVEI010000199.1, on the reverse strand, counting down.
GGGTTTTTGACGTTCTGCAACAGGAGCAATCGGCATGCGGCGGCTTTCGAGGCGACTGAGTTATCGGACCGTGACGCGTGGTCGACGGAACAGCGCCGCTCACGGGAGCGGTTTATTCACGACGATCGGACACGACCTGATCGTACCGTGTCGTATCAAAACCCCTTCCCGCAATCGGTTAGGGATTGTAGCACAGCTCTTCGTACAGAGACTAGGGCAGTACGACTACCGTTTTGATGCATAAAATCTACTCGAATCACGCGGTTGGATCAGAATATGACAAACGAAAACACGTTTTGAAGACGACATCGACCTGCTGACGCAACCTGCTTAGAATGTTATCTTTGTAATTCGAATGCCACGTCCGAGAGTGCCCCTGCATCCAAAACAGGCAGTGCCGACAATGACGAAAGTGAATCAATCCGCAGAGATTGAAGGGTGGATCGGTCGCCTCAAAAATGGAGACGTCAAGGCCCGCGAACAGCTTATCAACTGCACTTGCGAGCGACTGACCAGTCTGACCCGTAAAATGCTTAAAGAATTTGATCGAGTTAAGCGATGGGAGCAAACCGACGATGTGACACAGAATTCACTGATGCGACTGTACCGTACGCTCGCAGACGTTCACCCGTCTAATGCCGTGGAGTTCTACCGGTTGGCTGCCATGAATATCCGCCGGGAATTACTCGACCTTGCCAAGCACTATTTCGGGCCAAACGGCTTGGGAGCCAATTACACGAGTGTTGATTTGGCCACAGGGAAATCGGCTAACAATCCTGACGTCAATATCCCGCTGGCTGTTGAGGATAGCCTGGACCAGCTTGAGACATGGACCGCCTTTCATCAACAGGTCGAAAAACTTCCGGACGAAGAGAAGGAAGTATTCGACCTGCTCTGGTATCAGGAACTTTCCCAAACAGAGGTTGCAGAATTGCTGAATGTGTCGACCAGAACCGTGAAACGACGCTGGGCCTCTGCCCGACTGATGCTGCATGAAGCTCTCGGTGGCATGTTGCCGGAAATCTGACAGGATTAAACATGCCGGAAAATGACCGCTTGTTGGATCTCGTCGTCCTTTGGGAAGAGCAACGCGAAGCGGGCAAACCTGTCACGATTGAGGAACTGTGCCAGGATTGTCCTGAACTGGTACCAGCCTTGCGCAAACGTTTGAAAGCCCTCGGTGCATTGGACGCCATGCTTGCGAATGAGACCAATGCGGGTGCTGTCACGATTGCGAAAAACGGAAACTCGACCATCGACAACCTTCCGATGCGAGTTGGATCGCAGCCCGTCATTCCCGGCTACGAAATCGTTCGCGAACTGGGTCGGGGTGGGATGGGCGTGGTTTATGAAGCTCGCCAGGAGCGACTGAATCGGCTGGTCGCAATCAAAGTTCTGTTGGGCGGTCAGTATGCGACTGTCAGTTCGCAGGCACGTTTCAAAGCGGAAGTCGATTCGATCGGACGAATGCAGCATCCGAACCTGATCCAAGTGTTCGACGTCGGCGAGTATGATGGCCGGGTTTATTATTCGATGGAATATCTGGCCGGCGGCAGTCTTGAAGATCGAATTGGCAAAGTCCCCTTGCCACCACTCAAGGCGGCCGAGCTCTTAAAGATCCTCGCCGACGCGATCCAAGCAGTTCACGAACAGGGTGTCATTCACCGCGACCTCAAACCTGCAAACATCCTTCTCACAACGGCTGATGTGACGAACGAGCGGTCTGGTGTCAATGGTTTTGGCATTCCGAAGATCAGCGACTTCGGTCTCGCCAAGCGAACGGATGTCCCTTCAGGACCGACGCTCACCGAACATATCCTGGGGACCCCCACTTACATGGCTCCGGAACAGGCCGCAGGCCGCAGCCGACAAGTCGGTCCTGCGACCGACATTTATTCTCTCGGTGCGATCCTGTACCGATTGCTGATTGGTCGCCCGCCGTTTGTTGGCGAAACGGTGATGGAAATTGTGCGCCAGGTTATCGATGATGATCCGGTACCGCCTAGGAATCTGCAGCCGACGATCCCCATCGAACTGGAAACGATTTGCCTGAAGTGCCTCAACAAACAGCCCGGGCAGCGATATGCCAGCGCCGCAGCGTTGGCCGAAGACTTACGCCGGTTTCTTGCCGATGAGCCAATTCTCGCCCGGCCGATTGACTGGTTCGGCCGACTGGTCAAATGGGTTCGTCGTCGACCTGCCGTTGCCAGTCTGATTGCCGTCAGCGGACTTGCCGTTGTCGGGCTGCTGGCAGCGGGATGGCTATTTAATCAGCGACTCGGCAACGAGCTACAGAATACTCGTCTTGCATACCAGAAGGCTGAGTCCGTTGGACATGAATTGAAGTTGGCACTCGCCGGTGAAGTCGCGGCAGTGCTTGATGCTGATTTCAAACAATTGGAAATCGTTCCGCAATCGATGGTCGCTTTGCTGACTCTGCGAAAACAGTGGGACGAGAAAGAGCTAGAAGGCTGGACAAAAGCCCTGGTAAAAAAGGATGCACGAGTTTTTGGGATCACCCTCGCCTTCGAGCCCCAGCAGTTTGCCGGTTCCAAGGTGTACGATGATTATTGTCTTTACGTCCACGAGGAAGCCGACGGGCTGATTGCCAAGCAATTGCTTCCACCGGAGTACCCACCTCCCAGTTACCGCGAGCGGCATTGGTACTCGGTTACAAAAGCAACTGGCATGCGGTCATGGAGCGAACCCTATCTCGGGCAACGTGCGAACGAAACTCCGATGCTGACGTATTCATGCCCCATTGATCGTGATGGTCAGTTTAGCGGTGTTGTGGCGACCGATCTGTCGATCAAGTATTTCCGCGCATTGCACTCACGACTGGAGAAAAAGTACCTCGGGTCAGACTGTAAAGGTTTCGTGATCAGCCGCGGCGGAACAATCATTTATCATCCGAATCTTCAGTACGAATTCCCGTCACAGAATTCGTCGCTTGATCGGATTCCGGTTGATTCAAGATTTCTTGCCATGATCCAGAAAATGCAGCAACAGGAAACAGGCTACGCGCGCGGAACGGATTTTGACGGGGGTCGACCGGCAACTTTTTATTTCGCCAGAATTCCAGCGACGGGTGGACATTTCGTGTTGGTACAGTTTGTATCCACTCCCCTGGAAGGACCGGATTCGTCGAAAGATCGGTAAGAATTTGTGGCACCATTTGTTTGTGGATATCCTCCATAAAAAGAACTACGCAAAGGACCGGCAAAACACCTAGTTTGCTTGAACGGGGACGCTCGAAGACCGAGCGTTTTTTGTTGGCCTGAGTGATTCATCGGTGATGACAGAGTCTTGCGCTGGTTCGCAATCCGACGACGGTTCTTCGAACCCGTTCACACGCGAAGGACGCAATTCGTGAATATTGTCGCCAATGTCGTGGAAGAATGTCGTGAACCAGACCATTTGCTTCACATTCGACAAGGGTCCAAAAACGCGAACACAAACCCCTTTGTCATGCCAGTCACAAAGCGTCCCAAAGAAGCCACTGGGAACATATTTGACGTAACGCATGTCGATCCCCATCGCCCGGCATTCTTCCACTTCCATCAGCCGACGGAATGCCTCCCTGATCAGCGAAAGATCCTCACCGTCCCAGATCTCCATCGTTCCGACATTGACGACTCGGAATTGCCCGTACGAATCGATCGTTACAGGCTTTGAATTCCTGGTACTGATTACAGTCCCATCTGACATCTTTTTGTCCCAGTCTTGTTTGACCCCTCTATGCTGTCCCACTAACTGGAAGAGCGAGAATGAAACAAAAAGGGGACACGATTTCTGCTGTTCGGTAAAAAACATTGATCAGCAACTGGGAACTTCTTGCGTTGCAACAAGCCTTCCATCGAAGTACGATCTGAATATCGTGCGTGTACGCACCATGCGATTTCAAGGAGCGATGGATGGACGGTAACAGCGAACTTCCCATGGCACTGCGGGCCGCTTATCTCGCACTCCACCGTCGTTCAGAAGCTCAATTTGGAAAAGTTGGAGTCACTGCCGACCAGTTCGTCCTGCTGGCCACGCTGGCGCGAGGAGATTCACTGACACAAAGAGAACTGGCGCGTCGCATGCCGTCCGATCCCAGCACCGTGCGAGCAATGCTTGTGCTTCTGGAAAAGCAGGGATTGGTCCGTCGTGATGCCCACCCCAGCGATTCCCGTGCGCGGACAGCGGCACTGACGGCTGCAGGTAAACGAAAGTTCGAGCAGGCCTTTGCCGCCGGAGAATCCATCCGTGACCAGATGATTGAGACTCTTCAAACTGGGGATATTGCCCTGTTAGTCAAACTACTGACTCAAGTCGCCGAATCACTCAATTCCGAGTTCGCGTCAGTTGCTCGATTCGATTCGAAGGTCGCTGAAGAGGAGGAATCATGAGCAGCTTGCAAATCCTGAAACCTGATCCGTCGCCTGTCAAACAAACTGTCCATTCTGAGCACGAAACATCCTCCTTCCGCAATCCCCACTTCACTTCACAATCGAGGATCTTCACCATGACAAGCGTCTCACAAGCCTTACGCCAGCATTCTCGTCTCAGTCTCCAGCGAACGGTCTCACTCCGAGCGATGGTGTTCGTCCTCTTATTTTTCGCTTGCGGACAACCGGCACAGCCCCAGGAAGAAAAGGATCGACCACCGCAACCTCCTGCCGGTCGTCGAGGAGGTGGCTTTGGCGGTCCCATTGAACTCGGCCCCGATGATGTTTCTGTTTACGCAGCACCTCCAGAAGGATTCAAACGGATTCGCGACAGCGTGCCTCACGGAAAACTGGAGATGGTCGAGTACGAATCGAAGACCGTCGGTACGACTCGAAAAATGCAGGTCTATACGCCACCCGGTTACACCACAGAAAACAGGTATCCCGTGCTTTATCTTCTGCACGGAATTGGGGGCGATGAAACGGAGTGGCAACGGTTCTCGACCCCAAATGTCATACTCGACAACCTCATCGCCGACGGCAAAGCGGTCCCGATGATCATTGTTATGCCAAATGGTCGTGCTCAGAAAAATGACCGCGCCGAAGGAAATGCGTTTGCATCAGCCCCCTCGTTTGCCACCTTCGAACGCGACCTGTTGGATGATGTCATTCCCGCCATTGAAGCGAAGTACTCCGTCGATACCAATCGCGAAAAACGAGCCATCGCGGGGCTCTCGATGGGGGGAGGCCAGTCTTTCAACTTCGGACTCACTCATCTCGATACCTTTGCCTGGATTGGACCCTTCTCAGCAGCACCAAACACAAAAAAGCCACAGGAACTAATCCCGGACGTAGAAGATGCGAAGACGAAGTTGAAGCTTTTGTGGATCTCATGTGGGAACAAAGACGGCCTGATCAAAATCAGTCAAGAGATGCACCAGTTTTTGAAGAAGAATGGCATTGAACATGTCTGGCATGTCGATGGACATGGCCACGATCCGCAACACTGGAGCAGCAGCCTTTATTGGTTCTCACAACAGGTCTTTCAAAATAAACCTGCTATTGCGAACCAACCGGGTAAACCGCTCATCGGAAAATGGTCTGCCACATTCAACACGCAAATCGGTGATCAAGACTATGAATATACGATCGAGACGAAAGACGATCAGGTTGGTGGATCGGCCGTCATGAAACTGAACGGAGAGACTTATCGAAGCAGGTTGGCCCTTGTGAAGCTCGATGGCAAGCGTGTCTCGTTCGAAGAGACGCTTAACTTCCAGGGGAACGATCTGTTGATTACCTATGAAGGCGAACTCGAAGGAGACAATATGCAGCTCACTCGCAAAGTGGGTGAGTTCGCCACAGAGAAGCTTATCGCAAAGCGAGTCAAATAGGGCTTCGTTTCCCCCGTTCCCGAACGCCTGCTTTCAAACGAGAAAAAACATCAAACTTTCACTCCAAAGGGATCGTCATGACCTTTAGATCTTCAGTTTTTGTGTTCGCCGTATTGTTAATGTCGTCGACCGGATGGACACAAGAAACTCAGCCATCAAAGGCGGCGGCACCCGCCGACGACTGGAAGTCATCCACGATCAATCAAAAGGGGAAAGAGTATCCCCAGATCAACTCGGAGCGCCGCGCTCGCTTTCGCGTCGTGGCTCCTGAAGCTCAGAGCGTTTCGGTCAGCTTGGGCAAACTCGCACTGACGAAAGGCGAAGATGGCGCCTGGACGGGCATCACCGCTCCATTGGATGAAGGTTTTCATTACTACAGCCTGAAAATCGACGGCGCCGAAGTTCCAGACCCCAACAGTCTCTATTTCTTCGGTGCCATGCGTTGGGGAAGCGGCATTGAAGTTCCTGCCGCTGACCAGGACTTTTACTCTGTCAAAAACGTCCCGCATGGTCAGCTTAGACAGGTGCTGTTCTTTTCGAAAACGACCGATTCGCACCATAAAGCGTTTGTTTATACGCCGCCAGGTTACGAACAGGATGCTGAGAAGCGATACCCAGTGTTGTACCTGCAGCATGGCTGGGGAGAAGATGAAAATGGATGGGGAGCACAAGGTCACGCCAACTTGATCATGGACAACTTGATTGCCGAGGGGAAAACCAGGCCGTTCATCATCGTCATGACCTACGGCATGACCAACGACGTCCCCCTGGGCGGCGGGCCGCGAGGGGCTGGCGGACGTCCCGCCTTTAACTTCGACAAATTCAAAGGAGTTCTGCTGGATGACCTTGTTCCGTATGTCGACAGCACCTATCGGACTCTCGCCGATCAGCCTTTTCGCGCGATGGCAGGTCTGTCAATGGGGGGCATGCAGACGCGAACGATTGCTCCAGCAAACCTCGACAAATTCTCGCATATCGGTCTGTTCAGCGGAGGTAGCATCAGTGCGGACAGCATTGAAAACATGGAGAAGTTTAAAGAGAAAATCAAACTCGTCTTTGTCAGCTATGGCAGCAAAGAACTCAGCGGCAACCGCAGCGGTCCAGGCGGCCGAGGCGATCCCAAAGAAGCGACCGAAGGCTTGAAAGCTGCCGGCGTCAATGCCCACTTTTACGTTTCACAAGAGACCGCCCACGAGTGGCAATCGTGGCGACGAAGCCTGCATCAGATGGCACCATTACTGTTCAATGATTAGCAAAAGCTTATGAATAAACTGCCTCGTGTGAAAAACAGGGAGGGTCAGTAACACGGCATGCGAGGTTCAGGTGTCAGCGAAGGCGTTGAGGTTTCCGGCGAACGAGTCAAGCGAGCGGTGATCTGGGAGTATTTCTCGTTACTACCTGAATTGCGAGAGGTTGAGCAGTCCCGGCTCCCCTTCAGTTTCGAAGTGGTCTGCAGGAACAAGAAGGGTTCACTATCTTTCTACAACATGACCGAGTTCCGGGGGCGGCAGGAGTGGTGGCATGGTGGTTCGTGCATGGTCGCTGAAGACATTCCGGGTGGCCGCAGGTATCGCTGCAACGACTTCGAGTTGGACGAAGACTTCGACGATTTGGTGTTCTCAGTAATCAAAGCGGGCGACTTTGGATCGAAGGCGATGCTTGACCCAGACGGCCTCTCCGCCTCTTAGATTATTAGGTTCATAACTTACCCAGCGACGGAAGCGCTTCTGATCGCTGGATATCGGAGTCTCGGAGAAAGTGCCGACGCAGATCGGCTCCCCTACGCCGGACTCCGGCGATAAAAAGTTCTAACGGTGTCCTGTCGCCCCGATTTTTTGGCCCTGAAGGCCAACAAATCGAGCAGGGGAGAGGAGAACAGTGGATCAGGTGACAGAGAAGATTTGAGAAACGACAGGCCTCCCCTGCGGTCCACTTCTCCACTATTCTCCTGCTCAATTTGGATTTCCTCAATCAACGCGAGCCACAAATGGCTTTCATTTTTGAAAAGCTCGAAGTCTACCAGAAGGTCGTTACCTTGGCGGATCGAACGGCAGAAATGTCCCAAACATTTCTGCGCGGCTTTTACTTCTTGTCAGGCCTGCTCAATCGTGCCGCACTTTCGATCGCTGTGAATCTTGCCGAAGGCAATGGTCGATTCACCAGGGAGCAGAAAAGTGGACAGGTTCAGTTCTGCCGATTAACAATCACCGCGTTCGCTCTTTCTTTAGAGGTTGCGTCTGGACAATGGTCAGCGTCAGAACGAGTCAGGCGTTACCCGTCCGGTGAATCGTTTGATGGGATTTCCGGTATTCGATCTTTTCACATCAGGAACCGTGCTTTGGAACAACAGAACGAACTGATTGATGGTACTGATCCAGCAAGGTCCGAAGGGCAGGAGAGCGATTACGATGGTGCATGGAAAGAGACACTGCGTTCGCACTTCCAGCAAGTGATCTTGAAATGCTTTCCCGACTTGCACGCGCTGATCGACTGGAATGTCGCGCCGGCATGGCTCGACAAGGAATTGGGCCAGATCCTGGGGACGAAAGGGCGACGAAACCGCCAGGTCGACGTTCTGGTCCGTGTCCATCTTCTGGAGGGGGGGGCCGCAGACAGTTTTTTGTCACATTGAAATTCAATCGACCTATGAAAAAGACTTTGCTGTCCGGCTTGATCTGTATAACGCAGGACTGAAATGGCAACTGGGACATGATGTTTTGACACT
>CAIVEI010000198.1 GCA_903904835.1 uncultured Schlesneria sp. | reverse complement strand
GCTTGCGCGTCGGGCTAACGGTTCAGGGCGTTTTTTGTACTGATGGTTTAACGCTCAATCGATCAGGGGCTTGTGTCGAATCGCAGTGAATGGGTGAATAGTCCGGTTTTGTGACTAACCGTCGGAAACGCGAAAAGACGAGCCCGGGCCTGCCGTGTTCCAACGTATTTCTTGTGGAACGGCTTATTCAGTATTTCGTCTGAACCTCGTGAGTTCGCCTGAGCGACCAATGTCAGCACAACGATGATGATGTGGTGTGCTCATGGAAGTTGCTGGAAAACGACAAGGTCAGGTGGTAACGTGCGCGGTAAACTTCCTTGAAAAACACCGGTGCAATTCTAATGAACATTCGGTTGATGATAATCCTGGGTCTGGCAGCGTTTGGTATATCGTATTTCGCAACGCGCCTCAGACGCGATGCCGCGCACGTATCACCCAAGGCGACAGTTGCAGAAGAAACTCCGAAGGTCGTCGCTCCAGCAGCCAAGCCCAAATTGAGCGAGCCAAAAGAGACGAAGTCGCCACCGGAAGGGATGGTTTGGGTGCCGGGCGGCGAATTCTGGATGGGAACCGATTCGAAAGAGGCCTGGCCCGATGAGCAGCCTGCACATCAGGTCCGTGTTGACGGCTTTTATATCGACGTGACGGAAGTCACGAACGCTGATTTTCGAAAATTCGTTGACGCCACGAAGTTTGTCACGACGGCCGAGCGTGCTCCGACACTCGAAGAAATCATGTCTCAGTCTCCTCCTGGAACACCTCCACCTCCACCGGAAGCCCTTGTTCCTGGTTCGCTGGTGTTCACGCCGACCGATCGCCCTGTTCCATTAAACGATTTCAGTCAGTGGTGGGTATGGACTCCGGGTGCCAGTTGGCAACATCCTGAGGGACCTGGAAGCGATCTGAAGGGACGGGAACTTCATCCCGTTGTTCATGTCTCGTGGGACGACGCTGTTGCCTATGCGAAATGGGCAGGAAAGCGTCTTCCCACGGAAGCGGAATGGGAATTCGCCGCTCGAGGTGGGCTGGACCGCAAGAATTTTACCTGGGGCGAAGAAGCACCCAGCCTCACGAAGCCGCAGGCCAATCTCTGGACTGGCAATTTTCCTTATCGCAACACGGCTCAGGACGGATTCGAACGGACAGCTCCGGTCAAGTCTTATTCGCCGAATGGATATGGGCTTTACGACATGGCAGGTAATGTCTGGGAGTGGTGTTCTGACTGGTACGACCGCGACGCTTATAAACGCCTCCGTCCAGGTGCGGTCACCGTCAACCCGGCTGGACCGTCCGCCAGTAACGATCCACTTCGACCTTATACGACTCAGCGAAGTCAACGTGGCGGTTCGTTCTTGTGTAACGACAGCTATTGTTCACGTTATCGTCCGAGTGCTCGGCACGGCGGGACTCCCGACACGGGAATTTCGCATGTCGGGTTTCGATGTGTCGTATCCGACTGAAAAGCTGAAGTCGAAAACTCTCTGGCCCGATTCCGGGTCGATTTTCTGGTTCCCTTAAGGAGAATTTCATGTCGAAACGTTTACTGACTTCGTCAGTGCTCACGATGGCTATTGGTGCCCTCGTGGGGTACGGAGCAGCAATGGCGGATTTTCGTCTGCCAGCCAAAGCAGCCAGTTCGTCCAGTGCGACGACGAAAACGGACGTCGCCAAAACTCAACGGGTTGACCTTCCAGCACCGACTACTGCGCCAGCCAGTCCTGCGTGTTGTTCCGAAGGGTTAAGCCGCTCTGATCAACTGGCGATTTTGAACCATAATCAACTGGTCGCCGCCTCGCTGGCTCAATCGGGCAAAAAGCCGAATTTCTGCATCATCTGGGGTGACGACATCGGTCAGTCGAACATCAGCGCTTACACGATGGGCCTGATGGGATATCGGACGCCAAATATCGATCGCGTCGCTAAAGAAGGGATGATCTTCACTGACTACTATGCAGAGCAAAGCTGCACAGCCGGTCGTGCGTCATTTATCACGGGCCAGCACGGACTACGGACCGGGCTCACCAAAGTTGGTCTGCCGGGCGCGACACTCGGTCTCCGCAAAGAAGATCCAACAATCGCAGAACTTTTGAAGCCGCTCGGATATGTCAGCGGCCAGTTCGGCAAGAACCACCTCGGCGATCGCAATGAATTCCTGCCGACTGTCCACGGTTTCGATGAATTCTATGGAAACCTCTACCATCTGAATGCCGAAGAAGAGCCTGAACTTCCCGACTACCCGAAAGATCCAGCGTTCCGGGCTCGATACGGCCCACGCGGCGTCCTGGATACGAAAGCTTCGGACAAGGACGATCCGACTGATGATCCTCGATTCGGCAAAGTCGGTAAGCAGATCATCAAGGACACGGGGCCATTGACCAAAAAGAGAATGGAAACGATCGATGACGACGTTGCCGAACGGTCTGTCGACTTCATTAAACGACAGGCCAAAGCAGACAAGCCGTTTTTCATCTGGGTGAACTTCACTCATATGCATTTCCGGACTCATGTGAAGCCCGAAAGCAAGGGACAGTCGGGACGCTGGATGGGAGAATATGCAGACGGCATGATCGACCATGACAAGAACGTCGGAACCGTTCTTAAGGGACTCGACGATGCCGGTGTTGCCGACAATACCTTCGTGATGTACAGCACCGATAACGGTCCGCACTTGAACAGTTGGCCTGATAGCGCGATGACGCCGTTCCGGAACGAGAAAAACACAAACTGGGAAGGCGCGTATCGAGTCCCATGCATGGTCCGCTGGCCCGGCAAGATCAAGCCAGGAAGCGTTTCCAATCAGATTGTCGGCCACCACGACTGGTTACCGACGATTTTGGCCGCCGCGGGAAGTGATGATGTCACACAGAAACTGCTCACCGGTCATAAAGTCGGCGACCAAACATATAAGGTTCATCTCGACGGATATAACCTGGTTCCGTACCTCACCGGACAGGCGGACAAAAGTCCGCGAGAAGCGTTTATTTATTGCAACGACGATCAGCAGTTGACCGGCTTGAGATACGACAATTGGAAGTTTGTGTTTCTGGAACAGCGAGCGACGGGAACGCTCAGAGTCTGGGCCGAGCCTTTTACCGAGCTGCGTGTCCCGAAAATCTTTAATCTTCGGTTAGACCCGTATGAACGAGCTGACGTCACATCCAACACGTATTACGACTGGTTGCTGGACCATGCGTTCCTGCTGGTTCCCGTCCAGGAAGGTGTTGGCAAGTTCCTGATGACGTTTAAGGACTATCCACAGCGACAGAAAGCAGCCAGTTTCAACGTCGATGACGTGCTGAAGAAGTTGTCGGAAGGTCAGGGTAAATAGGTAAAAGGTTGATCGGAAAGAAAAAGGCTGGCAGGGATCGTACCCCTGCCAGCTCTTTTATCATCTCATTGATCCGACCAGAGCAGTTATCGATGGACCGAATTTACTCGATTGGAAGCTCTGCTGGGTTCAATCGGTCTCGACTTCTTACTGAAAAGTGATCCAGGTTTCGTTACTTCTGGATCACTTGTGAAAAAACAAAGCTCAACTCAAGTGCCAGGAGTCGGGGCAGGAGCAGCAGCAGGAGCATCCGTAGTAGGTTCTGCTGGTGGCGCTGGATTTGGTGCTGGAGCAGGTGTTGGAGCAGGCTTTGCGGCTGACATCGGAGCGGGAGCAGGTGTGGGGCTCAAAACCATCGGTGCAGAGGTGGTGTATTCTGGCTGAACCGAGTAACCGCCGCACGACATGCAACTGGACATACTTGGTGCTGGAGCGCAACAAGCCGCTGTCGCTCCCGTATAGCTGTTTGAAAGCAAACAGCAGGAAGAGACTCGTCCATAACCACAACGGGCACGATGTCGGCAGCCTAAGATTCCAACTTGGGCGCATCCGTAACCGCATCCGCTGCTCATGCCATAACCGCCATAGGGAGCACAGCCAGAATAGGGCGAGCAACCGGAATATCCCATTGAATAACTTGAATAGGCAATTGGCTGATCACAGCAAACAGTCGATCGTCGGAGAAGTCGATGTCCGAACAGGCCGCAACCGGTTCGACAGCTTGTTGTCCCATAGCAGCCCGCGTCGCAAACTGGAGTTCCGCAACTGCCGTAGCCACCCGAATACCCCATCGATCCGATGATCGATCCGCCGTAATTACTCTGTGAAGCATACCCGTAGCCATAACCGCTTGTGGGGGCGTAGCTTGAGTAAGACGATTGGCCACAGCAGGAGGAGCCAGCAAAATACTGGGCGTCAGCAACCTGAGCGGAGACAACAAGGCTGAGCACCGCAACGAGTGTGCTCGTGAAATTGACAAACTTCCGAATCATGACAACTCTTTCTAATCAAATAGATTTCACTAACGGTTACATCAGGAACAGTTCCCCTATATTGTGTATTGCTCCCAGTCAAACACAAGTCCCAATTCGTTGTGATTGCATGTCAAAAGCGTAGTCGCGATGCTTCTGTACCGTTTTGATCAATTATTCTGCTGAATTTCCACCTGTCTGGAGAGGAACGATGATGCGAGTTTTTCCTTTGTTACGATGTGTCGCGATTGTGGGATGGCTTGCTGCTGAAGGTCACGCCGCTGATCCAATTGCGTGGCTGCCAGCGGAAATTAATGCAGTGGCTCGGATCAATGTGGCAGAGGTCTACCAGACTCCTCTCGCCCGGAAAGAGGGCTGGATCAAGAAAGCGACTGAGTCCTTCATCCAGCAGGAATCATTCATTCCGCCAGGTACCCGACAAATTCTGGTCGGTGCCGAATTGGAGCTTACCGACAATTTGAAAGCACTCCGAAAATATTCCGTGATTGTGCCAGATAACCAATTCACCCTCGAAAAATTGTCACTCTGGTTGCCAAGTGGAATCAGTACTTTCTCTGGTAAACCAAGCTCGCAATTTGGGAACGATGGCTACGTCGTCGATGTGCAGGATGGCAATTGGCTGGTCAGCGAATCTTCCAGCCGGCAGGTCATGTCCCGTTGGTTAAAAAATGGCGCGACGCCTGGCGGAAGCCGACTTTCGCCTTATTTGCGATCGGCCCTGACCTCCAAAGAGAATTCCGCTCAACTGATCCTGGCAATCGATTTGCAAGATAACTTTTCAGCAGCGGAAATCGGACAGGAATTGAAATCAACCGGTTGGTTCAGTTCGGAAGCCGCTGCAAAGAGTGCGGCGGAGGTCCTTGAAACCGTTAAGGGGATCACGATCGCCATCTCGGTCGATACCGAACGAAAGGGAACGGCGACACTCGAGTTTGGCAAAGACGCCGCCGTGCTAAAACCAGTGCTTGAGAAACTGGTCGCCGCCGTGATGAATCGCGTGGGAGCCGCCTCCGAAGATGTTCAAAGTTGGAAATGGACTATTAACGGAAGCCGGGTGACTGGCACCGGTGGTGTTTCACAGGGCGAAGCACGCGAAATGCTCTCGATCCTCGAACCCCCCTCGATTACTCAAGCAATTTCGGCGAGTTCTTCCAATTCTCAAACGGCCCCGACGGCGAATGATCGGATGGCAAAAACGTCACTCAGTTATTGCAAATCGGTGCAGGTGCTGCTCAATGACTTGCGAACAACTCTGAAAAAGGAACGAGACAATCATGCACTGCATTTTGAACGATACGCGAGAAAGATTGACGATCTGCCCATGCTGAATGTTGATCCTGCGCTGCTCAACTTTGGTGCGAATGTCAGCGGTTCCCTGCGGTATCAGGCGCAAACGCATCGCATGAGCAAAATCCAGGCGGGAACCCGACAGCAGCAGTCGAGCGGAGCACAAAACTTCGGCGGCAGTTTCGGTCCGTTTGGCGGTGATTGGCAACAGTCGGTGATCGGATTGAGAGATGGAGCTATCGACGCCGAGGAAAATCAACGGTCAAAACAAGTGCGATTTTCGGAATGGAAACAGATCGAAGACAGTCTCGTATCAGTCCGGCGATCGATGACCGAGAAGTATCAAATCGAATTCTGACGTTTTAGGTTTGTTTTGGGGCCGATTACGCTCGCCTGAACGTCGTCGGTTCCACCACGGTGGGGCCGACTTCGTGATCCTCGACGATGTAGTTTCGATACTGAACTGTGTAGCTTGATTCAAACCATTCGCGGATTGAAGGGATCACGGCGTCATCGTAATCCGGAGCGGTTTGCAAAGTGATTCCTTCGATTGTCCGCCGAATTTCCCCTTGTTCGATCAGCACTTGCCCCGCCTTGATGACAAAGCGAGGCAACTCGAACATCCGTTCGATGTCGGCATTCGGAGTGTAAATCGTGATATCAGCATCGGCACCGGGACCGAGATGACCCTTGCGAGTCAGGCCAAGCATTCTGGCCGGTGCCGCTCGCGTGATAATCGCGATCTCTTCCAATGTGTATTCCCGATGAAGTTGGCTCAGGACAGTCGTCTCACGCACGCGGGCGGGGAGCCGCGCGATCGCTTCCTCGCGTCGTGAACGGTCCATTAAAAGAGCGATGATTTGTGGATAGGCCAGGAAGGATGCTCCGTTGGGATGGTCGGTGCTCATCGCGACTTTCCACGGATCTTCAATCAACAAATACCATTCCAGACCAACCGCCCACTGCAAAGCGTGAACGAAGCTTTTCTCTTTGTACGTGATAGGAACGATGCCGCAGCCCGCCTCTTGCTCAATATCGCCGCTGAACCATTTTCCCCCCATCACCCGATGCAGGTAATAACCGAGCGGACCGTCACCCGTCATCGAAATGGTTGGTCCGAACATCACCTGACCGACGTCAACGGTCAGATTGGAATGCTGGTTCACATAATCGGCAAGTTGAGGAACGTCCGATCGAAACGTTGACTGATTATCAGGATCGCCACCGTAACTATGAAACTGAATGTGAGTTAAATGACCACGATGACCTTCCAGGGCCTTCATCGTTTCTAATGTCGTTGAAGAATTTCCTGGCAGGCCGAGGTTATTACCATGGATATGAACGGCATGAGGCAGCCCAAGTTCATCGACCGCAGTTGCCACACCTCGAATGATATCGCGTGGCGTGATTCCGAATCCGTCGACCGTGTCGTCGAGTGTCTTGACGTTTCCATTGGCCCGACACTTCCAGTTCTCGACGCCGCCCGGATTGACGATCTTAATACCGTACCCTTTGGTGGCATTCATCAGCCAGCCCAGGTAGGCCTGAACGAGCTTTGGCTCATCGTTTTTGATCCGCTGCATGACAAAATGGTTGTTTCCTGCCAGGACGAGAAACCCTTTGTCGATCATCGGAGTATCGTAAAACTCTTCATGAGCGTGCCGAGCGGTTAAAGGAGGAATCGCCGCATCAAATGCAGTCGTATACCCCAATCCTGCATAAAGATATCCGGTCGTGAAGGTGCTGGGGACACTTCCGATCGTTCCAGACCGGGTGATTTCAGTCCGCAGCATTGGTTCTGCACGCCGCCGGTCCTCGGGCAGCATTTTTCTCGCGGCGTTGACCTTGGGACCAGCGATGTGACAGTGCATGTCGATACCGCCGGGCATGACGACCTGCCCGGAAGCATCAATCACTCGATCAGCTCGAACCGTCGGATCGACAGGGGACGCGACGATCTTGCCGTCAATAATCCAAATATCGCGACATTCACCGGAAATACCGTGAGCCGGGTCGTAAACCGTACCGTTTCTAAGAAGAAGCGTGGCCATTTCAGCTCAACGGCAGAACTAACGACCTCGAGTTGCGACTTGTGCTACGACATCACCATCGCGAACGAGTGCAACACCCTCGGAAGGGATGGCATTTTTGAACGCCCGGCTATGTCGCGGAGGCGATTCTCGATAAGCGTACAATTGGTCGCCATCGCGAATTTTTGAAACTAACCGGACCCATTCTGAATTTTTGACGCCGAAAGGAACAACGTTGCCGCCGGTTTCACCCGAATTGTCAGCTTCCGCCTGCTCGACGGTTAATCGCTTTAACCATTGCTTTGCCATAGGTTTCCTTTCGCTTTGTGCGCTGTCGCGATCCATCCTAGCGACAACTTATGTCACTGAAGTCGCCAGTATATCAGAAACAGCGTACCAATGGGACACTGACAGACTTTCCGGGACGAATCTTGGACTTTTTGTGCCGAGACTGTCATGCTCTCGCGGCTAAACAGGAGAAACTATGCTTAATTCGCAACCGCCGATTTCCGATGAACCGCTCTCGCTTTCGATCCGAACCGCTCGTGAAGCCGCTTTAAGGGTGCTGGAAGAGCACCGCGTCAGTGGGATGTGGGTCAGCGATCTACTCGACCGTGTTTTTCGGGAGTCGGGACTTCCTGCTGTCGAACGTGGCCTGGCAACGGAACTCGCCTGCGGAGTCGTCAGGCGCCAGGCGACACTCGACGCAATTTTAAGAACATTAATCGCACGGCCATCCGACCAGGTCGAAGTGGCGTTATGGACGATTCTTCGCCTGGGTGTCTATCAGATCATGATGCTTGACGGCATCCCTGCCCACGCGGCGGTGCATGAGACGGTCGAACTTTGTAAGCGGGCCGGTCGGATGCGCTGGAGCGGCTTTGTAAACGGCGTGTTACGCGGGGCGACTCGGTTGGCGACGGAAGAATTCGTCAACGAACCCTCGGCGTCGGCAGTTCCTGTCGGCAGCAACCGGCATCGAAAACTGACCAAGCCCGTGTTCTTCGAGCCATCCTCCGATCTTCCCGCGTACGTTGCCAGTGCCTACAGCATGCCGCTGTGGTTGATGGAACGCTGGACGAAACGGTTTGAAGCAGTCGAATTAATCAGACTTTGCGGCTGGTTCAATTCGACCCCGCCATTGATGATACGAGCCAATTCCATCAGATCATCGTTCGACGAAGTATTAAACGCTTTTCAATCCGCAGGGATCGTGGCGCATCCGCTGGGTGACACGGATTCCATCATCGTGGAAGATGTTTCACGAGTCGATCAGTTAACCGGTTACAAAGACGGATGGTTTGTTGTTCAGGATTTTTCTGCCAGTTGTGCGGCACGGCGACTGGCGCCGCAACCAGGCCAGCGCGTCTGGGATGTCTGTTCGGCTCCTGGAGGCAAAACCTGTCATCTCGCAGCAATCATGCAAAATCACGGCGAGATCATTGCGACCGATATTCGGTCTGATCGACTCGAAATTGTCGACGAAAACGCGGCGAGACTTGGAGTCGACATTATTCGAACTCAACTGGTCGATGAACCAGGGTTTCGTCTTCCTGCCGGACCGTTCGATGCCATTCTGGTCGATGTCCCCTGTTCGAATACTGGCGTCCTGGGTAAACGACCTGAAGCACGCTGGCGCATCACACCGGATGGGATTGAAGAGCTGAAAAATGGTCAAGCCAACCTTTTAGGCAGGGCACTGGAACGACTGGCTGCGGGTGGACGATTAGTTTATTCGACATGCAGCATCGAAACCGCCGAAAACGAGCAAATTGTACGACAGGTCCTGAAGTATTTTCCTCAAGCCAGACTCGTGGAAGAAGAGCAATTCATACCGGGGCAACCAGGCGACGGTGCCTATCAGGCATTGATCATCGGCGGATAAAACGTGAGCCCGACGCGCAAGCGAGGGATCTTCTCTTGGTTTTGGCCCGGAATAAGATCCCTC
>CAIVEI010000197.1 GCA_903904835.1 uncultured Schlesneria sp. | reverse complement strand
CACCAATTCCGCCAAAATACTGGTGGGCCTCGAAGACTCGACCCACCCTACGATTATTTACCCTGGTTTAAATACAGCTTCACGTTTTGGGTCGCTCGACCACCCGCCAGCAGATCAGGCTTTCCATCGCCATTGAAATCTGCCACGAGTGCGTCTTCCACCGCAATACCACCGTTATCTATCACATGCTTGTTCCACTTCAGGCCAGCCGCGTCGTCACACGAAAAGACATATAGACCGGGGCCTTTGACGTCGCCTGTTCCCGCTTCACGATGTCCGATCACCAATTCGTCCTGCCCGTCTCCGTCCAGGTCAGCGGCCCAGACGGCATGTCCTTGCTTCATCGATTCTTCGATCACAGTCCGTTTTAGCGGCAACGACTTGTCTTTGTTCTCTGTATAGACTGCCACGCTGTTGCCGTGCATCGGCTCCACGGTCGCAAGAAAGCGTCCCCCACTTTTCAGCTTCCCCAGCCTGATTTCACCCGCGCCACGGAACTCCGGCTTATCCGATTCAGCACCAACACCCAACACTGTTTTTTGAAATACATCAGCCGATTTGCGAATCAGCGAAACCCCTTCTTCGCTGGCTGTAATGGTGTCGAGTCGTCCATCGCCGTCCCAATCGGTATGAGTGTGGTTATGCATTCGGTTGAGTGTCTCATCCAACGACACGGACGGCCAGCGGTCTGTCTTCGGAACTGTGGGGATCGTAAATGCCAGCAAGCGAACGCCAGTTTTACCTTCGAAACTGCGATTCAGGGGTGAGACGACCAGTTGAGGATGACCGGTTCCAAGAACATCCGCGACACTCATTCGATGCGTACTTCGTTCATGAGCAATCAAATGGACCGACCACTTGTCATCGGGATTCTGGCCTCTGGTAATCCATTGGATACTTCCTGTATTTGACTTGATCCAGCCTGCTCCAAGAGCAAAATCAATCTTGCCGTCACCATCAATGTCGTGAGCGGCGATACAGACATTGTCCATCTCGGTCTGGTCTTCCAGAATGACATGTTTCGTCCATCCCGGTGCTTCATACCACTGCACACGATTCTCGCTCACCGCCACAATGTCCAGTTTTCCATCCCCGTTCACGTCGGCTTTTGTGACCGCATAACAAACAGTCCCGATTTTCGGGTCAATCACCTGCTCAACAAACGTGGGACATCCGGCAACCGCCGGTTGCGTCAGCGTCGTTGCAAACTGGACAAGGACAACACATGACAATAGACAACGCATGAAATAGCCTTCTGCAGGACGATGATTCGTTAATCCCGAAACCATAACTACCAAACGATCCCAGCCGTATGTTCTGGGGTCGGGCGTTCAAATTTTGAAATTTGAACGCCCGACCTCCTCTTCGTAACGACACGGTCAAACCTCAGCCAGGGCCTCAGTCGCATCGCCGAACTTATCGAGACGAACATTCATCTTGTCCATCATCGACAGGTACAAGCGACACATTTGTCGGTTTGGCTTGTCACGGTAATCGAGCACTTTTCCGGTTTGAATTTTACCGCCACCGCGACCGACCATCACAACAGGTAACTGGCTCGCATCATGGCTGCCACTCATCATGCTGGAGCAGAACATCAGCATCGAGTTATCCAGCGCCGTCCGTTCCCCTTCTTGAATCGAATCGAGTTTCTTCGCGATGTAAGCCAGTTGTTCAACGAAGTATTGGTTGACCTTCAGCCAGTCGGGGGTGTCAGAGTGTGACAGCAAATGGTGGATCATGTAATCGACGCCGAGATGCGGGAATCGCAACGACGAATGATCGTTATTTAATTTCAGTGTACAGATTCGAGTCGTATCGGTTTGAAAGCCCAAGACCATGATATCGCACATCAATCGCATGTGATCCGCAATATTCTGCGGAATCCCTTCTGGTGGACGAGGGACATTCGGTTTGTCGAGAGTCGGACGCCAGCCTTGCAGCTCACCCTGCTTTCCGGCGTTTTCGATTCGCTGTTCAACATCGCGAACCGAGTCCAGGTACTCGTCAAGTTTGCGCTGATCGGACGTGCTGATCTCGCGCCGAATCTGCTTGGCATCACTCAATACGGCATCAAGCACGCTCTTATCACCCCGCTGAACTTCGTCTTTGAACAATCGATCGAAGGCGAGTGACGGATACAGTTCCAATGGCGTCGGCGTTGTCGGTGAACTCCAAGAAATGTGCGAGCTGTAGATCATTGAGTAGTTCTTATGAACCGAAGGGTTTCCTGGTTCACAGCCCAGCACCAGGCTTGGGACTTTTGTCGAACGCCCGTATGTCTGGGCAAGCAACTGATCGACGCTGGTCCCTGAATGAATCTCACCCCCGGCGGCGAGTGGTGCACCCGACAGCAGGTTACCTGTCTGTGAGCTGTGAATATTCCCCTTCAAAGCCTGTTCATTGTAAAGCCCTTTGATGAACAACGTCTTGTCACGAAATCCATTCAGCGGTGTCAGGACCTGGCCAAACTCAAGCCCCTGTCCACTCTCCTTGGCCCACCATTCCTTCGCATGAAATCCGTTTCCAGCGAATAGTACCGCCAGGCGGACAGGAGCTTCGCTCGACTTTTGATTTCCCCGAGTCTCATCGCCCCAGACCTTTAATGATTCCATCCACGGCAAGGCCATCGTGACGCCCAGTCCACGCAGAAAGGTACGGCGATCAAATGGATGCGAGACAGAAGATTTTTCAGAGTGCATGAAATTGATCCTTGAAAGTGATTGCTCACGGTATTCTACTCTAGCCCGTTCCCTCGATGAAATCGAAATTGCTGACTGCGAACAATCGTTTCGATTGCCGCAGAAAAGCGATAATCGTTGAATCGAAGACTCGTCATCATTTCTTCGAGTAACGGTTCATCCGAAAATTGGACGCCTCGAGCCAGGGAATAACCCAGTAATTTCCGGCAAAAATGCTTCAGGAAATCATTTCTGCGGGCATCGAGAATATATGTCCTGAGGCCTGACTCGCCCGAGAACCGGATTCCGTTCTTAAGTTCGACGTTGACGTCAATCAATCGCCCTCCAAGGTCTTTATCTCGACGGCGACCGATCGCATCAAATCCTTCCAGTGAGAAACCAAACGCATCGATTCGTTCATGACAATGCGCACATTCCGGAATCGACCGATGTCTTTCAACAAGTTCACGGACCGTGAGGTCTGCCTCGGTTTCACTTTCGGGTAGCGGTGGAACGTTCTTCGGCGGACGCGGCAGCTTTTCCCCCAGCAGAGTTTCCAGAACCCAGTTCCCTCGCAGAATCGGACTTGTTCGCGACGCGCCTGATTGCTGGGCCAATGTCGTTGCCTGTGTCAGGATTCCGCCACGTCCGTATTGCTTGATCCCATCCACGCGACGCCATTCCGGCCCGGTGACGCCGGGAATCGCGTAATGTTTCGCGAGCGACTCATTCAAAAACGTATGGTCGGCATCAAGAATTTCCAGGACAGAACCGTCCCGCTGGAACAGGTCTGCGAAGAATCGGACCGATTCTTCATACATGTCACCCCGTAGTGCGGTAAATGTTGGAAAGAACTGCTCACTCTTTTCACCGTGCGAATCAAAGTCGCGAACCCCCAGCCATTGGCAGGCAAACTCGGTTGACAGCGATCGAATACGGTCGGATTTCAACATCCGTCTCGCTTGAGCCATCAAGACGTCGCGTTCGTGCAATCGGTTTGACTCGGCAAACCGTAGCAATTCGGTATCAGGTGGAGATGACCACAGAAAATAACTTAATCTGCTTGCCAAGGCATAATCCGTCACGGCAGCGGCAGAACTCCCTTGAGCCACCTCGGGCGGAAACGGTTCAACACGGTATAGAAACGACGGGGCGATAAGCACTCGCGCCAGAGTGAATCGGAACGCCTCGTCGTGGGGCAATTCTTGATCCCGCAGTTTCTGGTAAAGGCCTCGCAGTTCGTCAGCTTCACCGTTTCGCAGCGGTCGGCGATACGCACGAGCAGCAAACTCAATCAGACGATCAACTTGACGCGGTTCTGAATCGAGCAGCTCTTTTTGAAACGCCTCGGCGGCATCATGAATCGGTTTGCGAAGTGGTTCAAAGACTTTCGGATCGGCGTCCTGCGTTGCGAACTCCATCAACTGTTTAAAGCCGTCGACCAAAGTCAACTTGTCGTGGCTGACAAAGTGCAGTTCGTTCCACAAACGATCAAGCTTAGCAGCTTGTGTCTCATCCAGCATCAAGCGGCTAAGGTGATGATCCTCACGGTAAAACAGGGTCAGCGTAACGACCTCGTCAACAGGAACAATTCGCGAATAACAAAGTGCTGCCGGGAAGAGGTTGCGGAATGTTTCAAATGCCGCTTCCACTCGTCGACTGGCGGCACTCTCTTCACTGACCAGAATCGGCGTCGAATACTGCAGTCGGCGATTGTTATCTGTCCATTGGCTGTTCGCGTTAATTTCGGTGACCGTGCTCGCGACCAGGCCTGCAACGGAATCGGGCATGGTCGTCGCGACCTGAATCTGAACAGTCCCTTCTGCCCCCGTTTCACGATGAAGGACGCCTGAGGTGACCAGTTCGCACCCTTCGGCGAAATCGGCAGGCAATCGGACTTCGATAACCGACGGAGCTTTGACGCACAGGTTTCCTGGTTCGACCGCCTGACCGTCGGGATGAAGGCCGAATAGAGCCGGGTCGGGGCCCCAGTCAGGTCGAGCCTTGTTTGATACCGTTACTGTCCCCGTCGCTTTTCCGGCCGTCGATCGCGTCATTGCACTAAATAACGGACCGCTTAGCGACGATAATTGGCGACGTAATTGGGCATCCGGACTCTCTTTGGCCGCTGGCGGTTCATCGATCAACAGCTTCTGAACGTTGGCCGCCAGTCGTTGTTTTTCATCTGTATTCGTTGCTGACTGCCAAGCGGTCAGCAATGAGCCGGCGGGAATGACAACCCCTTGTTGTGCCCCGGTCACCGGCTCCGTATAGAAGTGCCAGACCCCCTGGTTACCAAAACGATCTGCGTGTGGATTGGCCGCTTGAACGTCAGGTGAAACATCTGCTGCCAGATCCCAGACACGTCCCCCATCGCCGGTTGCTTTGATCACCAGGTCGACAGCAGTCAAATCACACGAGTGATTCCCATCGCGTGGGCCGATCAGCAGTGAAATGACATCTTCAGGTTGTATGTTCAGTTTGTCGATCGGTTCAACGACGACAACCTGAGCACCCTGTGAAACACCCGTCCGCAAGCGTTGTCGAATGGCACCGCGCCTTAGTTCCAGTGACCACGTAACTCCGTTACCGCATTCGGGGTGAGCATGCTGCACCTTGGCTTCGATTCGGACAGTCGAAGTGACGGGACTGCGCCAACCGACTACAGCTTGCAACGTCGGCGACGGATGAACGGCAACGCCGTGCGGTTTCATGTTTCCAGGAATCCGCACGTGCTGATCAGAAGCATTTGCCACAAGTAACGGTGTTGCATCATGACCCCAGCCATTGATGAATGCGTAACCCGACGAGTTCGAGATCTTGTTCGTAAAGTGATTTTCAATTTTGACCGGGCCACCTGTCCCGACACCAAGATAATCGAGCCACGCGGCAAGAACGTCTTTGTCCACGTCGTGTCGTTTTGCCAGTTCTGCGAGCTCAATCTTCCCCTGAGTGGCACTCGCCTCGGCGACGGCATTCAGACATTTGACCGTACTCGCGAAGACCTGATCGCGACGTTCGGATAATTCGCGAGTGACCGCTCGCACGTCTCGCAAAAGAACGTCCGGCCGACCTGTCGCGACAAGCCGAGGTTGCTGCCACACCACGAAATCGTGATCGTTCCCGTCCCCGGCATCCATTGCCGTCAAATACACCGTAACTTGTTCGCCGTCCGTCGAAGCCGGAAGTTTTGTTCGAATTTCTGACCGCGTCGTCATGGGACTAACCGGTTCCATCCAGGCCTTCGGGCCACCCACCTTGCCGATATGTCCGATGCTGGTAAATCGCCACAGAGACTGCTGCCAGCGAGCAATCACCGCCGTGATCGACATGGCATCTGTGGCCTTCGAGGCTCGCCAACGTGCTCGCAGCCCATCCAGCAGAAACGAAGGTTCTGTCCCGTTCAGCGAAGTCCACAACAGACGCAAATATTTGGGACTGAGCTTTCGCTCGCGAGCAATCTCATCGATCGCCTGATTGACTTCATTCTCAGAAGGGCCAGTCGCCTGCTGAGCCGTCCTCGCCACCAGTTGGTCTCTCATCACCAAAGTTGCTTCAAGATATTTTTGAATCGGCAACCGTCCACCACCATTTGTATCGAACACGATCCCCTGAAGATTGACTTGAGTCCCACCCTGGGCATCAGTGAATTCGGCGTAAAGATTGCGAATCTCGGCCAGGTATTCTTCGGTCCAGTCGCGTGTCGTCACGGCAGGTGAAAAGCGAAATCCGTCCGGCAACAGGACTGCGTGGTTGGCAATCTCTTTCGCCGCATCAAGGTATTTCGTCACCATGGCTGGCGACATCACGAGAGCATTTCCAAGATTCGTAAACCCTTCGCCTGCGGCACTGTCGACTGGAAATTCACGAGCCGGCGTCAGTGACTTAACACCCGTCAGATCCCGAATCGTGTTAGTGTACTCGACGTTATTAAGCCGACGCAGCACCACCTTTCCAGGGTCCCCGGCACGAGTTTGGGCTTCGGTCTTCAGATAGCCACGGACCCATTGCTGAAGCTTAGCCCGGTCAGCGTCACTCAGTTGAGGTGCCTCCTTGGGGGGCATCTGGCCTGTTTCCAGCATCTCGCTGACCTTTTGCCATGTTTCCGGCTTCTTGCGAATTTCGGCGAGCGACGGAAACGCCGTCAAATCAATCTCGGCTTCAGAAAGCTCTTGCGAATGACATTTCTCGCAGTGACGAGACACAATCGGCCGAATCTCCTTCACGTATGTCGCAGCAAACTCACTAAACTCTTTCGTTTCTTCGGCGGTCGAATTCGTCGATAAAAAGATAAGTCCAATCAACACCACACCGGAAGTTTTTGCCATCCGCATTCGCCGCGCTCCGAATCAAATTTGATTGCAGCCACCAAGGCCATTAAGAGATCTTTGCATCATATCAACCTCCCACGATGGATGCCTTCAAAGAGGGGGTCGGGCGTTCAAATTTCAAAATTTCAAAATTGGCCGGTCATGATGCTTCCGAAATGGTGAGCGGCAGGTGGGCTAATTTTGAAATTTGAACACCCGACCCCAGAACATACCGCTCGCCAATTGCTATTATGTTTAAATCATCATGCGACGAATCCGGCGGTGTACGTCGTACGGTTCGGCAGTCTCATACATTCTTCAACAATTCCCGAATTACCTTCGCCGGTTGAACTCCAGTCAATTTCTCTCTCAAGCCATGCTGATCGACATATAACTCGTCATGGTTCAGGCCCAGCAGATGCAGGATTGTAGCATGCCAGTCGGGGACGCTGACCCGGTTTTCCACGGCAGCAAAACCGAGTTCGTCCGTCGCGCCGTAAGTCATGCCTGGTTTGACTCCGCCACCCGCGAGCCAGCAGCTGGCGGCGTTCTTGTTGTGATCGCGACCCGACTTTTTCTCGTCCTTGTCTGCCGACAGTTGAGCAATCGGTAGCCGTCCAAATTCGCCTCCCCAGATGACGAGCGTTTCGTCCAGTAGTCCTCGTTGCTTCAGGTCTTGCAATAAACCAGCAATCGGCAGATCCGTACGATCGCAAGCCGCTTTCATGTCGGTCGCCAGACCCGTGTGGTTGTCCCAGATCTGGGCGTTAATAAAGAGCTGGACAAAGCGAACTCCGCGTTCGATCAATCGCCGGGCAATCAGGCACCGCCGACCGTACGAATCGGTGACTCCTTGCCCGATGCCATACAGCTTCTGAGTCTGCTCCGTCTCATGCGAAAGATCGAGTGCCTCATGTGCGGATAGCTGCATTCTCGCCGCTAATTCATAAGTCGCGATTCTCGCGTCCAGATTCGGTTGGGATTGATGGCGACTCTTATGCATCAAATCCAGTCGATTCAGCAGGTCACGCTGCATACTGGCAATTTCAGGAGGATCATTCGTTTCCGGTCTCAAATTCAAAACGGGTGAACCGTTCGACCGAAAACGAGTCCCCTGATAAATCGGTGGCAGAAAACCCGAATGCCAGTTCTCGACCCCATTGATCGGAAGCCCAAGCGGATCATCCAGCACGACATACGCAGGGAGGTTTTGTGATTCGCTACCCAAACCATAAGTAATCCACGAACCCATCGTCGGGTAACCCGATACCATGCGGTTGGTCTGAATCAGATACAACGCCGGCTCGTGCGTAATGTTGGTGGTATAAAGCGACCTGATCAGCGAAATATCGTCCACCTGACCAGCCAGATGCGGCATCGCATCCGACACCCACATTCCACACTCACCGTGCTGAGCAAACTTGAACGGGCTGCGCATCAGCGCTCCGGCATCCTTCACATTTTCTACTTCTCCTGCAATTTTGTCGAAGTACGCTTCACCATGATGTTTATTGAGTTCTGGCTTTGGATCGAACAAATCCATCTGACTCGGCCCGCCATTCATAAACAGATGAATGACCGCTTTGGCCGATGCGGGTCGAACCGGACGACGAGGTGCCAGACCAGCAACGCCCCGATCATCTTCGCCCCTCAAATCCTCGCCAAGCAGCCGCAACAAAGCCGCTCCAGCAATACCCGTCCGCACCTGCGAAAAGAAGTTTCTACGCGCCGGCACAGCCGGTTCATGCGCGTCGCATGACGGGAATAGAATAGGGAGATCACTTGCGCGTTGAGGAGTCGTGTTGAAAACGCCGAACGAAACCTGTTGATCCGTAAGTTGCTGATTGATCTGCATTAACCCCCCCAATCTTCTCGACTTCATTGATCTTAATATTCTTCGTTATCGTCTGACCTTCGTCTTATTTATGTTTTTCTTATTAATGCAGATTAGCGAAGATTAGTGTTCCCTTAACTCTTCCCTTTGTACTTTACTTTAAAAAGAGACTTCACCCTCAATCAACGTAAAGAAAATCCGCAGAGTTCAAAATCGTATGACACAACGTCGCCAATGCACGTCGTGCCGATGCTTTCTGGGACGATTCGTCAGTCACTGATGACTGTCTTATCCAAGCGAGTTTCAATTGTTTTAACGTATCGACGCAGGTCGAAAGTTCGTCAACCGACGGTGGCCGACTCAGCGCGATCCAATAGATTCGCTCGATTTGTTGCGTTTCTGCGTCAGTTGCAGCCAGAACTCGGTCAGCGAATCGACTGGCGAGCTGCCGGATGGCGGCATCGTTCCACAAATGTAATGCCTGCGTCGCAACCAGCGAATCCGAGCGTTCCAGACAGTTTGGATTCATCGCAGGCAGATCAAAACTTTCAAGCAGTGATGGTGGATGTTTACGTAATTGTTGAACGTAAATGCTTCGTCTGCGGCCTGTCAGCACCAGGCCATCTGGTCTGACTTGAACGGGTTCCGATGGCCCTCCGCCAGCGTCAATCAATTCCCCCGCAGCGAGCAGGATGGAATCGCGTAACTCTTCCGCATCCAGGCGTCGAAGAGGCATTCGCGACAACAGCCGATTGCCAGAATCGTGTTCCGAGGATTTTTCGCTGATTTGCGATGACTGATGATAGGTCGTGGATAGGACCAGTTGACGATGCATGGATTTCATAGACCAGTCACGACGAATGAAGTCAGTCGCGAGGTAGTCCAGTAACTCCGGATGAGTTGGCTTTTCCCCTGTTTTCCCGAAGTTGCCAAGACTGCGGACGATGCCGTGACCGAAATGATGCCTCCAGACTCGGTTAATCATAACCCGAGCCGTCAGCGGATGGTCCGGTTCCGTCAGCCAGCGTGCCAATGCCAGTCTCCGTCCCGTCGACTTGGCTCCAGGCCAGGGAGGAACGATTTCTATTGCTTGAGAAGAATTCTTCAGTAATGCGGGAACGCCGGGTGAGACGAACGAACCGGGCGTGGCATGGTTGCCTCGACGGTACATGTAGGTCGGCGATGGTTCACCGCGATCCCAGAGCGCCATGATCTGCGGCACGGGTTGCCTTTGTGATTCCAGCTCTCTGATCCGTTTTTCGGTCTCGGGTGTTTTGGGTTCAGCCGACAGGGAATCAATCTGCTTTTGAATCGCGGATTGAAGTTCTTCCCATCGCCGACGTTCGGCGGTGGTGACGTACGGAAGAAATCTCTCTCCAATCCCGGAACTTAATGCGCCGCCATAACCGATGATTTGCGGCTTCAGCCAGTCATGCTCGTCATAAGCACCTTTGAAGAGTGCAACCAATCGGTAGTAATCGCGTTGAGGAATCGGGTCGAATTTATGCGTGTGACAGCGAGCACATTTGAAGGTGAGCCCCATGACGCCGGAGCCGAGTACATCGATCGAATCGGCGGTCACTTCCAATCGGTCAGGAACGAAGCCCGTCAGATTGGCCCATGTCGGATCGGGGGCCAGACGCAAAAATGCCGTGGCGACCAGGTTGTCTTCGATCTCTTGAGTGATCGTCGGAGCGTGTTCGTAATCGGCCAATTCATCACCGGCGATCTGCTCCTGCAAGAAGCGGTCATACGGTTTGTCTGAGTTGAGTGATCGGATGACGTAGTCCCGATAACGCCAGGCGAACGGACGAGGCAGATGCTGTTCGCGTCGTCCTTCGGTTTCGGAATATCCCGCGACATCGAGCCAATGGCTTCCCCAGCGTTCGCCGTACCGCGGCGAAGCAAGCAGCCGATCGACGACTCGCTCGAATGCATCCGGCGAACGGTCTTCCGCAAACGCCTGGGCATCCGATGGATCAGGTGGAAGCCCGGTCAAGTCGAAAGTGACGCGACGCAACAGTGACAATCGATCGGCAGCAGGGGAAAAAGTGAGGTGGTTTTCATCCAGTTTCTCGGCAATAAAAGCATCAATCGGCGTCTGCGGGAAAAAAAAGGATTTTGTGACGAGCGGTATCGTGGGTGATCGAGGTGAACGAAACGACCAGAAGTCTTTGTCCTGAGGACGAACGAGCGGATCGTCGGCTGTTCCTGCCAGATCGATTTCTTCGACAGCAAGTGGAGCACCCCGTTCGATCCACCGGACGAGAGTCCTGGTCTCTTCCGGGTCCATCGGCTTGACCGAGACTTCCGTCAAGCGCGGGTGCGGCGGCATTTCTTCCGCGCGAATCCGCTTGACCATCAAGCTGTCGTCGGGCTTGCCTGGAACAATGGCAGGGCCGGTCTTTCCGCCACGCAACATGGATTCACGGTTACGAAGATCGAGTCCACCTTCCTGCTTATGTCGACCGTGACAGACCGTACACCGCAACAGCAGGATCGGAATGACGTCATGTTGTGTCACTTCATTTTGTTTGCCCGTCGCTTCTGAACCGTATGAAGCACCACTATCGATCCAACGCCGGATCAGTTCGACTTCCGCTTCGGTCAGAGTCCCTTGTCGATCGGGAGGCATTTCACCGTGCTTGACCAGTTCAAACAGTCGACTTTCGCTCGACTTTCCCGCGACGATCACTGCCCCTGATTCACTCCCCTTCTGAATCATCGCAGGGGTATGCAGAGCCAATTCCCCTTTTTGGGTGTTCGCCCCATGACATTGCCAGCACCTGGATTTCAGCAACGGTACAATATCGGCTTCAAACGTTGGTACTTTTGAATCGAGGGCGGCGTTTTCCTGCCCCCGCGCATTGTTCGCAATCGATATCGAAACGACGATGCAGAACAGAATATCAACGAGAATCGATGCATCGATTCGAAAGGATCTCATCAGGTCGCCACCGCGTTTGAGGTTGAATGAACTCGGGAGATTCTAATCGAACGATCGTCGAAAGTTCTAACAAGACCCGCCGCAACTTACGGGTGACATGGGCTTCAGCATCTGCCTCCGAAAGCATTCCAACGAATCGCCTTCGTTCAAGCTCACATTTGAAGTTGGAAAGCTCGGCCAGCTTGAGCCCGGCTGATCACCTCGAACTGCGCGGACAGTTCTTCGATCCGTGATTCAATTCTTTCTGATTTACACTTTATCAAAAACTTGCGCAAGTATGGGATTTTTGCGCAACTATGGCGGAAAGCAGACCTTTTTCGATGTTTTATGGCTTCGAAGGCTTGCGCAACGATGGAGCCCCATCGAGTTTTCAATTCAAGTGTAGGGTGCGGTCGAGTCTTCGAGGCCCACCAGCCGAAGCGGCAGAAAGTTGATTCGTAGTAAGTGGAAAGTAGACCAGACCAGGAAAAGATTTTGATCCGCTAATCTTGCTACTTACGACCTTCTCGCCATTTCGGCGCCCCGCCAACGAAAACGTTGATCAAAAGTGATCATTTCGATCCTCGCAAAAAGTTGATCAAGTTGGCAAAGTTCCCTGTTTCATAGGCTTTCGCGTGGGTTTGAAGTTGGCCAACTTCATCCGAGCTTGGCTATTCGTAGGGTGCGGTCGAGTCTTCGAGGCCCACCAGCCGAAGCGGCAGAAAGTTGATTCGTAGTAAGTGGAAAGTAGACCAGACCAGGAGATGATTTTGATCTGCTGATCGT
>CAIVEI010000196.1 GCA_903904835.1 uncultured Schlesneria sp. | reverse complement strand
AATCGCACCAAAAACCGTCTGGATCAACCCACCCGAAACTTCAACAAAAACCTCTGAAAAACCTAACCCAACGTCACAAATAAAACACAATACTCAATGATTTTTCCGAAAACTGTCTCAAAGTTATTGACACGCTCCGGTGAGCTTAGAGTCGGTTCCATCAAACAGGACGTACAATCCGGTCGGCGAATACAGAAGTTTAACGCGTGAAATATAAGGCAGACCATCGGCCTTTCGGCGCACAAGCGATACCCAATCAGCTTTGTCCCAGACCTTTTGATCGACCCTGCCCGTAATTTCAAAGTCATCCGTGGCTCCGACGCGGATTTGATTTTTGATTGCCGCTTCGTTTTTAACCGATGGTGATGGTGGGGTGTATCCAGCGTCGCTCAGAAGTTTCTCTGCATTTTTGTAGTAGATCTTTTCCAGCACTTCATCGGGCAGATATAGTCCGTAGATCATCCAGAACCCTTGTCGATGATGACTGGCTGAGCAATCGAAGTATTCGTCATCTGTTTCAAGGAATCGATAATAGATGCGGAACGCGTCGCGTCGTGGGGTAGTATCGGTCCCGAAGAGAATACGGTCCTGGTGCTTCAGAAAGAATTTTCTTGCTGTATAAGGTTGACGACCGAGTTCCGAGATTCTGGCGTCGAAGTCGACGAACATGTTCGGATACTTTTCAAGGTTCGCACCAACCGACGCGAGGTCTTCTGCATTGTTGCCAAAGTGCGTGTTGATGAAGGTTGTCTGGGGATGCCTCGCAATCACTCGATACAATTGATCAAGGATATCCTGACGGTTGGGGAACTGATCACCAAAGAACAGCCAGTTTGGATGTTCGTTGAGTTCATGCCAGCGCTCATTTGACTTGTCAAGCGGAGTAAAAAAGGCAGCCGGGTCAGAGACATGAATGATGACTGGCCGTTTATGCTTTCCGCAGACGGCCCAAATCGGATCGAGCCGGGGGTCATCAACGGGTATCAGCCGACCAGATTTGTCACGATAGCGCAGTCCCAGCCTCTTATCGATCTTCAGACCTCGTGCACCCCGCTGAAACCCCTCTTCCAATCGGTTGGATTCACGTTCTGGCCAGTCGGGGTCATCGATTCCTTCGAAATTGATCAGAGCGAACGTGGCAAAGCGTCCGGGATGTGTCTTATCCAAGGCCTCGATCGTCTCTTTCAGGTTGTCTCCCCAACCACCGTCGAGGTTCACGACGGTTCGAACGCCGGCCTCGTTCATTTCATTCAGGTAGCGATCAACCCGTTCGGCTGTCAAGAATTGACTTCCGCCGCCAAGATGGTTGTGAATATCAATGACGGGAAATCGTGGCGTCTCGACGACGGTTTGTTTCGTTACCAGCATTGACCGAGGTTGCCAGTCACGCAGCTTCAATTCGCGGATGTCGTCTTCTGAGAGAACACATTGATTTGAGATCCAAAGAAGCGTGACGGACAAAACCAATTCAAAACCGATGATGCGTTTCATGTTGACCACTCCACAAATACAGAAAAAACTGCGATTGAGTACTTTTCGACTTACTGACAGCTTAGACGAGGCGTTAGCGCGCCGTTTTTCGATTCTTGCCAAGTTTGCGCGAAAAAAAGGAACTTCTTTTTCTTGGAAATGTCATGGCGAATGGGACAGTATGGTAGAATGCGGCGGAAACAACATCAGATAGAATGTAGTTCGATGCTCGACTTCACAATCCATTTCGACGGCCGAACATTTGATTCCTCAAATTCGTATCGCGGTCAATTATGTTTCAGCTTCGTTCTGTTCGCTCTTTGCTTCTGTAATTCGACGAACAGCCTCGCGGACGAAGGTTCAGTTTTGCGGGATCGAATCGATGAGCTGATCCAGGATCTTGATGCTCGCACGTTGGGTGAACGGAGTCGAGCAGAGCGGCAGATACTTGATCTGGGTCCCGTTGTTTTGAAGAAACTACCAGCCCCTGAATTGATCGAAAGTACGACCGTGCGGGAGTCGATCCGGCGAATTCGAAAGCAATTAGAGCAACGGGCAGCAACAGAGTCGTCGAGGCCTTCTTGCGTCTCGCTGAAAGGCGAGTTTACGCTTCGGCAGATACTTGTCGAGATTCATAAACAAACCGGCAATGAAGTTTCCTTCGACGATCAGGACTGCGTTCTGTGGGAGAAGGAACTTGCCGTTGACTGGAACGCGGTCACGTTTTGGGATTCTCTGGACGAACTTTGCGAACGGGGACGACTCGTTTGGAAGTTCGTTGCGGGTGCGGACACGCTTCAAATTTCGATCGCATTACGCTCCCATGTGAAGAGTCAATCTGTGCAGCGCACGGGACCTTTCCGATTGGCCATCGACTCCATTGAGGTTCGATCCGTTGTTGGAGAACAACGTCAACAGCTACTGCGAGTTAACGGGCGATTGGCGATTGAACCCCGTTTGAGAGCATTGTTTCTTTCGATGTCGGCGGCTGGTCTCAAAGCCCGGGATGACCAGGACCGACCATTGTCTTCTTGGAATCCCGAGGCGAAGTACGAGCTTCCGGTGAGAGAGGGTGCTCATGAAGTTCCCGTCGTCTGGGACTTCGTGCTTCCCGCAGCCACTCGATCAAAGGAAATCGCCATTCGGGGACGGTTTCATTGTCAGATTGCCGCTGCGGTCGAGCGGATCGTTTTCGACCAAACGTCGCAGACTCGCGGCACGATTCGAAGGCGCGGAGGGGTCTCGGTTCGTCTGAGGGAGGTGGCGTTTAACGCCGTTGGCGACGACGGACTGGATGCCGAAATTGGGGTCGTAGTCAGCTATGACAACGGAGGTCCAACATTTGAATCACATCGCACATGGATCTTTCACAACGCTGTTTATCTGGAAACCAAGTCCGGAATGAGGACTAATTTTACGGAATTCGAAACAACTCAACTGTCGGATGGAGCGATCGCCGTCGACTATCGATGGAGCAATGTCGTCGCCCCTTCCAGTCAGTACGTTTTCATCTATGAAGCTCCGACGCTGATCATTGATGTGCCGATCGAAGTCAGCTTTGACAGAATACCGATCGAGGTCGCCAAATGAACCGGGCGGCGTAATCTATTTTGTAAACGCAGCGGCGATACCCATTCCGCCCCCAACGCACAGTCCTGCCAATCCCTGTTCAATGGCTCCTGACGCAATCCGGTGTGCGAGATGCACGGCAAGACGAGCGCCCGATGCTCCGATGGGATGTCCGACCGCAATAGCACCGCCATTCACGTTGACTCGATCAGGATCAAGACCCAGTTCACGCTGGCAAGCGATCGCCTGAACGGCGAACGCCTCGTTGATTTCGACGTTATCAAACCGGCCAATACTCCAACCGTGATTCAGGCACAGCTTACGAATGGCGTGAACCGGGCCCAGTCCCATTCGGGCGGGGTCGCAGCCTTGCGTCGTTCCGCCCGCAAGTCGGGCAAGGACCGGCCACCCTTGTTGACTAGCAAACTCGGCACTCGCGACGACGAGCATTGCGGCTCCGTCGTTGATCCCAGACGCATTTCCAGCGGTTACCGTTCCTGACGTACTGAACGCAGGTTTGAGTTTTGACAACTTTTCGATTGTCGTGTCGGCGCGGGGATGCTCATCAAACGAGAGATCGCCAACGGGAACCACTTCATCGTCGAATGCTTTGGATTGGAACGCTGCGGCGAAACGAGCTTGACTGCGAGCGGCAAACTCGTCTTGTTCGTGCCGGCTGATTTGAAATTCGTTGGCAAGTGTTTCTGCGGAAATGCCCATATGGTTGTGGTCGAAGCTGTCGACTAAGCCATCGCAAAGCAGCGAATCGATCAATGATCCGTCGCCCAATTTATAGCCACGCCGTGCTTTGGGCACTAAATAAGGTGCGTTCGACATTGATTCTGTGCCGCCGCACAGCACGGCTTTCGCATCGCCTGCTCGAATGGCTTGTGCGGCGAGCAGCACAGCCTGTAGTCCGGAAGCACACATCATATTGACGGTGAATGCTGTAACTTCGATCCGAAGGTCAAGTCGAACGGCGACCTGTCTGGCGATATTCATTCCCAGTCCAGCACTCAAGACATTGCCGAGAACGACGAGATCCAACTGTTTTCGGTCAAAGTCCAACAACGCAGCGTTGGCTGCTTCACATGCAAGATCGACAGCTGAAAAATCAGCGATCGATCCCAGGAACCGCCCAAAAGGAGTTCGTGTTGCAGCGACGACTACGACTTCAGTCACGGAATTGTTCACAAAGGATGTTGAAGCCTGGTCAATGGCGTCAGTCAACAGAAGTGACTGACGAAAATATTTTGCCAAATTAGAGCATTCGAAGCGTCTGAACGTAAGTCAGTTAATCGAATTCGGGTACATGTTTTAAACGTCAATCGCCGAATCGTTTTTGCATCTATTTGTCACGGCATCTGATCTGATCTGAACGGAGACGCGTGAATTCGGCAGAATCTTGAAAATTAAGACAGAACATCGAATGCCGGCTGCATTGAAGCAATGAGCAGATGGGTTTTCTTTTTGTTTGTCTGCGTCGTGAATACAGGGTGAAGTCATTTCCGTGGCATCCGAATCTTCCGTCGTAGAAAAAAAATCGTAACCGAAACATTCGGTGGATTCAGAACCTTCCAAAATAAGCTTGGTTCGCGAACACGCCCGCTTCGTTTCTTCTTCAGCGACGACGCTCACTTCGCCGACATCTTTCAGGTCAACTCAAAAACTTCAGATTGTTGTGTGATTCAATTTTTTGTGTGACAATGGTTGCCTCTGCTGCTAAAATCGGTCGCAGCGGAGTTGCGGGATAAAGCGGAGTTTAACGACTGACGTTTCCGCAAACGGCCACTCTTCAACTCGATTAAATTCGATTCAAACGACGTTTTTTTCTGAAGAAAAGTTTCGTTGAGCCGAGCAGGCACGAAAAGAGGGTATGTATGCGCAAACAGATTCCAATTTTGACCGTCCTGGGGTTTTTAATCGTTGATTGTCTCGCGACATATTCGACGGCCAATGACAACATCAAATTGTTGAGAGTTCGCGAGCCTGTCAAATTTAACGCGGTTGCGTCGACGAAAAACTGGACCGTTCCTCAGCTTTGCGCGGCTTACAATTTCCCAAAGAATCTTGCTGGCGGTGGTATCATTGGAATTGCGGAATATGGGGGCGGATATTTCAAATCGGATCTCGATTTGTTTTCGCAAACGTATATGAACGGAACGCCCATCAACATTTCCGATGTGAATGTTGATGGGACCGTAAATAGTCCGTTTGTCGACATTGGTGCAGACGCCGAAGTGGCATTGGACATCCAGATTGCTGCCGCTGCGTATTACTATTGCACCGGAAAAGCGCCAACTATCAAGATGTTTTTTGCGGGCAAGGACGTCGTTACAAACGATGATTTTATCAATGCCAATACTCAGGTGATCAAGGCCGCCGCAACCGCTGGTTGTGACGTCCTTTCTATCAGTTGGGGTGCGGGTGAAGACACTGTTCTTCCAACCACCGCTGTAAATTTAGAGGCGGCGGCCGCAGCTGCTTCGGGAACGGCGGGAAGTTCAAAGGGGATGATGATTTTTGCCGCCTCCGGCGATGGTGATGCGACGAATGAACGGCAGGGGTATTCAGATCGAAAAAATCATCTCATTCTGCCTTCCTCAGCGCCCCATGTCATCGCTGTGGGAGGAACGACAAAAAAGGCGGCAAGTGAAGTTGTCTGGAACAATGGTTACAGCTTGGGGACCTCCTATCCCTTAGGAACTGGTGGAGGTTACTCCGTCGTGTTTCCTACTCAATCCTGGCAGATTGGTGCTCCGATCGCACCTGCAACAAATAATGGCAGGGGACGGATGGTGCCCGATGTCGCGGCCAATGCGGACCCAAACACACCTTATTACATCGCGTTTTTTGGAGCGATACAGGCCGCAGGTAATGGGACAAGCGCAGCCACTCCGCTTTGGGCCGGCTTGTGTTCGTCAGTATCGAAAGGTCAGAAGATTGGATTTATTGGGCCTGCTCTGTGGGCCACGTCAAATAGAAACGCTTTCACGGATATTACCGTGGGAAACAATATTCTTTTCAGTGCATCCGTTGGTCCTGATCCCTGTACTGGTCTCGGTGTGCCGATTGGTACTTCGATTGCAAGCATCATCATTCCACCGCCACCAGTTCCACCACCAGTTGTCATTCCGAGCAACGTGACTGCCACCTACTCCAACGGTACGCTAACGCTCACCGGTGATGCCAACGCAAATTCCCTGACAGTAAGTGTGCAAGCAGGAACGATCTCTGTTCTGGGAGCAAACGGAACAAAAATCAATAACAGTGCAAATGCTTTCACTGCGTCAGTCTCTACCGGACTCGTCTTGAGTGTGGATCTGGGTGCAGGCAACGATTCAATTCAGTTCATTGGTGTCGGAGCCAAATCAGGATCGGTTCTGTTGGGGGCAGGAAACGATTCTGCCGCGTTCACTCTGTGTAACATCAGCACGTTAACAATTGACGGTGGCGCAGGCACCAACGTGTTGTTGAAAACGTCTTCGACCTTTGGAACGTTGACTGCGACCAATTTCAGTAACTGACCCGGCACTTACCGGACAGCAGTCAACTGACTGACGATTAAACGTGTTTTTCAGACCCGTACTCTTCGATGAGTACGGGTTTCTTTTTTTCTTTGATGCTAAAACATGAATTTCCAATTTGCGATTTCGGCTTCTGTTGAGCGGAAATATGTCGCCCACGAACTCAGATCTTGACTCCAATCTTCTCTTGCGGACGTGCGGCGGTATTGAGCAATTTATCCCTGAAAACGTATTTAAAACGGCGAAATGTGATTCAAGAAACTGGCATCGTATTTTTAAGTAGGTACTTCGTTCATCAAATCTTAACAACGCTCTGTGTTTCTTTTGGCGTCCGAAACGTGTTAAATAACCGGTATAAAGGGAAAAAATCAGGCAAAAGCCCCTATCTTGACTCAATCTCAAAAATTACCCATCTTTACTGTGGACACCGGGTAATTTGCGTTTTAGGATTTCTTACAAATCCACGTTGTTTGTCGTGGTGATTCGGTGGATGCCGTTTTTGCTTTGAGTCTATCTTCCAGAATGTCTGGAAGTTCCAGAGTGAGGGTGTCTGGAAGAATTTGGGTTTCTTTTTTGAAAGTCGAGGGGGGAGATTCAATGGTTAAGCAATGGGCTCTTTTGATCACCGCAGTTGCAATGCTGGGGTCGATCACAGAGGCGGGTCATCGTCACCGCCGCTGTTGTACACCGTGTGCGTCGACGTGCGCACCAGCTCCGAGCTGTGCGGCAGCGCCAGCATGCGGATCGGGTGGATGCGCGTCGGGTGGATGCGGTTCGGCTGGTTATGGATCAGTCGGGTATGGAGACGGTGGGGTTGTTGGTGGTGCATGTGGTCCAGTGATGGTTGAACAGACCATTATGGAACCGGTCATGACGACCGAAGTTCGAAAGGTGTCAGTCACCGAAAATCGTCAAGAGCAACGGGAAAGAAAGTACACCGTTTCTCGCCAGGTGCCACGCACCGAGACGAAGACCCGCACGGTGAACTACTCCGAAAATGAAGCTCGGACGCGGGAAGAAAAGTACACGGTCTACAACACGGTCACCGAAATGGTTGATCAGACCTACACTGTTTCGGTTCCTTACACCGAAACCAAAAAAGGTACTCGGACTGTGATGAAGGCCGTCCCTCGTGACGTCGTTCAAGACTACACGGTCAGCGTTCCTTACACCGAGACCCGTAAGGGAAGCCGCACGGTTTACAGCACTGTTCTCGACAACGTCGAACAGTCTTACACCGTCAGCGTTCCTTACACCGAGACCCGCAAGGGAACTCGTACGGTCTACAACACCGTGACCGAGAACATCGAACAGTCCTACACTGTTAATGTTCCATACACGGAAACCCGTAAGGGAACTCGTACGGTCTACAACACCGTCATGGACAACGTTGATCAGTCCTACACTGTCAGCGTTCCATACACGGAAACCCGCAAGGGAACCCGTACGGTTTACAACACCGTCACGGAAAACGTTGAGCAATCGTACACGGTGAATGTTCCTTACACCGAAGTTCGCAAAGCAACTCGAAGCATCACCGTTCCAGTTGTTCGTACCGTTGATCAGAGCTACACCGTCAACGTTCCTTACACCGAAGAACGCCAAGGCTCACGCACTGAATGGGAAACGATCCAAGTCCAACAGTTCCGTACTGTTTGCCAGGATCAAGGACACTGGGAAAGCCGATGCGTTCCTGTTTCGAACGGCTGCCAGCCAGTCGCTGTTTCGGCCAACTGCTGTTCACCATGCGGAACCTCCGCAGGGTGTGGTAGCTGTGGCGCTGCTCCTGCCGCTCCTGCTTGCGGTAGCTGCCAGACCACTGTTACTCAACAGTACTGGGTTCCAAACATGGTTCAGACTCAAGTTCCTTACACCACCTGTCAACAAGTCGCAAAGCAAGTTCCTTACACTTACACTGTAACACTCTCGCGACCTGAAACACGGACTCGTCAGGTTCAAGTCACCGATTACACGACGCAACAGCAAGAGTATGACTACACGGTCCAACTCTGCCGTCAAGAAACACGAACCCGTATGGTTCCAGTTTCCAAGCAAGTTGCTTCACAGCAAGAGTACGACTACACGGTCCAACTCTGCCGTCAGGAAACACGATCACGTACGATCCAGGTTCCACGACAAGTCGCTTCACAGCAAGAGTACGACTACACGGTTCAGCTCTGCCGTCAAGAAACCCGCACGCGAACCATTCCGGTCTGCAAGCAGGTTGCTTCTCAGCAAGAGTATGACTACACGGTCCAACTCTGCCGTCAGGAAACACGATCACGCACGATCCAGGTTCCACGACAAGTCGCTTCTCAGCAAGAGTATGACTACACGGTTCAACTCTGCCGTCAGGAAACACGTCAACGAACCTACCAGGTTGTTGATCAAGTTCCTGAAACCCAAGAGTATGATTACCAGGTCCAACTCTGCCGAACTGAAAACCGTGTCCGTCAGGTCCCGGTCAGCAAGTCGGTTCCAGAAGAGAAGGTTCGTACAGTTACGTTCATGGTTGCCGTTCCAAAGACTCGTGAAGAGTCCTACAACGTGACCGTGTTTGACACTGTCAACGAAGAAAAGTCAGAATGGTACACCGTTTGTGTTCCAGTAACCGTCGAAAAGGAAATCTCGGTGCAGGTCTGCACCATGGTTCCAAAGACGATTATGGTTCCATGCGGTTCAGGCTCGGGTTACAGCGCTGCTCCAATGAGCGGTGGCTGTGGCACCGGTGGCTGCAGCGCTTGTGGTTCGGCTCCTGCCGCACCAGCTGCTCCAGCTTGCAGCAGCTGCAAGTGAGACATTCTTCAATCGCCGAAATGCGATTGTGAATTTCACTGATTGATCTAAAGATGCCCTGCGATGCACATCGCAGGGCATCTTTTTTATTTCACTTTAATTAGATCGCATCGGAAATTGATCTCTTTCCAGCGATTTGTTCCAGCAGGTTTTCTAATCGTCGGATTCCAGTTTCAGGGTCGAACATTTGTATGACTCGCTTACGAGCTAACGTGGCTTTTGCCAGCCATTTCTTCGGGTGGTCCATAGCATCAACAATCGCATCGGCGAGCGCTTTTGAGTCGGCAGGAGGGACCAGTCCGCCACACCGACCTCCATCCAGTATTTCCTTTGGCCCGCTGGGGCAGGTTGTTGCCAAAGCCGGAACGCCGCTCGCAGCCGCTTCAATCAACGCATTTGGCATCGCGTCGAAAAGGGACGGAAGCACGAAAAGGTTCGCTTTGTGATACCACCGGCGAGGGTTGGCGACGAATCCAGCAAGGATGACATGAGATTCTAAGCGATGAATTCGCACAAACTCACGCAATTCCTCTTCAGACTCCCCTTTACCAAAGATCACAAGTCGAACCGATCGACCTCGTCGATGAATCAGCTCGTGCATGGCTTCGAGAAGAAACACGTATCCCTTTTGAGGATGCAGTCGCCCCGCGCTGACAATCAAAAATGGCGTCTCCTTCGCCTCAAATATCGCACGAAGGCTTTGGTCGTCCGTCCCGACAGACATTGAGTCCGAGAGGGATGAACCGAATTTATTAGTCAGTCCCACCGAGTCTCCCTGTGAGACGCCATCACCTGATTTTGTGAGGCCGTCATTTGTGGCGTCGAATTTGGAATCGGGTTCGACAACTGTGGCGCTGGGCAGAAGGTTATTGTAAACCTTGACGTGGTCGGGTTTCAGTTGAAAGTATTCGATCACCCGTTGGCGAAGCCCCTCGGAATTGGCGAGCACGATATTTGCCGAACGGTAAGCGCGGCGGGCAAACCATCGTGAAAGCGCAACGGAACCTCGGACGTATAGCTCCAGTTCTGGTCCAGGATCGGCGACACAACACGATATGCGAGGTGTCGGTCGGAACCAGCATCCACCGGCGGCATCAAGTGTTGCCAGATAGGTGCGGTCGTAGACAACATCGATTTGTTGCTCACGCAAAACTCTTGCGAGATCCAGATATCGAAGTAATCGAGTCAATTTCATCGACGCGAGGATCCGGCGTGTCCTCGTTTCTGGCGAACCGTCCCAGTATGCGAAGATGGGAACATCGGGAGGAACTTCGTTTAACAGTTCCCCCTGCTTGATTGCCAGATAAAGAATCGGCTCAAAACGAGTTAGGTCAATTCGTCTGAGGATCTCAAGTACTTGACGTTCGGCACCACCGCCACCCATCGAGCCGATGACGAACAGAACACGAGTACGGGTATTTGGCGGCATTCGTCGTTTAACCAGATCTCGTAAGAATTCCATTGGGGGGGGATGAACGATGCGATCCCGAATTATT
>CAIVEI010000195.1 GCA_903904835.1 uncultured Schlesneria sp. | reverse complement strand
TCCTCCGCCCAAAAATCGTTATGTACGTAGCGGCCATTTGACAAAGACCGCCGGGCATCGGCACGGTTGTTCGGTTGAACCAGAGTGATCTCAACGAAAAAAAGCTTCGGGGCGTTACCAATTGGGAACGCTCCGCTGGCCGCTGCCGCCGATATTAGTTCCGCTTGCGCTTCAGGGAATACGCCAAAGCCACCAAGCCGCCCAACCCTGCCAACATCGCCGTTGATGGCTCGGGGACTGCTGCTGTTGATTGTGGGACTGTGAGGACTTCGCTAATTCCGTAGACGTGGTATGAAGTTGTATTTGAGCTGGTACCGGCGTTGATCCAGTTTGCATCTGAACTCACGGTTGAACCATAGGTCGGGCGAATGCCGAAATGACTGTTGGTAGGGGTGGCAATTGTTCCGCTGCTGCTTGTCCCGGTCCATACTGAAAAAGCAAGATTCGTTTGGCCACCAATGTCCTCGTTTATCGAGTGCTGTAACGCGCCAGACCATAGCCCGTTTGAGTTATCAGAGGATGCGACTTTGGTACCGTCAACAAGATAGACTGGGATACTCGACGTGGTGTTTTCTCCAATGTGGCTTATGGCGCTTACTGGATTTGCAAAATTACTGCTCGAAATGATTGCGAGCCATGTGACGCTATTACCGTTGTAAGTTGTCCCGGCGGCCTCCGACTGCACAAGGCTATCGTACGTGGAGGAAACTTCATTGTTCCCTCTAATAGTACCATCCGTCACAAAGACGATTCGGAATTGATCCCCTGGATTCAGCCCGCTTGGAGCGGAAATGGAGCCGGCAAAGGCTGTGCTGGCGGCGATCGAGGTGGCGACAATCAGAGTCAAAGCAAAGAGACAATATTTCACAGTTAAACTTTCCCATTACGAGTACAAACGGCATGCCAACGCAGAAAGCCTCGAAAACTGATTCGAGCAACGTTGGCAGTTCGGTCTTGATCCAGATTTCATTTCACAATGCACATCCTGGCGCTATTGACCATGCGCGAATTGACGTGCGTAACCGCTTCGATTTATTACTACCACGAAGGACACGAAGAGCACGAAGGAATTTGAGAACGAAACGCTTGATGTCAACTTTCTGCCTGATGCCGTGATCGTCGATTCGTCGCCCGATCATCACGCGAGACCGTTTCATTTCATTCAATCACGTGATTGGAAAGATCGTCAAATTCCAACTTCGTGATCTTCGTGTCCTTCGTGGTGTTTCTCTGCCGGTTTCCTCCGCCCAAAAATCGTTATGTACGTAGCGGCCATTTGACAAAGACCGCCGGGCATCGGCACGGTTGTTCGGTTGAACCAGAGTGATCTCAACGAAAAAAAGCTTCGGGGCGTTACCAATTGGGAACGCCCCGCTGGCCTCAGCCGCCGATGTTAGTTCCGCTTGCGCTTGAGGGAATACGCCAAAGCCACCAGGCCGCCCAACCCTGCCAACATCGCGGTTGACGGCTCGGGGACTGCTGCTGTTGATTGTGGGACTGTGAGGACTTCGCTGATTCCGTAGAGGTGTAATAGGGAGGTTTTTTGTATAAGTCCCGGTGCAATCGCCCAGTTGTGACCCGTACTGGTTGTATCACCGTGGCCAACATTATTGCCGCTGTTCCCGACTGGTAAACCTGATATCGCACCAGTGTAATTAGCACCGGTCCATACGCGGGATCCAGTTGGTACAGCTCCCAAGAGATCTAAGTTGATCGAATGCAAAAGAGTGCCCGACCAAAGGCCTGACGTGTTATCAGAAGCCGTTACTTTGGTACCATCGACGAGAAAAATGGGGATACTCGACGTGGTCGTTTCTCCAATATGATCAAGGGCGCTGACAGTAGAAGTCCCAACGATTGCCTGCCATGTGATGCTGTTACCGTTATACGTCGTCCCGGAGGCCTCTGACTGCACAAGATTATCGTACGTTGAGAAAGCGGACGAGGTCGCAACAGTAGTACCATCCGTCACAAAGACGATTCGGAATTGATCCCCTGGATTGAGCTCGCTTGGAGCGGAAATTGCGCCGGCAATGGCGGTGCTGGCGGCGGACGAGGTGGCGACAATCAG
The DNA here is from genome assembly GCA_903904835.1 of uncultured Schlesneria sp. GTDB lineage: Bacteria > Planctomycetota > Planctomycetia > Planctomycetales > Planctomycetaceae > Schlesneria. Next base: position 587 of record CAIVEI010000195.1, on the reverse strand, counting down.
AGTCAAAGCAAAAATACTCAATTTCACAGTTAAACTTTCCCATTACGAGCACAAATGGAATGCCAACGCAGAAAGCCTCGAAAACTGATTCGAGCAACGTTGGCAGTTCGGTCTTGATCCATTTTTCATTTCACAATGCACATCCTTGCGCTATTTTCTATTCGCGAACGGAAGTGCATGTCCATTTCGCGCGGTGGAAATATCCACTTGGTTGAATTTGGTCAATACGATTCTCGAGGTTCCAAAAAAGTCGGCTGCACACGGTTCTCATCAGATAAATGGAATTTCGAGTGAGAGATCTCACACGTTTTTTTGAAAAATTCGAAAAAAATAAAAAAGGGGTGGGGGAAATGAGTGGTTTGGATTGCAAAGCCCGGCACAGCCGGATGATGCGCGTCGGACGACGGGTTCAGAATTGGGAAATCGATCGCGCGTTGAATGAGGCGAGCCGGGGTGCGTTAGCCCCCGGACTCTTCGTACGTGCGTTGGGTCACGGAGTTATCAACGCAAACGTGGCGTGGTTTACGTCAAACGATCGGCCGTCCGTATTCGCCGAATAAAGAGTCCGGACAACGCGCGAACGATGA
>CAIVEI010000194.1 GCA_903904835.1 uncultured Schlesneria sp. | reverse complement strand
GGCAACCATGAAACCGCTTAGGCAACTTTGGAGTTCTCAGGCAACATTGGTGTTTTCCAGAGCTTTTCCGAAATTCACGTCTCAAAATGTTTAGGCAACTCTGTTGGGCAACTCTGCCGGAGCTTGGACAACTCTGGTTGGGCAACCATGAAACCGCTTAGGCAACTTTGGATTACTACTTTCTCAAAACTACTTTCTCGCCGTTTCGGCGCCGCCACGGATCAGCCCGCAGCGATTGACGCCTGCGGGGGCGATCCGTCATGAATTTATTCCAAGATGTCAAAGATCAATTTTCGTCGTCAGGTTTTGCATTCGGAAATCCAAGCGAGCCAGGCCGTAGAATGGGCTTTAGCCCGTTCCAGACAACCCCTTGCGCCGGCGAGTGGCCACACGAACAATCTCGAAATCTTCAACGCGATGCTGACGATATTGGCTACACTTGATTCTTCGCGGATTCCTTCGTCTTCCCCAACAATAGACGACATATTTCTTACACGAATTTTTGTCGCAAGTAAAGAGAAAAGCGGGGATATTTTCTTAACGTTTGGAAAGCACATTTGAACTGGACAAGCATAGGGAACAGGTTTTTATTGAAGACGAAACTTGAACCTCGGGGAATCACGAGATTCTCATTGAAAAACCGCCGGCTGCGCGCAACGATATGCAGCGCTCACGAGTTGGCTTCCTCGAACAGTCGACAGTAAAACCTCGAAAGATGTTTGCAATAATCGGAAACGATTCTGAGTCGTTCAACCAAATCCTTTGCTGAGGCGAATCATGCGTCATCTGTCAATCGGTGCTTGTGTGTTACTGGCCTTCGGTCTTCTCACTTCGACAGTTCAATCGGCGGAGACTTCCGAGAATTCCGACGTGGTCGTCGAACTGATCAGCCCAGGTGAGATGCCCAGAAAGGAAATACGCTTCCAGCCGAAGAGCGGCCAAACTGAATCGATCATCATGACGATGAAGATGGATCAAAAAATCACAATTGACGGAAATGCTTTACCATCACCAGCAACTCCGACCCAGAAGTTTACGATGAAGGTTTCAATCAAAGACGTCGCCTCAGATGGGGACGTGACTTCCGAAATTGAGTTTGCCAACATCGAACTGGTCGATGATCCTCAAAGCCCATCACCTCTCGGGCCGATCATGATGAACTTATTAAGGCCAATGATTGGTTCCAAGGGATCTGCCGTTGTTTCGAATCGCGGACTCACAAAAAAATCTGAGTTTAAATTCAACGAGGGATTGGCACCACAACTCAAATTGATGCTCGACGGAATGATGGACTCCGTTGGGAAAATCAGTTCGCCTGTGCCGGTGGAACCGATTGGAGTTGGTGGTAAATGGAAGGTTGTGCAAAAGCTGACGACCAACGGAATGACGTTGAAGCAGATTTCCACTCATGAATTGACGAAACGAACCGCGGACGGATTTGAAATCACAACCGAGATCAGTCAACAAGCCGATCCGCAAGAAGTCAAATCGCCTCTCCTTCCAGCAGGTGCGAAAATGAATCTGGAATCACTTTCGACAGAAGGGAAAGGAATGTCTGCTTTCCGCTTCGCGTCGATCATGCCGGCGAAGGCGGATTCCAGCGTAGCAAGTAATGCGGCAATGACAGTTAATGTAAATGGGAAGGACCAACGCGTGAAAACAGAAACCAATATTGTGATGCACTTCGACACCCCTCAATAGGACGAAACTCGCACTTGGAACTGTTTGTGAAAGAAAGCCGAGGCCACGGGGACACGGGGATACAGCTTTTTCGCGGGGATCAATAGACGAATCGCAAAGAAATGCGGCTGAAATTGCCAACAACTTGGCTTGTAATACCCGCAACGAGGGCGAGCGCAGACTTGGTTGCTGGCGAAACCAGGTAGATCTCATCCATGGGGACACAGCATGTCTATGATTTTGCTGAATTCGATTGCGACGGCGAACTGGTGCCTCTCGGACAACCTTTTGCCGTAACTGCCCCAACAGCAGCGAGTAAACGTACAAAATTGTCCCAAGCGGAAACGCTCACAGCATCGAACGTGCTGTCGCCCGTGGTTGATCCGAGCGATGACGCAAAGCGGCAGGCTTCGTCCTCGCGAGGGAACCAAGCCTGTTTTTTGGGGATATTACTTGTCTTTTTCACCCCTGCTGAAATCAAAGGGTGCGATCGAACCGCTTAACAGTAACGGGAATACGCCAAACGATCGGTGGACTGTTCGGGCTTCGCTGCTCCCATTTCATCGGACCAGCTTGGACCCAACCGTCTGGGTTGTGAATGCGCACTAATTGGAATTGATATTTCCCTGGGTCGGGAGCACGGAATCTTGTACTAATCGCAACCGTGTCGCCAACGTCGTCCGTTTTGGCACGTGTGGGCACGATCCTTCCGGTCGTACGCCCCATTCGCAAGTCGCTTCCAAATTCCAGCGCAAAAGTTGGGTCAATTCGATCACTCGGACGCTCGTGCTTTCCATTGTCGCGAAACGGAAATGGTTCAACGTACGGGTTGGGTCCCGAGTCAACGACGACAAACCTTTGGCCGTTCGTCGTTCCTTTGCAAGTAAAGACGTATTCTTTCCCGGAGACCAAAGAAGGCATCGCATTCATAAACTCTTTGCCGTCGATCGCTGTCTCAGAAAACGATATCAAATTCGGTTGATATTTCGGAGCGTACCACCAGAACAGAAAGACGAATCCGGCAGCGAATACTAAAACGGTTGCGATTGCCGAATTGGAAAAAATTCTTACGTAGCGGTTACTTCTGGCCGCCCTAAGCCAATCAAGCATGGACTTTTTCCCCTAGAATTCGCCAACGATTTCGCTGCCGTTTCGAGTTCCAATTCCTCGCCAGACCGTCGTTTCGATTGTGCTTGCAACGAAACGTACTGCTCCGTCGCAAAGCAGCAGGTTCACACCACCGCGATGAAGGCTTGTTGCAGGGAGCAACGCTCGCACGACGCTATCATCCGAAGGATTGAAGCACGCTCGCTGGTTTGGCGTTCGAACATGATCGTAAGTCGTCGTACGAACATTAAAAGGATTTCCTGCGAAATGGGGTGTTGGAGAATCTGAACTCTCACAGTTTTCCAACCACACCGCAAGGTCCGAGGGTACGTTGTAATCTGCAGAAAAAGTCCAAATGAACCTGTGTGGGTCGTTTTTCGCCGCCGGGCAGCTCAGTTCTGACAGATAGGCAGTGTCGGATGCCGCGGTACAGATCTGCGAAACAAGGAGTTCACTTGCGCACGCCGTTGATGACGTTCCATCGGTGATGTCGCGAAAAGAAATCATGAGACGCCCATCAATGTCGGCAAACCCCACGCCATCACTGACGCCTGGCAACCATCCTGGAATTGGCGTCAATCCAGCAGAAAACGAATACGAAATTGACCGACGAGTTCGATGGACCAGCGGATCACTGGGGCAGAGCAAAACACGCGGGCGTGCCCAGTCCCCAACTTCTGGGCATGGCCCCCACATGCACGGATCGGGAGAGCCATAAATATCCCAGTTGCCGGGGCTTCCTTCAAGCGCCGTCGAAATATATCGAAACCCTAACTGCCCAGAACACGGTAGCACATTAAATGAAGCATAATATTCTTGAACGGCAAGCCCAACCTGCTTGAGGTTTGCGCTGCACTCAATCCGTTTTGCCGTGTCCCGTGCAGACATCACCGCACTGCCCAAGAGCGTTACGAGCAGTGCGATGATCCCAATCACGAACAACAGTTCAATGACGGTAAATCCTTCCGGTATCCTCGGAGCTCCAATTCTCTCGAATCGGGCTAAATCAGGTCGTTTGATATTCATAGAGCGCTATCCACAATTGGCTCCAATAGAGAGGATCCGAAATTTTTGTCAATTTCCGTCATCGATCATGGAACGATGGTGCTGGGCCCCAGGAATACAAGATGCTAGTCCATGGGGACACAGCATGTCTATGATTTTGCTGAATTCGATTGCGACGGCGAACTGGTGCCTCTCGGACAACCTTTTGCCGTAACTGCCCCAACAGCAGCGAGTAAACGTACAAAATTGTCCCAAGCGGAAACGCTCGC
>CAIVEI010000193.1 GCA_903904835.1 uncultured Schlesneria sp. | reverse complement strand
AATCGGGTTGATGGCACGATAAACGATGGCGATTAATGTGGCGAAGGCAAAGGCTGGCGAACAAAACGCGCCGGAAATACGGGCTGAATTTGTTAACTTGATTGCGGCCCCAACCATAATCGCGACGGCTGCGATCGTCATGGCTGGTGTCGCGACCGCCTTAAGAATTGCGATTGATTTCGAAAGGCGTTTCTCGGTGGCAACTGGCGGCATTTTTTTGTTCCAAATTCACAAAAGTCACAGAACAGTCTTACAACCACACATTCAAATCTCAGGCGAAGGCTTCTTCGAGTTGGTTAAGGTTGGCGTCGGCTTTGAGTCCGAATCCAAAGTTGTCACGGGCATAGTGTGACTTTTTGCTGAGCTTCGTGTCCGAGACGACGGCGGATGGTGTGTTGAATTTCTGTCGAATCATCAGTTCGGTGAACAGTCCGGCGAGAACACACATTCCGCCAGCCGCTGCGAAGCCGAGCCCGGCGAGAACACACACGAGGCAGGCGAGTGAACCGAAGCTGGTGATAAGACCGAGGGTCGCAACAACCATACCAACGAAACCGAAGAGTGCGGCGATACTGTTGGCAAAGTGGCTTGGTCGGTTCTGGTAGACTCGCAGGAAACCCATGGTGAGCATGTCGCTGAAGCCACGGATGAATCGTTCGATCCCGTATTTGGACTTACCGAACTTGCGTGGGTGGTGCTTGACGACGATTTCAGTGACTTTGAATCCCTGCATTCCAGAGAGAGCGGGGACCATTCGGTGGAGTTCCCCGAAGAGTCTGATGTTCTTGGCAACTTCGCGTCGGTAGCATTTGAATCCGCAGTTGTGGTCGTGGAGGTTAACTCGGCTGAAGTGGCTGAGCATGCGGTTGAAGACGCGGCTTGGCAGAACCTTGTGCCAGGGGTCGTGGCGTACTTCTTTCCATCCGCTGACCAGGTCGTAACCTTCTTCAATCTTGGCGATGAATCGTGGGATTTCGTTCGCATCGTCCTGCAGGTCGGCGTCCATGGTGAAGATGAGCTTGCCACGCGCGGCTTCGAAGCCCACTTGCAGGGCGGCGGCTTTTCCCCGGTTGCTGCGGAACTTCATTGCTCGAACGTTATTGGGGAACAGCTTGGCCAGTCCGCGAACGACTTCCCAGGAGCTGTCGGTGCTGCCGTCATCGATGAAGATGACTTCGTAGTGACCGTATTTTGCTGCTTGCTTTTGGATACCAGCGAGAAGCTCTTCGAGGGTCGCTTCTTCGTTCATCAGCGGAATCACAAAGCTCAGTGCTGGCTGAGTTTCGTCGAATGAGACGATTTCGTCGGCAAGATGGCCTTCGTCGGCTTGCAGTGACTGGTAAGGATGGCGAGTTGTGGTGCTGTGAATCATCTTAAAGCTCCGTTTCGTATTCAGTGAGGGGTGTTTGCGGTTTGTGCTGTCGATGTCTCCTTCTATCGCGAGTCCCGTGCCATTCGATAACTGAATACAAAATCAACTTTGTCAGGTGTTTTTTTCTGTTTTTTATGATTCTCCTAACGTTAGTATGGTAAAAAATGCTTTGTTGTTGTTGGCGTGTGCAGTATAAAATATCGCCTTT
>CAIVEI010000192.1 GCA_903904835.1 uncultured Schlesneria sp. | reverse complement strand
TGACACCTTCGCTTTCCGAGGCTCCGCACGAATGATCGCTCAGACGCACGCTCGAATCGCTACATGGCGAACGAATCAATTACCATGAACAGTACCTTTCAACTGTTAAGAAACGTCAGGCTTCGCCTGACGCACCGAATCACACGAATAAGAAACATTGGAAATTAAAAGAAGTTTGAATTTTCTGATTAGCGCAGATTAGTGTTCCATTACTTTGTTGATTCAGGCAACGACGACGGAGCGACTCGTTTCACATCGTCTGGCAAGGTCATCGACTTTCCAAGCGAAACGTGCTCATTGGTGATCTCGCCACCTGTTGCCAGAAAGAATCGATCCCCGTCAATACCGGCATCAATGTTCACAACGGGGTTCGCATCGCCCGTAAATCGTGCTTTGGTAATCGGTTGCCATTCGCCTGCAGGGGTCTGGAACCAACCGTTAAAATAGTGCGCCCGCCGGGTTTTTGTGGTTGAGACCCGATTGCGGCGAAAGTCTTCTACAAACGAATAATGCCCCTTCAGAAGCTTGCCGCCGTTCGGAGTCGAAAATGTCACCAGATGCTTCCACGAATTCTGTTCGGGGACGAAGAAGAATCCAGAATATTCGCTGCGGTCACCATTCTTTTTCGCCTTCACCAGAAATCGATAGGTCTCGCCTATTTTCCAGTTGTAGTCGAAAAAGGACTGTCCGCCGGTCCCTTCCCCACCAAACCGACCCACCCGGACCTGATCATCCTTGTGTAATGTTTTGACTCGCTTCTCTTCGGGAACAGAATTCGGATCATCCTGATCATGCGGATCCCAGACCGAAAACAGGATCAGCTTTTTACCATTAGCCAACTCTTGAAGTCCGAAGTACCCCGAGTCCCAGCCGCAGACCATGAAATAAGTCCCTTCTGCCGACGAATCCACCTGAACGTCAACACAGAAAGACGTACTTTCCATAGCGGAATAGCCAAGATGGACTGACCGGCAGGCGATCCCTTTAAGTCTTTCATCACCCTGACAGTTCGCTCCGAGCCCGAGCAGCAGCACGATCGCTGCAATGAGATTCCGTTGCAAGAATTTGTTCATCAATAAGTTTCCCATAAGTAAACGAGCATGGACCATGAAATAACCTGTAAACGGACCATGAAAAATGGAAATACCTCGCCGACAAGTTTGGTGGATCGTCTCGCCTTCATCAATCCACTCGCCGAAGCCAAAAGAAAGTTGATCAGAAAGCCGAAAGAACTTTTGCTTGTCGTCGGCACCCGAAAATCAGCCCGTCTTACGAGACAAACGCATTTCCGACAGAACCCATCAGGGAAAAGATTACTCCCGTTAGCTCTTGAATGCAGAACAACGAGAATAAATGCGTCTTTTAGAAACAGCACTCAATCCGCGACCATAAAGCTGCTATTGACGACAAACGGCGCCACCACAAAACGCGTTTTTTTAGATCGACGACCCAAAAAGAATCACTCGAACGAGACATCAACAAAGCACATATAGCCCCAAGTCGACTCGCCGAAAACGCATTTTTTTGAATCTATTTCGAATGTAAAATTGCAAATAAGATCAACACATCCGTGTGCGATGAAAAGAGTAGATCAATTTCTGTTTATTGCGCATTTATGCAAAAAATTTCTGCGGACCTGCTCCTACGGTTTCGCTGGCCAATTTTGAGCGATAGGCTATAGTAGGTGTACTTATCAATATAGCTTCGAAAAAAAGAAGCCGTTCTTGAATTCTTCGATAGTACCACCTGCTTCAAGTGATTGCGCCACAGACGTTCACAGGAGATGAAGAATTGCAAATAGAAACAGGTAACGTTTACGTCGTTGATGATGATTGCGCTGTCTGCCAGTCGATAGAGCTCATGGTGCGAGCGATGGGTTTGCCAATTCACGCCTTCAGCAGCGCTGAACAGTTCCTCAAAACAATGACCATCGAGCCACACGGGTGCTTGATCACAGACGTTCGCTTGCTCGGCATGAGCGGATTGCAACTTTTGAAAGAGATTGCCGACCATCAATGGGAGCTATCGTCAATTGTTGTCACGGGCTACGGCGATGTTCGCCTGGCGGTCGAGTCGTTCAAGGCAGGCGCTTTTACGTTTCTCGAAAAGCCATACCGCGAACAGGAGCTTTGGGAAGCCATCGTTCAGGCGCTGGCAAAAAGCCAAACCCTGGTTGATGGCCGGAAATTCAAACAGCATGTCAGAAGCTGCCTGAGTAAATTAACTCCGGAGGAGACCGATGTTCTTCGTGAACTGCTACAATCCACGCCGCTGAAAACGATTGCAGTCAAGTTGAACTTTTCACTGAGAACCATCGATCTTCGCCGAAGGAATATTCTCGACAAATTCAAAGTTGACTCAAAAATTGAACTTACGAGAATGATTATTGCAGCGGGTATCGCGATCGACGAGATATAGAACGACCGACACTTGGGATCGTCGAAACCCATCTGTGTAAAAGGCGATTTCGGATGCTAGGTCACAACACGTTAAGTTCTGAAGAGCAAGCGCTGTTTCTTTCGGCAACCGTGCATCAGGCTCGACAATCGCTTTATGTTCTTCAAAACACGCTGTTCGCAGCGAGCTATATGGCCGATCGTCTTGATCCCTCTCCCAATTTGAATCTGATTCAACAATGCCTGGTCAATATGCGACCTGCCATCGATCGCCTCTCTTCGGCCGTGACGACTATCTCAGTGATTGCCAGGCCGGAAATCCAAAAACCGGTGGAAATAAAACTTTCACTATTTGTGAAAGAAACCTTTCAGCTTGCGTCCTTCTGCCTGCGCTCCAGTCAAGATGCGATCAAATTTGAAATCTCCCAAAACCTGTCAGAGTTAATTTCCGGTTCGGCGATAATGGATTACCAGAACACCCAGATCGCAATGATTCGCTGGATTCTGGACACGGTTTCTAGTGCGACCTTTCATGGCGACAATGGTATCGCGGAGGTTCTGGCGTTATCCGCGATCCAGTACGAAAGTGATCTGATCATTCAAATCAGCAATTCACGGAATCAACGACAAATTCGACTCAGCCAGATCGTTTCGGCACTATCCGACCAAGATTCAGATTCTGGACAGAACTTGGACAGACCCGCAACTTGAGGGAATTCCAGTCAACCTGGGATTGCGACAGACAGAAGATCTATTCCAGTCACACGCAAGCCGGCTCTCACAGCAGAATCCAGGACTTCTACGAAATCTGCACTTTTCCTGGCACGATTGAGCACGGGGATCAGGCGATCAACTCCAGCACTTCATCAAACTGAGACGGCTGAATCGGTTTGACAAAATATCGATCAAATCCGGATTGAATCCCCCGCTGCAAGTCATCGGGCCCTCCGACGCCACTGAGCGCCACGAGAACGATCTTGCGATTTTGAATCTCTTGACGGACCTTTCGAGCCACTTCAAAGCCATCAACAACAGGTAAGCCGATGTCAATAAAAGCGAGAGCGAGCGACGAATCCTTGATTCGTTGAATGGCCTCGGCACCGTCCTTCGCGGTAAAAACCTCAAATCCTCGAATACGAAGCAATACGGCAAGTGATTCCGCCGCCTCAGGATAGTCATCGACAACGATAATTTGCTTTTTCGTGAAACAGCCGCCGCCACCAGTCAGCAATGGCTCAGAGATCCCAGATAATGTCCGCTTGCACGCAGGTAATATGATCCGAAATTCCGCACCGTATCCGGGGCCATCTGAATGCCCTGAAATTGCGCCGCCATGCAACTTAACGATTGCTTTGCAAAGCGACAAACCGATTCCAAACCCACTCGTTACTGCTTTCGGATGCTCGCGGCGATATTTCTTAAAGAGCGAAGGTGCAAATTCGAATGAAAATCCGTGCCCGTTATCGACGATACGAATGACGATGTCGCCTTGGGATTCGTCGACATGTACGATAACCCTGCCGTTTTGATAACTCCACTTTGCAGCATTCGTGAGAAGATTCTCGAAGACTTGTTCCAACCGCAAATCATCAACAAAACCAATAACCGGCGTTTGCGGAATGATAAACTGCAGTTGTAAATTCTTGTCTGAAAAAATCTTTTTTGTTGATTCAATCGCCCGCCTCAATATCGCGCCAATCTCTTGCACGGTGCGGTTCATCTGCAAAGCGTTCGAGTCAACACGGATGGAATCGAGAAGGTCGTCGAGGTATCGCTTGAGTTTCCGTAGTTGCCAGTTAAGCAGCTTCGCGGCCTCATATTGCTGATCCGCTGTCACCCGTCTTTCCGTGAAGACCGCCAACGCATTCTGCATCACAGAAAGGGGGTTTCGAAATTCGTGGCCAACCATCGCCAGAATGTCGTTTTTTCGTTGATTCGCGACCTTCAGTTGTTTGTTGATCTTTCGCAAGTTTCGCTCAAGCTTGCGCCGTCGTTTTTCTTCCTGCTTCCGTTCTTCAATTTGGTGGATGGTGACCGTAATCATCCCATGCTCACTCGTGTTGGCACAGATCGAGCACCAGATCAATTCTTCCGTACTTAACCGAATCTGACACTCCTTCGGCGAATTGAAATGATCGCAAAACTGAGGTTCGCTGAAAGGAGTCGCCAGAAAATCTTGAATTGATTTGCACTTGAGTTCCTCGGAGCTGAATCCCAATTGCCTCGATGCTGCGGCATTTGAAAACACAATCTTCCCTGTTGCGTCGATCTCTAAGACGCTATCGTGAAGACTGTTGAAAATATTTTGAACATGTCGCTCCGACGCGGCCATCTTTTCGACCAGATGATAGAAGATCCGGGATTGCAAGTCCTGATCGCGCAGTTCGGCATTGGGGTCATCTGGCATCGGATGAAATCACTCCATAAATCACCAGGGTTTCAACATCATCTGATTTCAGGAACTGATTAAGTTCCAGAGACGCCACTGATTCCCCGTCCTAAGCAGGCGGACAATATACCTCGCCCTTCGACCATCTGGTCGAGGGAACCTGCATTATCAAAATATCCGCTTTGATAATCGATGAGAACAAGCGATGAATTCGCGAGATTCATTTGAGAGCACATCCAACAATTCACCGACACACAAGGCTCAAACATCATGTTTCAACCAATGCGACAAACGTTGTCGTACTTGCTTCGAGTTAAAAAAGGGGGCTCAACCAGGCGAAAGGATCAAACGGGTCGACATCAATTTCGAAAACTGTTCACTGGCCGGGGAACGGCTAATTTTCCCGCAACAGAAAATCGATCGAGCGACCAGTTCATTCCATGAGAGTGATCGCTTAGCCGGGGAAATTCGACGCGCCGGTCACTCTTGACAGACTTTACTTGAGACCAAACCCCGGCGGTATACCCGTAAAATAAGCTGTGGTCCATGATTCGCAGTCAGACCTGATCTGCACATTCATCACCTCAATTCTCGAGCGGGTTGTTGCCGACAAGCAATTTCAACATCGCTTCCACAAAATTGATTCGTCAGTGCTTCTGTGATTTTATAACCCCAACGGATTCTCCAGGCAGATCCACCGAATTTGGCGACCGAAGACTTACGACTTCCGATCTTGGACTCTGCTTAACCGTCCTTGCCGGCCTCTCGCTTGACGTGACCGGGTCCCACCAAAATCGACGAAGTCCTGAAGGGATTATCGGAGATTCTCCGTAATCGACGATTCGAAACGTTTCTGCCATTTGTGTAAGGTTTCCTTCGGCCGTCGCCTTTGAGCGAACCGCCTGTTCAATACCCCAGGCGAACCACATCCCCTTTCGTCTGATGCTGATACGGATGGGCATGTCTTCGGGGCTCCAACCAAACAATTGTGGATATCTTAACTTACTTGGAAAAAGCCTCTTTACCTGCAATTTCGACTTGTTGGCGCCGTCGAAATTGACGCTGGGATCGGTGGTGATCAACTTGCCAAACTCCAGCCGTTTCGAATCTGTCTTGCCCGGCATTTCCGTGACGAGCGAAGTACAGTCCACAAACAGGGGAAGCGTATCACGCAAAAGCTTCTGAGTAGCAACCGGAACGACAGCGTCAATTTTGGACCATAATCGCTCTTCCAGTTCATCAAGATATTCGCAATTTATTCGGACAGTTGACACGATCGTCTCGTCGGGCCTAACTTCCTGCGTCGTGTTCGCCAATTCGATGCGAAGGTACTCATGACGCATTTCAGACAGAATTCGATCGATCGTCAGACGCTCATCCGCCGAAAGATCCTTCGCCCCAAAGTCGCGATTCAGCCAGGCACTGTCGTCGGAAAATTTCACAATGGCGTTGAACTCGTTCGGATCGACTAACGACATTCGCTGCTCTTGTTGATTCTTGATTTTCTTTAATTCAGCCTCGACGGCGACGAGCGTCTCTTCTTTTTGTTTTGCCGCAATCATCGCCTGATTTGTAAAAGCTTTTTGGCGATCGAGTTTACGGACGCTACGAACGTAATAATACCCGGTGAGCGCCATCTGCATAAGCATGATTCCCATGGCTGCCACCAGCCAGTACTTCCGACGCTCATCATGATTTGACAACCATTTCATCGAAACGCGTTTTGTCAGTCGAGGATCTTCAACGATTGCGTCAACTTGATTTCTCAATTCAATCGCAGACTGATACCGACGATTGGGGTTGGACTGCAGACCGCGAAATACAATCTGATCGACCTGTTTTCGCAGCGGACGGATCATTCGGCTTTTAGATGACGGCGATTCAAACGAACCTCGAGGTATTTCACCCATCATCGCTTCATAAAAGACGACGATCACTGAGTACAGATCTGTCCGAGCGTCTGCCGCCCACGGCCTGCTCATTAATTCGGGGGCCATATAATTCATGGTCCCCCCTGCGTAGTAATGATCAATGCTTTTATCCGATTCCTGCACTTCTGACACGATTCTTGCCAGACCGAAATCCGAAAGCTTTAAATTGCCGTGGTGGTCAATCAGGATATTTTCCGGCTTGATATCTCGATGAATTAATTGTGCGCCGTGAGAACATTCAAGGGCATCGCAAAGCTGTTGTAACATCAACAGTGCCTCGCGGCTTGAAAACGGTTGAAACGAGATACGATTTCTCAACGTCCCATTTGAAACGTATTCCATAATGATATAGGGCCGGTCGTTTCGAATGCCGGCATCAAAAACAGTGACAATATTCGGGTGGGCAACACAAGCCTGCGCTTGAGCTTCGTGCTGAAATCTTTCAACAAAACCTTTTTTCAACGCGAGGTCAGCATGAAGCAACTTTACCGCCACGCGGCGATTCATATGCGACTGGCTGGCAGAAAAGACCGCTCCAAACCCACCCCTGCCAAGGAACTGAAAGTCAGCGAGCTCCGGAAAAGATGACGCAAGAAATTTCAGGTCCTCAGGATCGCAGTCGTCACCGAATTTTACCGATTGATTCACATATCGGCCGCCATAGGGTTGTTTCCGTGCGACCGGTTCGGCCGTCTTATCGAGTTCCGGCCGACCCTGTTCCATGTTTTGCAAAACGTCTTGCTGGTTTAATTGACGAACGTCGCCAAAAAGAGTGTTCAACATGTGAATCCCCGGTGAAATGAGTGATTTTGGAACGATGTTTTACATGAAGCGAATGTCAAATTATTTCGATGAAAAAATGCAAAGCTCGCGAGTTCGCATCCGTGTTCTTTGCGATAACCAGTACTTTAATTCAAAAAATCAACAATAAACGGGACCTATCTCCGTGCGCCCTTGTCACCCAGTTTATCTGGGCCACCCAGATTAACCGGGTCACCGAGGTCAACCGGCTGATCCACAGTTATTGCCCATTCTCATGTTGCGAATCGACAAAGGAAAACCAGCGTGAGCCGAGCTGGCAACAAAAGAATACAACCACAACAATATGCGCACACAACATTAGAATTATTATTACACACACAAAAACCAAGCCACCTGGCGAGCGATGATCTACGGTGACCGAGTTGAGACATGTAATATCCGGTCCGTGCGCGAAAGAAAACGGATGCAATCTACGAAATCCAATAAATGCACCTAGTCGCAACACGATGCGCGTTCGTGCATCCGCTAAAGATCCATTTAACAACACACAAAACGAATCACAATAACACACACTCGCATCACGCAAATACCTCAGCAAGACCACACCAAACAAAAGCGAACACAGTGCTATTTTGAAACACACAGCAACTATCTCAATTGTCGCCCTTGATGACGACAACAAGGTGACGGAAGCCATTGTTGTTAATTTCTGACAACTTAAGACACCTGCAGCTCACTTCGATTGTGGGGCTGAATGCGAAAAACAATCGCGAAAATGCGTGTGGACCAGTTGCTCAATGATTTCGATGCGGCCATGATTAATAAGAATTGAGGGCTCTTGCCTCGTACAGCTCGCTCTTGCGAATACGGAAAAGTTGCGTGAAGCACGTCAGGAACCGTTTCCACAAGAGTTAACGAAATCGAGCCGAACCACGAATGAAATAACGATAAGCGAGAATTGTCGAATCCCAACAGCCAAAAGAAGGCGGAGCCTATGAAGGATCACGGCGTATCTCAAACTGAACATCAGGCGTTATTTCTCTCCGCAGTGCATCAGGCTCGGCAACCACTTCTTGTGCTTGAGTATGCGCTTTTCGCGGCAAGTCATCTGGTCCAGCGTCAGGAATCGTCACCCGACCTGAAGCTGATACAACAATCCCTGACGGAGATGGGTGCCGCCGTCGATAGTTTGACTTCAATAATTTCAGTCATCGCCGGGATTGCGAAACCGGGAATTCGAAAACCTGTTGAAACTGTCGTTTCGGAGTTGGTGAAAGAGGCCTTCGAGATGGCGTCTTTCTGCCTTCGACGCGACCAGGAAACAGTCAACTATGAGCTCGACCATACAATATCGGGGCCGACCTCAGCCAAGGTGCTGATCGATTATCCGACTGCCCTGCTTGCCCTGATCCGCTGGATTCTCGACACGGCTTCACAGACTGAATTTCAAGGTGATACTGGTCATCCAGAATCGTTGACGCTTTCTGCGTTCTCAGACGAAGGTGAAGTTACGATTCAAATCAGAAACCCCCGTCATCAGCAGCAGGTCCGTCTGGGGCAGGTCATCTCGTCCGCGACCAATCAATAGTACTCACCGAATAAAAAAACGCCCGCCAATCCCCACTTCCACCACCACCACATCATCAACAACAATAAATCGAATGGTTACGCCTCAGGCATGCCGCTATGCGAGGTAAGGGGTGGGTTTTAAAGGAAAACAAGAGCGGGTGGCTTATACAAATCGATTGCGAGGTGATTGATGAAAGCGTATGATTTGATTTTACAATTCTCCGTCTGAATTGTTTTTTACGCGGTGTTGCCAGGGATGGCTCGAGCTTCGACGTTTTTCGAAGGCGGGAACGTCGTCCTTTTCGTCAAAGCGGAACGATATGATTCTGAAACGGCTGAAAGACGAAACGCGATTTTCGCATCAGGCGACGGAACAACACTTAGATCTCTTCAGCCGGATGCTGACCAAATCGGAGTACGCCCGTTTATTGGGTCGCTTCTGGGGGTTTTATGCCCCGATCGAAACGAAGATCGGTCAGGTCGTCGGTCTGGAACAGTTGCCGCTCAATCTTTCCGCTCGTCAAAAGAAACCGCTTTTGTGGTTGGATTTGACGTCTCTCGCTTGGGATGAGAAGACAATTCAGGCACAGCCGCTCTGTGACGATTTACCAGTGCTTGATTCCATTCCGCAAGCCTTGGGTTGCCTGTATGTCCTCGAAGGATCGACGCTCGGCGGACAGATCATTTCTCGACATTTGCAAGAGCGAATCGGCATCACACCCGACCACGGGGGCCGTTTCTTTGCCAGCTATGGACAGGACGTCAGATCGATGTGGAAGGGGTTTGGTGAAACAGTGACTTCCTACAGCACCAGCCCACAAATTGAAGACACCATTGTTGACTCGGCGATTGAGACTTTCGCTTCATTTGGCCGATGGTTTCAGAACGGGAAACAAGATTGAATTTGTCCGAACCGTATCGAATGAAGTCGGGCGAAGTCACACCAGACAATTGTGACAAAGAGCCAATCCACATTCCAGGATGTATCCAGCCGCACGGCGTTCTATTCGGCATTCGACCAGCAGATCTGAATATCGTTCAAGTCAGTGAAAACAGCGAGCATTGGCTCGGAAAAGCTCCAGCCGAATTACTGGGGCATCCCGTGGCAGAAGTGGTCGGCCATGAAAATGCCGAAGTCCTGCAGGCCTTGCTTGATCAAGAAAACATGGAGCACAATCCTCGCTATGCATTTTCATTCGTTCCGAAGGACAATTCAGGAACGCAACAGTCCCTATCAGCCCTTGATGTCACGGCCCACATTTCGGATGGGTCGCTCATTCTGGAGATGGAAAGAACAGGACGGACTGAGGGGGGGCCGCCGCTCGATTATCTTCGACTCGTCAAGGAAGCTGTCGGTCGCATGCTGCAGGCTGTGTCACTTCGAGATTTCTGCCAGACAGTCACAGATCAGGTCGCCCAGTTGACGGGCCTCGATCGGGTGATGGTGTATCGTTTTGACGAAGATTTCAGCGGGTGGGTGATCGCTGAAACACGAAGCAGCGACGTCGATTCGTATCTCGACCTGCATTTTCCAGCCGCTGATATTCCCAAACCAGCTCGTGACATTTATCAAAAAATCTGGCTTCGTCCGTTACCAGATGCTCGTGCAATGTCAGCAGAGGTTGTTCCACTTCTGAATCCCGATACCGGGCGACCGCTGGACATGACATATTGTTTCCTACGTGGCGCCTCCAAGATGTACACCGACTATCTGGAGAACATGCGCGTTCGGATGTCGCTTACCATGGCGATTAAGCGTGATAACCAACTCTGGGGCTTGATTGCCTGTCATCATAACCAGCCAAAAATCGTACCCTACGAGACCCGTGCCGCCTGCGAGTTCCTGGCTCAGATTGTCTCATTACAATTAAAATCGTCTGAGGAGCGCGAGCAACTCGCAAACAAGAATCGGATTCAGGCCATTTACGATAGCCTGTTGGTCAGGACACTTCCCGACTACGCCGATTTTTCGACTTTTGTCACGACTTCACCCACTTTGCTCGATTTCATCGAAGCTGGCGGCGCTGCGGTTCATCGGAACGGTGGCAACTGGGCCGTCGGTGATGTTCCTACTCTCGAGCAGCGTGTTGCGCTGATCGCCTGGCTGCGTGATCGTCAGCTGGACGTGACCTCTGAAGAACAAGTCTTTACCACGAATTCGTTGAGTGAACTGTACCCGCCCGCCGACGCTTACACGGACGTCGGCAGTGGGTTGTTAGCGATTCCCATTTCACGCTCTGGTCGCGACTGGCTGCTATGGTTTCGCCCTGAGTTAATTCAGACCGTAAAATGGGGAGGAAACCCACACGAAAAACCGATCGTCGAAGGGCCACATGGTCCACGACTGATGCCGCGAACTTCGTTCGAGATCTGGAAGGAGACAGTACGAGGTCAGTCGAATCGCTGGCAGCCTTTCGAAATCAAAGCCGCCCGCAAACTGCGATTCGCTCTTCTTGAAATTGTGGTTAGCCATACTGAAAAGCTCACTACTCTGAATCGGCAACTCGAAATCAGCAATGAAGAGTTAGACAGCTTTGCCTATGTCGCCAGCCATGACCTGAAAGAAGCGTTACGGGGAATTCTCCATTACGCCCAATACCTCATTCAAACACGCTCCGAAAAACTTGACGAAGACTCGCAAAATCGCCTTCACGGCCTCATGCGATTGACCCGTCGCATGGACGCGCTGATCAACTCGCTCTTGCACTATTCACGGGTTGGTCGACTCGATCTGGTATTGAATGACGTTGACTTGAACGAAGTCTTCGCAGAAGTACTTGAGCTGCTGGAGGCAAGTCGACCCGACTCCAAGTTCAAATTCCGCGTACCGCGATCTTTGCCCACAGTGCGCGGTGACCATGTCCTTTTACGAGAACTGTTACTGAATCTGGTCGGCAACGCGATGAAATATAACGACAAACCCCAGCCGTGGATTGAAATTGGTTTCGTGGAGGAAAGCGGCGATTCGATTTTCTACGTTCGCGACAATGGAATTGGCATTTCCAGCCCCTTTCACGAACAGGTCTTCAAGATGTTTAAACGTTTGCACGGTCGTCATGAGTACGGCGGTGGATCGGGCGCGGGCCTGACAATTTGCCGTAAAATCGTCGAGCGACATGGTGGCCGAATTTGGATTGAGTCTTCACCGGGTTACGGAGCCACTTTCTTTTTTACCTTGGGGCGTGCCAGGGCAATATGATTACACAACGTAAGCAATCGATTCTTGTTATCGAAGATAGTGACGAAGACTTTGAAACGATCGAGCGGGTGATTCTTCGAGCAGGACGTTACAGAGTCATCCGCGCACTGAACGGCGAGCACGGATTGTGCTTGCTTCGCAGTGAGGAACTCAGTCAAGGCGCCAGTCTGGTCCTGCTGGATCTGAACATGCCTGGATTAGATGGACGGGATGTCCTCCGCGAAATCAAGACTGACGAAAACCTGCGGTTGAACCCGGTCGTCGTGTTCACGACTTCTCCTAATCCTCGTGATATCCAATGCTGTTACCGCAACGGTGCCAATAGTTATCACCTGAAGCCGATAGACCTTCCTGAGTTTGAAGCTGTCGTACAAACAATCGTTGATTATTGGCTCGAAAAGAATGTCTCATCTCATTCAGGAGTCGACGAATGACCGAAGCGTTTCGACCCAGCATACCAGACGAGAAAATTCGGGCAGAGTCTTGCAATGAAAAACTCTCCCGTGAAACGCCAAAACTGAAAATCGTCATAATCGAAGACAATCCCGACGACCGAAGTTTAATTCGTCGTTACTTGATTCAAAGTGTCGATTTCCGATGCACAATTTTCGAAGCAGAAACAGGGACAGGTGGCGTGCAACTTTGCCAGGAAATCCGTCCCGACTGTGCGATCCTCGACATGTATTTACCGGATCTCGACGGGTTAGGCGTACTGCAAAAGTTGAAGGATTCCGAGTCGGATGTCCCCTTTCCGGTCGTGGTGCTGACCGGGATTACTGACCGTAGCTCGAACGGCCAGACTGCCATTTTTCATGGTGCACAGGATTATCTCAGTAAGGACTGGATTACTGCCGAAAGCCTGGGCAGGACCGTTGTCAACTCCATCGAACGATTTCAATTGATGCGGTCCAAGAGAGCGGAACAAGCCCTTAAGCACGCAGATCGTCGTAAGAACGAATTCCTCGCTACCCTCGCTCATGAGCTTCGTAATCCACTTGCGCCAATCCGAAATGGTCTGGAGCTGTTGCGACTCGCGTCCGGCGATCCGAATACGATTGCCCAGGCTCGCGAGATGATGGAACGACAACTCGATCAAATGGTGCGGCTCGTCGACGATCTGCTCGACATCAGCCGCATTTCGAATGGCAAGCTCGAACTCCGCAAAGAGAACATTGAATTGTCACGGATCATCCATCAAGCAGTCGAGTCCGTGCGGCCCATGTTCGACGCTGCAAACCAGGCGTTCGCAACTGCGTTACCTGTCGAGCCAATCTATCTTGAAGCCGATTTCGCTCGAATAGCGCAGGTGTTTGCGAATCTGCTGACGAATGCCTCCAAATTTACTCATGCAAATGGTCACATCTGGTTGACAGTGACGCGTGACGAGGGAACCGTGAAAATATCGGTCAAAGATGACGGAATTGGGATCCCCGTCGAAAAACAGGGGCAAGTGTTCGACATGTTTTCGCAGATCGAACAACCCGTTGAGAATTCTCAAAAAGGTCTTGGCATCGGCCTATCGTTGGTGCAGAGGTTAGTCGAAATGCACAAAGGTGTCGTCGAAATCAAAAGCGACGGGTTTGGCACGGGATGCGAGTTCACGGTCTGTTTGCCAATTCTCCAGGAAGTCGTTCTCCCGACCGCGAATCCAAAAAGCAATGAGACGTCAATCGCGAATCCCCTGCGTGTTTTAGTCGTGGACGACAATCGGGATGCGGTCAAGTCGCTCGCGATGGTTTTGAAGCTGACGGGCCACAAAGTTGAAACAGCGTACGACGGACGAGAAGCGGTCGATGCCGCAGCGATGTTTAAACCCGATGTGGTGCTGCTCGACCTGGGTCTTCCGAAAATCAACGGCTATGAAGCATGTCGGCAGATCCGAGATCAAGAATGGGGCCGAAACATCAAGATCATCGCCGTGACCGGATGGGGGCAAGACGATGACCGGAAGAAGACAAACGACGCCGACTTCGATCGCCATCTGGTTAAGCCGGTTAAACCTGCTGTGTTACTGGAATTATTAGCCGAGTTGCAAACAAGTTCGAAATGATGAATTGTCCTCCGACGTATAGGGCTGGAAGACCGTTTATCGCCATGGAGACAGATATTGTCATTTGTATCGCCTCACCAAATCATTTCGAAATCCGACGCAGTGCAAACACATTTAATCCCTGGCATCATCCTCTCGATCATCGCAAGCCGGTCACCAAGTTGCCGTTTTGATCAATGTCCGTCACAATCCGAAAAAGTTTCCGGCGAGATCGCTTCCACGGCCTGAAATTGACAGTTTTTGTGAATTGGAAAGGGCGAGCCACGAGCCGTAGCATGGGCTTTAGCCCGTGCGATTACGGCCATTTATGGAGGTTGGAAGCGCATCTTAGAAAAACCGATTGGCAGCCTTAATCTTTAAAGTCATCAAATATTGAATCCCAGTGAGAAAACCGATGTTGAGAAATGCAGGGACGATGTTTTTGTTTCAGGCAATCGCGATCGGCGCGTTGGCCTTGTCGGGTCCGAGTTTTACGCATGCTGCGGAAGATGCGACGAATGTCACGGCGGTCGTGACTGCGGCTGTCAAAGACAACACGCTTACCATTGCCGCTGACAATGGAGTTTTCACCGACACGGCTCCAGGGGTTCCGAAGAAGCTGACCGTTGAATACCGCATCGGTGATGAGAAACTGAAACGTGAAGTGAATGAAGGTGGAAGGCTTGAAATTGTAGTACCGGACGGCCAGAAACTGGTCGTCATCAAAGCCGTATACGGACCTGCAGACGGTTCCACACCGCAACAGAACGATGCGAGTATCGCTCCTATGGAAGTCCTGGAAACGCTTCCAGGATTCACGATCGAGCATGTTTTGAAATCGGAGCGAACTAAAGGTGTTTCCTGGATTAGCATGACAAAAGATCCCAAGGGACGTCTTCTTTTGGGTGCACAACGCGGCCAGGCAATCACTCGGGTGACGCTCGAAAATGGGAAGGTCGTCAAGGACGAGACATTGTCAATTCCTGTGACGGAAACCATGGGGATGCTGTTCGTTGATAATGTGTTGTATCTCAACGGGGCCGACACAGACGGCAAGTATTGCTTGTTCCGGTGTAAGGATACCAAAGGTGACGATAGCTATGACGATGTCGAATGCCTGCGCGAATGGCGCGGCGGTGCAGGCGAACACGGGGCTCATGCCATCGTCCTCGGGCCGGATAAGATGCTGTACATTGTCTGCGGAAACTTTGTTGATGTTCCGAATGATCTGGCTCTGACATCTCCACATCGCAGCTATGGGGATGACCTGGCGCTGAAGCGAGCGGAAGACGGGAACGGTTTCGGTGCCGGACGTCAACCACCTGGTGGGTTCATCGCACGGGTCGATCTCGACGGGAAGAACGCGGAACTTTATTCCGCCGGCGAGCGTAACACCTATGACATTGCCTTCAATCCCGACGGTGAATTGTTTGGCTGGGACAGCGATATGGAATGGGACTGGGGCAGCCCCTGGTATCGACCTGTCCATGTCTTTCATTCCGTTCGAGGTGGCGACAATGGTTTTCGAGAAGGAAGCGCCAAGTGGCCTGAATATTACGCCGACAGCCTGCCTCAAACGACGACGATCGGCATCGGTTGTCCGACAGGCGTGGTCTTCGGAACGGGCGCGAAATTCCCCGCGAAGTATCAAAAGGCCTTTTATATTTGCGACTGGACTTATGGCCGCCTGATGGCCGTACACCTGACACCCAAGGGTGCCAGTTATACCGGAACATTCGAGAATTTTGTCTCCCCCAAATCGCTTCATGCCAAAGCGGGCAAAACTCCGCTCAACCTGACCGATGTCGTCATCGGCGACGACGGCGCGCTCTACTTCACCATCGGTGGTCGAGGGACTGCGGCTAGCTTGTTCCGCGTGTCATACACGGGGACCGAACCTTCCGCACCGATCCCCACATCTCAACTTCAGGAAAACGAAGGGCGTTCCGCACGCGATCTGCGTCACAAGCTGGAGTCGTTGAATGTCAATCCGGACCCTGCAACAGTCGCGTTCGCCTGGCCCTATTTGAACAATTCTGATCGCTACATTCGGTATGCGGCGCGAATGGCGATCGAGCGAAATCCCGTCGCTGAATGGCAGGCCAAAGCCCTGGCCGAAATGCAGCCGAATGCCGCCTTCACGTCCCTGCTGGCGCTGGCTCGACTGGGCGCTCCGGAGACTCAACCGGCGATAATGAAGTCGCTTTCGTCGTTCCCGTTCCACAGCCTTACGGAAGAACAATTGCTGGAACAACTGCGGGTGATCGAAGTGTCGATTGCACGGCAGGGAATTCCAACCGGCGACGTTGCCAAACAAATTATCGCGAAACTTGATCCCTATTTCCCGGCAAATAGCGAATCCGTGAATCGTGAGCTGTCTCAGATTCTTGTCGCATTGAATGCCCCTTCGGCAGTCCCCAAGACGGTCACCTTAATGCAGGCGGCCAACACGCAAGAAGCACAAGTCGCTTACGCCATGAACTTGCGCAATGCCAAAGTCGGCTGGAATCCAGACCTTCGACGGGCCTATTTGGCGTGGTGGAACGCCGGTCGCTCGACCGAACATCCCGCTCAAGTGGTGAAATGGTTTGAAGAAGCGGGAATTCGATTTAATAACGGCGCCAGTTTCGCCAACTTTATGGCACAAGCGCATGAGGCGGCCAAGTTCACCATGCTGCCCGAAGAAATCCTTGCACTGAATGATATTTTGACCGCATACAGCGCGGCGCATAATAACCAGCCGCTACTCCCCAAGAATGCGGCTTCTCGCAAACTGGTTCAAGAATGGACGACGGCCGATTTGCAGCCGATATTGCCGGAAGTCACCCGCGGACGAAGCTTTGCAAAGGGCAAGGAGCTTTTTATCGAAGCACAATGTGCAGCCTGTCATCGCTATGGTGATCTCGGGGGAATGGTCGGTCCCGACCTGACGGCCGTGGCAACCCGCTTTAAACGACAGGACATTCTGGAATCTTCAACTGAGCCATCCAAAGTTCTTTCCGAACAATATATGAATACCGCGATCGAAACGAAGGGTGGCCAGGTGGTCGTCGGACGGATCGCGGAAGAGACCCCTGAGAAAATCGTCATTCGCCCGAAGCCATTGGAGCCTGAAACGGTGACCGTCTTGAAGTCCGAGATCGAGTCACGTTCGCTCTCAAAAACCTCGCCGATGCCGGCCGGTTTGTTGAACATGTTCAACAAGGACGAGATTCTGGATCTATTGGCCTACCTGGAATCGCTGGGTGATCCGAATCATCCGAATTTCAAGAAGTAATCCGGCACTTTTTAACGCGCGTCGGATGATGGGTTCAGAATAGGAATGTCGATCGCGCGTTGAACCAAATGATCCGGCACAGCCGGTTCACGCGCGTCGGATGATTGGTTCAGAATAGGACTACCAATCGCGCGTTGAGCGAAATGATCCGGCACAGCCGGTTCACCTGGAATCACTTTGTGGTGAAATAGTTAACCGTGTAAAACCTTTTTTCAATGACTTACGTAGCCGAAAGATGTAAACTCACCTCTCCCGATGATCTCCCAGTCGCATCAAATGCGACTGGGGGCTTGTTATGAGCTTTGGACCGATTGCGATTGTCTTTTGGACGATCGTAACTCATTCCGTAGCCGAAGGTCTTAGCGATTGGTGAGTTCGGTCGGAAAGCCCAGATCAACCGACCGCTGGTCGCGACGAACCGTCGGGTGTATTTCGCAGGGGCAGGGGTTCGCGGCGGTCAAGCCAGCGACGCCTATGCCGCCTCTCCAGCAACTCGAGGCTGTTTATCCAGCGGATTTGGGAGCGACCATCTACATGGCTCTTGGCGTCGCCCCAACGAGCACAATCGTAGACCCCTTAGGTCGCCCCCACCGGCTGAACGCATGAAATGTGATTTCGCCACACTTCGGATAATTTTAAATTCCGACCAAACATTGATAGGGTTCAAACGACTTCATTCGGTGCTGCGAATGATTGTGGCGTGGCAATCCCTTCCCTGCCCTACAGTATTAAAGAACGAGCAGAAATAGATCTCACGGTATTCACACTTCAAAAGAATCTGCGACGGTAATGCTCTTGTCTGAGACGATATACTCGCCCTTCAGCTTTCCAGAAGTCGCAGTCATTCGAAGAAAGCCAACATACTGCCTTGTGGAGTAATTCAACGTAACCCCTGGATCGCTGGGAGCTGGTGTATCGCTCGTCGTTTCCAAGGCAAGTGGATCTTTTGCGTGTCCGCCACAACCGGCAACGACAAACACAACATTCTTACGCTTCATCTTAGTCGTGAATCGCTGATAGTTATGCACATGCCCAGCCAAAACCAATTCCGGATACCGATTCGCGGACGCACACGCGTCCTCCAGAATTTTCTTCAACTTGTTTGATCCCTGGTGTGACGGATTTTTTGCCACAGAATGCACGGGATGATGCATTGCTACGATCAGTGGCTTATTACGATCGGCGTCTTTCATTTCCTTGTTGAACCACGAGATCTGTGGTTCTTTCAAAATCCCTCCCGAGGGGACATTTGTGTACAACCCGATAATGGTGAACAGCGGAGTATTAAGAGTCCAGTAGCAATTTGGTTGAGTCATCGTGTCGCGACCAAACGACATCCCCATCGCCGCAAGTGAAGGTGGGGTTTGGTGTTTTACAGCGCAGAAATTATTCTGAAAGCCAGCCAGCGAGCTGGGACCATTGTGGAAACGCGCTCCATCGTGATTTCCTGGAATAGCCACAATAGGCAACTTGTAGTCTTGATAGACCTCGTAAAACTGATCAGGGTACTCTCGGTCCTCACCAAAGTCGTACACAACATCGCCCAAATGATAAAAGAATTTTGCGTTGGACGATTTGGCGTCAACCACGAGAAGCTCAGCAACGTCAAGCTGTAATGAATTCTTGAAGTTGCCTGTGTCGCCAGCAACGTGAAACACAAGTTTTTCGTCTCGCGTGACTTCTGCCATGTCAGTCGAATGGAGAAGATCACTCAACTCCATATGGTATGGTTCTTTGCCTGGTGTCGGTGTGAAATCTTCATATTGTTTATCGTTCGAGAACGGCGTGTGATCCACACTCGTCTTCAGATCGCTTAACTTGCGATCCGCAAAACCCACCCGTCGACCGCCGCCTCCCGTAACAAACATGTTATAACCCCTTCAGTTAAGACTCACTTCGTTCACAAGTGCGGTTATCAAAGCAACGTTCACTATGAGTAACCGACTTGACATAGAACACAACGCGTGAAATTATTTGCTACACTAAAGAGCCAAACGGACTGCAGGAGCCCAAGAAGCACGACTGGCGGCGTGCCCTTATGCAATTGATTGTATCAAGTGCGGTCGCCAGCGTTTTATATTACCATCAAGACCAACGATACGGCTGTTACTCACTGAAGATATCGGATCGAAATCGCGCGAGGCGAATTGATGAATTGCCTGGAATAATTCTGCTGTCGAATGATGTGCTGTTCAGCAGGCTATACTGGGAACACAAGCAAGTCAAACAACAGAAACCACATCTTAACTGAGTTTTAATATTTCAAAAACAGGGCACTAATCGGAAGCCGAATGTCAGTATTGCGATCGAGAGATTGGGAGTGATCGGAATCATCGCCAGTCGATGACTCGGAAAATTCCCTCGCGCTGGGCGATTTTCGCCGGCAGGGCCAGCAATCGATCACGGTAGATACTGAGTATCAATCCGGTCATGAAGATCAGTGCTCCCCCTGCTGCCAGGTAAACACCAATAGCGACCTGCGGATGATACGCCAGATGTCCGAACAGGACAGCAAGATAAAAGCCAAGCGTCGCTCCGCCGACAGTGGTCGTCGCTCTGACCTGAAGGACACAGCCGATGGCCACCATCAGAACGGTGACGGTGATCAGGCCAAGTTCGTCACCCAGCGATGGTCCCGGTGTCGACCAGCGATGCATCAGCATGCAGCACAGAACCGGCAAGGTGGCTAATGCACTTCCAACCCACAGCGCCAGGCTGACCGCGCTGTTCTTCTGTCGTTCTGATTCTTTCAGTCGTCCGGCAAATCCGGCGATCAGCGTTGCAACACCAGCCAGTTCCAGTAGCAATTCAATCTTCTGGTAGTCCTGCAGATTCAGGCTTCGAACCCAGGCGAGTGACCAGACACCGACGACCATCGATGCAGCGAATCGGTGCCAGCCTCGCATAGGGCGAGTTGCCGCAATCACCGACCCGACGGCTGACAAGCCGGCGGTCACGACCACGGCAAGCCGACTTTCCATTGAGATTGATGTCAGCGGACTGAACAGCCACGGCAACGTCTGAAGGAAGGCGATCATTTCACCCAGTATCAGGCTAAAGTCTCCCTCCGCTTGCCATGATGACAGTTTGTCGATTCCCTTGAACTGCGACTTGACCGCGTTTGGTTCCATGTTCGTCGTCAATTTCATCCGACCGACGATCATCAACGCAACACCGAAACCGGCGAGCAGCGGGCTGTACCAGACTTCTGGAAGATCAATGAACGCCAACAGCTTCCAGCCAGCCGCGAGCGCGAACACTCCGCCGCAAGTCAGGGTCGTCCAGCGAGGTGCCACCGATGTCCGCGTCGCGAAATAAAGGACGGACAGTTCTGCGAACAGCATCCCTGAATACAAAGTCGAACGATCACGAGCCGCGCTCAGCAGAAACTGAGTCCATTCACTGGCTGATTCCACCGAGCCAGCCGACACAATCAGACCCAGAATAGCCATCCAATGAGCCGAGATCACAGCAAAGTCCGCCAGTATCGAAGGCTTCCAGCCTCCGATTCTTCCGGACCGGGAAGACAACAACACCAATGTAACAGGGATGATCATCAGCAATGGGTTTTGTTGAGCGAACGTGTGAACCCCAACCACCTGCAATCCATGCATTCCTCCCAGCCAGAGAGACAGCCCTGCCCCGATCCAGCAGCCGAGTAGCAAACTCGAATTACGATTCCGCTGGAAATATCCCTGATAGGCCAGATTGGCACAGACGGACAGCATTGCGATCGTGAACAACAACGGATTGTGGTGATTTTCCGTACCAATCAAGCCAACAGGTTGAAAATGTCGAGTCGCCCCTAGCAGGAACGCAACGGCACCAACAATCACACCAACACTTGAAGCAACCGATGACCAGCGTGAACCAGGTTCACTGATCTTTGAATTCAGTAACTGTACGGCAACGGCGGTTGCGGACAAGGCGATGACCAGCACCTCCAGCGGCAAGTAGGTGTAAAGCAGCGTTACTTCTGCGAACACCAGCGACAGAGCCGCCAGGTAGGTATAGAGACTCAATCGACGAACGGCCACGTCGGAATAGAGCCACAAATAGGCCGCAGCCAGCCACAAGCCGCCTGCTAACACAGGCGTGTTTGCCAGGTGACTGTAACACCAGTTTCCATCGGCTGGTTTCAATGTCCAATCAAGAATCTGCAACGACAACGTCCCAACCATCCCGACCGCCAATTGAGCCTGACCAGAAAAGAAGAGAGGCAATCCAAACTTTCGTCGATTGAAAATCGGATGAGTCGGGTCGAACGCCGATTCCGCATGGATTGAGATCGCTGCGAGAACCACCATCGCCAGGCAGACAGCAGAACTGTCATCCCAATGATGCAAATCACCCAGCAACAGCAGAACGGTCAGCGTGATCCCCGCCTCAACGGCATAGAGGAACAACGGGTCACGAAGTTTCCACACAGTCATCATGTAGAGTAGCGAGCAGACCAGCCCACCGACCCACAGATGTCCATCAACCGTTAGCAGCCCTTGCACGTCGTAGAACCACAAGTTGAGCGGCGCTACAACACACGCCAGAAACGTCAGCGCCTGCCCTGCCAATCGATATCGAGTCCGCAAAACGACTCCCCAACCGCTTGCCAGCAGGGCCAACGTTCCAGCCCCCAAAGCAACGGCCAGAATGCGTGGATCATCAAAGACACCCAGGCTGATCAGCCACGCAATCAACCCCAAGACAGACAGACCGCCACCAAACATCAGCAGTCGCTGGATCGTCGCGGGATCAAGCAGCATGCGAAGCAACATCGGTGGTTCAGCAGCGAGGCTCGCCGAGTCAGATGTCGCAACGAATGCCGAGTCAGGAATTTCCTCTCTCGATTCAGGCGGTTCTTCTTTCGCGGCAACAGGAATTACAACAATCCGGCCGCAAACCGGGCAGTTCACAGGAAACGTCGGGTTTCCCAATGGAATTTCTACATTTTGACCACATACACACGTCGTCATTTCGGGCATGATACAAGGCTCCGACAGGTTCGAATGGAGGTACTTCACCTCTCAAGGCGAACTTCTACGGAGAATATCACGCAAAAAATATCGGATTTTCAATTCGAGCCGAATTCCGGTTCGAACAATGATTTCCGGTCCGACGCTGGCAGCGTCGGACACGTGGAAGATGCTGCCAGCCTTGGAACATAACGGATCATGCCGCTCGTCAATCGTTAATTTCGAGCACCACGGCAACGGCCCTTTAACCACCCTTGTATTCGGTCCAAACAGTGGAGGGGATGGAGTTTCGTTTGGATTGCGAATTTCGACTCTTGCGCAGCTTGACGTGGGAAGCGTCACCAAGGTTTTTGGTACATCGAGCACAAGCGCGTGGCGAACCAGGCTCGAATTTGTTACCGACCAAAGCCACTTCGTAGCACACGATATTTTTCGCGTTCCGATATCGCGACAAAAAAAATCCATCGTCATCCCGACCTTGATTTTTGATGGCTCACGCTTGCGACTGGGCCGCATACACCAGCGTACAGGACATGGTCACCTGTCGGCAGCCGAAGTTCCCGAGCGACCGGTCGCTCAAAACATCCTCCCAAGGGAACTGTCGTCAGACAGAGGCTGGTTGAAACGAGACAAAGGTTTTGCATCAGGTGTCCTGCTTCTAACAACAGAAAACGCTCGCCGCGCTCGCCGTACTTTGCGGCGACTCGGCGTCCGTCACCGATGATCAACCAGACGATCGCTCCTTCGGCAACTTGACTGAGTGAGGGGATGTTTTCTCGCCAAAAGTCCTGCTCCGCAGTCGGCAAAAGTTGTGCGAGTTGGTGACCGCGTCGGTCGTAATGGTAAACTCCTTTGGGCAGCCAGGCCTCTTGCCAATGGACGAGATACAATTCAACGGCCTGGAGGCCGCCCGCTGACGGAGTTGGCCCACGGAACCATTCGTCGGTGACGCCGTGAGAGGCTTTCAGCAGGCGCGCAAGTGTGTGTGGTGCGGGAAACGTGGTATCAATCTGTCTGTGGCAGCGCCGGGTCTGAAGCACCGTATCGAACAAAGGCCACCACCTTCGGCGAATCGCTGGTAACGGCCATGTGGGGTAACCTGGATAACGTCTGGGCTCACCCGTAAACCCTTCCTCCTCGGCCAGCGCAATCCGCTCGGCAAAGTCGGGCAGGCCGATCCGGTCTAACTCGGTCATGCGCAGCCATGAGATCACTTCGGTCATGACTGAACTCCTTAATTCGTTGAACAACTATTGAACCACACTCGTGATTCACGCAAACGGGTGTGGTGGCACAGAGAGCCAATCTTCAAGTGGACGGGGTTGCCATAGGGGACCGCCCAGAAACGGCAGTCGGTGATCGCCATGCAGCGGCTGCAGCCCCGGGATCACAACTCGCAGGACCAGCCATTCGGGGCATTGCATGACCAGGCCTGGTGGCGTCAAATTGCGGAACAACACAGGTCGTTCGACTCCAAGTTTTTCTCGGATTTCGGCCAAGCCTTCTGTGTCATCAGATGCCGGGTCGGATTTCGTTTTCGCCGCACGGTCCAGGACTGTGTCGGCTAGCCGTTCCCGATGAATCGAATAGTACAACGCGTGTTCCAGAAATGTCCCAGGAACCGGTAGCGGCTTTCGTCCACCCTCGATCCATTTGGCCAGCAACCGGCGGACGCAATGCCGTCCTTGAACGGCTTCAAGCAAGGCCTTTTTCCAACTCTCGCGACGCGATTCGCGACATGCCGAACCGACGCTGAACACCCAGCCTTCCTCGTCGTCTCCGCTGACCGACACCATCGTCACGTGTCGACTGAACGGCGAGCGGATCTGGTAGAACCGGTAATGCAGATTCGGGCGATCGACGCGTTTCCAGTCGGCTGGCCCCAGCAGGTCGCGGATGACATCGATCGACCATTCGTCGACGGGATAACGGCCCCACCAGCCGCCGATCAGTGCGTCACGCTCAATGACTTCCTGAACCCCTCGCAGCAATACAGGGTCGCCTGTCCGACCGCATGAAAGCCCCGTCGAGAATCCGTGCAGATGTTGCTGGAACTCACCCCTTCGCGAGGTGAGAAAAATCATTTCCTCCGGAACCCAGACAGGTTCGCCTGTCACGGCTTCGCGGCAGCAGACCCAACGGCAGACCGTCTCTGATGTCAGGGGCAAGAACGGAAAACCAGCGGATGCGTACTGCTGCGGATGGAACAGGACCCATCGAGATGGGTCGACCGCTCGTTCGTTGATTGGCCAGGACGCAAAGGATGCCTTAAGAGAATCGTCGCAAGGCAACGCACGAGCCAGGATCCGTTCGATGGCTTCCCCGACGCTGGCAAGTTCGGCTTGTTCCGCCGTCCATCCCGCGCCACCACAACCCAGTTCATGATCGCCACTTTCCCAAGGTGGCATCTCGCCTGCCGTCATCTCAAGCGACGGATCGTGTGGTCGCAAATTCACACGCACGAATAGCGTGAACAGTCCGGTAAAGCGACTTTCATACCAGGCGGGCATCGTGGCAGTCCGGACAGGTTGGATCGACGAACACGCGATGCACGCTGACATCCATGTCATCCAATTCCAGCACGTGAAGCTGGAATATCGCAGACGATGGACGAGTGTCCGACATTTGACGGATTTTCCAGGTTGCGATCTGCTCAAGAATCGTGAGCGCTTCCTCCGGGAACGGCATCGGATGAAACTCGTTTCCTTTCTCGCCATGATCGACGAGTGCATCATAGAGTTTTGGGACCGGTGATAGACGCTGGAAGTGTCGCAACAGGCATGTCAGGCAGGGACCTGCGTCGGGCAAAAACACCGGGCTGACGTACCCTCGACTGCTAGGACCTGTCGTCACCCACATCCAGGGACTGTCGCCCGCGCCGAGATGACGTCGATTGAATTCCCCCGCCGTGTGATAATCAAGGGTGTTTTGGTAAAGCACAAAAATGGGCCGATGCTTGTTGCTCGAAAGCAGATCCGCTTGTGTGGCTGACTCGGCCGACATCGGACTTTTGATCGTCGAAAAAACCTGACGATCATACAGTGGCCCGCATCCTTCGGAGACCGCTTGATAGAGTTCCGCACGATGAAAAAGCTCGACCGGACCGTTGACTAAGATCCGCTCGCCATACAATCGTTCGATCAGTTTGCTGGCTGCGTCACGTTCGTCCTCGGCTAACTTATTCAAGAGAATGTCAAACGTCTGAATGCCGTCGCAATGACGCAAAAGTTCGGCGAACCTCGCGGTCATTTCACCTGCGCGAATTGAATAGCGGAGATCCTCACCGGCAATCAGGTGAACCGTTTCGCCATCGGCGACAACGGTGAAAGGCAACGCGAGCCTGGGACGAGTAAGACGGACGCCGCTCATTGTTTGTTCGCAGCTTCGATGATTCGTTTACGTAGCGTGCCAACGAGATCTGTCTGGTGACCGAGTAAGACATTATACACGGCAAATTGCGGGTACTTCTTGTATTGCTTGTCGATCGAGTAGACCAGCAAAGTCTGTTCGGGACCTTTGGGAGTCACACGGATCTCACCGCGATTGACCGGCAGTTCATCGGTCGGGGCATCCCACCATGCGACGTAGCCTCCGTCAGCCGTAGTCTCGTGTGTCACGATAAAATCGAGCTTGATCATTCCAAGCGGTGTCATCACGTCGGAAACAACATGGTGGCGGTTTTTATCGAGAACTCCGGTCTCGGGAGCTAGTCGGTGGATTGTTGAAAACAGCCGCTCCCATTCCTCGTAATTCGAGATGATGCTCCAGGCATTTTCGACGGAAACAGGGATCACAACCGATGTGCGGATTTCTTTTTTACCGTCATTCTGGACGATCACTGATTTGACACCCTCGGCCGGTGAAGCCGGATCGGTGGGATTTTTCGTGGCCCAGCTTCCGCGAATGTAAAACCATGTAAACAGGAGAAGGCAAGAAATTAGCGAGGTGGCCACAAACTGGCGGACGGGCCGACGAACACGGGAAGGCTTGTCGGGTTCTGACGGGAGTGGGGCGGACACGGCGTGTCTCCATTGCTATGACATGGCAAAATAACATTGTTATTTCATGGCAGAAAAAATGAGGAACATGACAATGACCCCGGCCACAGTACCTGCGATATTCCCCAACGTGATTCGACCGAGTTGACGCCAGTACTCGGATTTGTGTGGCAAATCTTCTCTAAGAGCGAGCCAGATTGCCATCACAACACTGGCTGCTAAAAACCACAATGGCCCCAACAGGATCACCGACAGACCGACGACCACCGGTGACCCTAACGACCATGGTACAGCACCAACGATCGCGCCAAAGAGAATCGTCAACAGCAAGCAGTTCCGGAACATCGATTGGGATGATGGATAGGTCTTGTGCGGAATCTCCGACGGATCTGACTCCGCTTGAAAGTCACCGGCCCAGGCCGCGCCGACCGCCCCCCCCAACGTGTGCAGGCAGCAACAGCAGCAACAACAGCATGAATACAGGACAACGAATTCTTTTTTCCGTTGGCGGCGTTCGGGAGGGTGCTTTTCAATCGGATTCAAAAATGACATTTTCTCTGGCGGTGACACCACGACTGGCTCCTCCGGATTCCGATGTATGGCATTCCTCAAACGGCAGATCTCTTTAACGGCTCGAGATAACACAAGGAATTGTACGTTAAAGTTTCAGCGAAATGTCATAAAGTATGATCTGGTTGGCACACGAGCGTATGCTATCGACATCAAAGAGAGTTTATAAGTAACGAAGTCGAGAGTTGCAACGTGGCGCGAAAGGCAGCTTGGCAAGGAAAGACTTCACTTGAATCACGTTAACCCACCCGGTCCGCCAAACGACGCGTTTGGTGGGAATCACATCACCAAGATGCGCACGGATCTGATTGGGTTTTGCAGTCGGTTGCAACGCGATTATGGTGACGTCGCTTACTTTCGGCTGGGTCCGTTTCCGTGCTACCAGTTCACTCACCCGGATCACATTCATGAAGTGCTCGTTCGAAAGGCAAAAAGTTTTCATAAACCAACCCGATTGAAACAGGTGTTCGGTCGCTTTGAAGGGAACGGTCTGGTCGTCAGCGACGGGGAACACTGGTCACGCAATCGTCAAGTTGTGCAGCCCGCGTTCCGTGCATCACAACTGGAATCGTATGCGAACGTGATCGCGAAGTGCGTCGAAGAATTATTGGACAGTTGGCACGGAGCGACCGTCGTCGATATCTCAGACGAAATGAGGCGTCTCACGCTGAGGATCATCACACAGACACTATTTTCTCGAACGATCAAAGGCGAAAAACAGGTTGCTGATGCCGTCGATGCGATTCAGAAATGGTCGATGAACGAACTGAATCGTGTGTTTGCGACTCCGAAGTGGCTACCTTTATTTGGGCAGCCAAAGGCTCGTAAAGCCATTGCGTTCATTGACCGCCTGGTCTGGGGCATCATTCGCGAACGCCAAGCATCGAAAATCAAAGTGGACGATTTACTGGGGTCTCTGCTGGACGCCGTTGATGCCGAGGGAGATCGTCGCCGGATGAATGACCGTCAGGTGCGCGACGAACTGGTCACGCTGCTGTTGGCTGGCCACGAAACGTCCGCCGCAGCGTTGACTTGGACCGCCTGGCTTCTGGCCCGACACCCTGAGATACAGAATCGTATCGCGCTCGAAGTCCAAGCCGCGCTCGGTGATCGGCCACCCACCTTTTCTGACCTGCCAAAATTAGTCGCAATAGAACAAGCCTTTAAAGAGTCGATGCGTCTGTATCCCCCTGTCTATTTCCTGTCGCGTCAGGTCTTAGAAACTGTCGAGATCGCCGGATATCGGTTACCGCCAACGAGCCAGGTTTATTTAAATCCGTATTTGACCCAACGTGATCCTCGCTGGTTTCCGAATCCCGATCGTTTCGACCCACTCAGGTTCAGCCGGGCCAATCAAGACGCTTTACCCGCATTTGCCTGGTTCCCATTCGGCGCAGGCCCACGAGCCTGTATCGGCAGCAACTTCGCCATGATAGAAGGAACGCTGATCCTCGCGTCATTACTACAGCGCTTCCGGATGGAACCGGCCCAGGATCAGGGCGATCCCGAATTGGAATGGCAATTATCACTGCATCCCAAATCGGGAATCAAGCTGGCCATGTACCCGACCGAAAAGCCCGTTCAATAACAAGGTGCTGCGATTGTCACGGCAACGACTGCCGCTGAAAATGCTATTTTCATGAGCACCTTCCAAACGTTAAGAAGTCACACGCACTCCCCTATTCACAGACGACAAGTGTGCTGTAATAATTTTGTCGCTTCGAGGTTTGCCAAAAGTAATCGCTGGCTTCTGATCGTTTAACCCGAAGCCGAACCGAAGCGACTAGAAACTCCCTGAAAGTACGTGCGAGAGAGTGAAAAGCCGCTACAAGCGATTCGCCACGAGCTACCGCTCCATGAACCCGAGGAACTTTGGTGACACTTACAAAGTCAAGTTCGTCAACAGTAGAAAGATTAATCTAACGGCTTCATTTCTCAATCTGGTTGGGTTGATACGTGTAGCGCGACACAGTGCAAGTCGAATAACCCGAGGGGTCACACCACCCGGCTCGCATGGGGACAAAACGGCACTTTGATACTCAGGACAGTTCCAATTTTGTCATGCGCCACAACGATTTTGATCTTTGGCAACGTGGTATCAATTTAACGCGGGTCGTCCGTTTGAGGCGACGGGCGACCCGTGGGGGGGCATTTTTTCGTCCTTTCGTCTTTTCGTGATCCTCTTGCGAATTTCATCGTCGGGAAATTGCGATCAAAACTGATCACGAAAACATGAAAGATCGAAAGCACAAAAAAAAGAGAAACGAACCTGCGAGAATTTCTGCGACTTAAGACAGGTTCACGTTTTCCGAGGCTGAAAGTCGCCGCTACGGTCGCGCACCATAGTTGCGCAAACCTTCAGGCGACTGAAATGTCGAAAAACGCCAGGAATCCGCCATAGTTGCGCAGATCCCGTTAACATCGCGCGAGGATTTTCAGCCGAGATCCGAGGCTGAAAGCCGCCGCTACGGTCGCGCACCATAGTTGCGCAAACTTTCT
>CAIVEI010000191.1 GCA_903904835.1 uncultured Schlesneria sp. | reverse complement strand
TTGCGCGTCGGGCTAACGTTGCAGGTGCACCCGGCCAGCGAGGAACGTTGGTCATCGCTGACTTTATTGGAATTCATTTGTCGAGTTCGAAACTTTTGTTGAGTAAGAGAAAATTCCATGCGATTTGTTACAGCGATCATGTTGATCGGATACGGCGTGACAAACCTGGCCCCGTATGCCACGGGCGAGGACTACATTCGTGACCTGCAAACGGATGCGATCAAGACAAACCGTGCAGACTTTGGTCATTGGGGTCACGATCCTGAAAATTATAAATTGTGGGGGACTCATTCGAATCGACTGATCCCCGTCTACACTTTCGGGACACTAGATCAGCCTGGCCAGATCGATTTGAAATCGTACTCAAGTCATAAAAGCCCCTATCGAAATGAAGCTGAATTGCGACGAATCTACGGTCGGGTCCCCTCGGAAACACTGAATGAAAATGCCGAATACTTCGATCAGACAAACCTGTTTCAGATTCAGCAGACCGCGTTGGTTTCCGGTAAAAAATACATTTTTCTTGTAATTTTTGACGGAATGGATTGGCAAACGACCCGGGCGGCGGCGATTTATAAGACTCAAAAAGTCGCATACGCGGAGGGGCGTGGAACGGGTTTGCATTTCCAGGATTACACGGCCAATGGAACAACCCAATTTGGTTTCATGTGTACCAGTCCCCACAACAACGGGACGAAGGTCAACGTGAACCAGCAAACTGTTTTGAATCCTGGCGGTACGATGTTTGGGGGTTATTCCAGCCGGCTCGGCGGCCCAAACCCCTGGACGCCGGGTATTGACCTGCTTTATCCGATCTCAACAAACGAAGATCCGAATGTGCGTCATGCGTACACTGATTCATCGAGTGCTGCAACCAGCATGACGACAGGGATCAAGACCTATAACAACGGAGTCAACGTTGATCCCGCTGGGCAACCCGTTCGAACAATCGCTCACCTGGCTCAAGATCGCGGATATGCGGTAGGTGCAATTTCGAGCGTTCCGATCAGTCACGCGACTCCTGCGGCGGCATATGCGCACAACGTTCACCGAGACGATTATCAGGATCTGACCAGGGACATGGTCGGGTTAAAATCAATAAGCCACCCGAATGAGCCTCTTCCCGGAATGGACGTCGTCATTGGTGGCGGCTACGGTGACATTCGGCAACTCGACAGCAGTCCAAATGATGGACGGGACGCCCCACCGGGGAACAACTTCGTCCCGGGAAATGCCTATTTGACGGATGCTGACATCCAGGCAATTGATGTTCGGAGCGGGGGGAAATACGTGTTTTCATCCCGAGCATCAGGGGTTAACGGCAAGGAAAGCCTCGCAGCGGCAGCGCTCTCTGCAGCGACCAATGGCCAGCGACTTTTAGGCTTTTACGGAGTCGGCAAATACAGCGGGCATTTGCCATTTTCCACTGCCGACGGAGATTTCCGTCCTACAGCGGGTCGTACCTCCAAAACCGAAGAATATGAAGCGGCTGATATTGTCGAAAATCCCACGCTGAGCGACATGACTGCTGCAGCAATCACGGTTTTGGAGAAGAATCCCAAGGGATTCTGGCTGATGGTCGAACCGGGCGACGTCGACTGGGCCAATCACGACGATAATCTCGATAATTCGATTGGAGCTGTTTTAAGCGGTGAAAAGGCTGTTCAGACGATTACGGACTGGGTCGAGCGGCGAAGCAACTGGAACGAATCGCTATTGATCGTGACAGCCGACCACGGACACTATCTGGTGCTGGAAAAACCGGAATTATTGGTGAAGCAAAAATAACGTAAGAGATTGATTGAAGCGAGCGGCTTGTCAGCGGTGCACAGGGTTTTTAGGATGTGCGATTCGCGGGCCGGTCCAATTTCCGAAATCTTGCGGGTGTCAGCAAACGCCTTTGTCAGGTTCGGCGTACATCGGCAGCGGAGATGTCCGTATCTTTCTACCGATTTCCCATCGGTGGGATTTTTTCCATGATTTGGGTCGTTGTCCGGCTATTTCTTCGTTAGAGACTCCGGGAGCTTGCATGAGCCAGTCCGAGACTGTCATTGAGATTCGCAATTTGTCGAAGGTTTATCGCGACTTCTGGGGTCGCCCTAAAGTACGTGCCCTGAACGCGTTAAGTCTCGATATCAAAAAGGGAGAAGTCTTTGGACTGCTCGGTCCCAACGGTTCGGGGAAAACCACGACGTTGAAACTGCTTTTGGGCTTGCTGTTTCCAACCGAAGGTGAAGTCAAGATCCTGGGGAAATCGGCAGCCGACGTCAGCAAGAACGAACGGATTGGATATCTCCCGGAAGAATCCTACCTCTATCGTTTTCTGAACGCCTACGAGACGCTCGATTTTTATGGTCGCCTCTTCGATATGACAGCGGCCCAGAGAAAAGAGCGATCCGAGAAGTTGCTAGACCTCGTGAAACTGGCCCCGCAATCACGTCGTCGACAACTGAAAGAGTACTCGAAAGGGATGAC
The DNA here is from genome assembly GCA_903904835.1 of uncultured Schlesneria sp. Classification (GTDB taxonomy): domain Bacteria; phylum Planctomycetota; class Planctomycetia; order Planctomycetales; family Planctomycetaceae; genus Schlesneria. The sequence goes on along the minus strand of CAIVEI010000191.1, from coordinate 9,356 downwards.
ACGCCGAATTGGTGTGGCTCAGGCATTGATCAACGACCCTGACCTGGTGATGCTTGACGAACCGACCAGTGGTCTCGATCCGCTTGGTAATCGCGACATGAAAGATCTGATCCTGGATCTGAAAGCACAAGGTAAGACAGTTCTGATGTGCAGCCACCTTCTGGCTGACGTGCAGGATGTTTGTGATCGAATCGCCATTCTTTACGGCGGTGAATTGAAAGTGATGGGACGGGTCGATGAACTGCTGAAAGCTCAGGATGAGACGCAGATTCGCAGCTCAAAACTCAGCGAAGCGGCTGAAAAAGAGATTCAGGAAGTCCTGCAGCGACACGGCGCTACGAACGTCAAGGTTGATCAACCAACGGCCAGCCTCGAAGATCTGTTCCTGAAAACAGTCCAGGAAAGCCGCGAACGGCCTGGACATCGTAATGTCACCGATAACCAATCGGTTTCTTGATTTGAGAAGCGCTGACGCTGGCAGCGTCGGCCACGTTGTGTGGCACTGTTGCCTCTTAGTTCCATCTTTCATCAGCAACGGTCGACGTTATGTATTTTGATCCTAATGAATACCTGCTCAACCCCATCATTTCCGTCTTGAATTGGGTGGTTGTAGTCGGATGTCTGACGTTTGTGGTTTTATTCGTTTCGATGGTCAACTTGATCGCCACCCGAGGTGCAAGCGGGGTTGGGGTCTTTTTTGACGAATTGGGAGGGATGGTCACCGATCTCTTTCAGCTTTCACCCCGTCGCATCTGGGCATTGACGCGATTGACCTATACCGAGGCAATACGTCGTAAAGCATTAGCCGTATTTGTTGTGTTCGGCCTGTTATTCATGTTTGCAGGCTGGTTCATGGGAGATACGAAAGAGATCAAGCCCGACCAGGTGAAGGTTTACATTAGTTTTGTGCTGACGACCATCAGTTGGCTGACGCTACCGGTCGTCCTGATTCTGTGTTGCTTTGGCATCCCGGAAGATATTCGTTTACGTTCGATTCACACCGTTGTGACCAAGCCGGCGCGACGCGTCGAGATTGTTCTTGGCCGAATGATCGGTATCTGGTTAATCGGGTGCCTGGTTCTGGCCGTGATGGCAATTGTCGGACATTTCTGGATCGTCCGGCAAATCCCGGCCGAATCACAATCGTTGTTAACGTGTCGTGTGCCGGTCTATGGAACCAGGATCGACTTTGTTGATCGCGAAGGGAATGCGGCGAAATCGGGTGTGAATGTTGGAGACATCTGGGTTTTTCGCAGCTATATCGAAGGTGCGACGAAAGCGAGAGCTCAATGGACATTCAGGAACGTCGGTGAGTCGTTACTGGACTCGGACGGGAATTTGAATTTCGAGAATTCATTCTCGGCATTCCGAAGCTACAAAGGTGATATGACTCGTCCACTTTTCTATGACATCAGGCTCATTAATCCTGAGAAGAATCTGGCGTATACGACCGATCCCCAGCCAGTTAACGAGTTCCGTCACAAATTAGATACGATTCCTCGTAAGGTCACGATTGACGGCACCCAGTACGACATCCTGAAGGATTTTGTCACGGACAGGAAAGAGTTACACGTCGAAGTCTCGTGTATTGACCGAGAACAATATATCGGTATGGCACGTTCTGACTTGTTCATCCGAATGCCGGACCGCCAATTCTGGATGGGCTACTGGAAGGCCATTCTCGGTATTGCGCTGACGTTGCTGTTGATCACCATGATTGGCGTGTCTGCAAGCACGATGGTCAAAGGCCCGATCGCTGCGGTTCTGACGTTCGTGATTTACTTTCTGTCATTGAAAGACAACCATCAGTTCATGGACCAACTGGTCTTCGGTCAGGTTCAGGGGGGCGGCTTTCTTGAATCGGTGTACCGACTTGTGATGCATATGGGCCCGTCTCAGGAATTGCCTGCCAACCCGGCGTTTGTTGTCGTCAAATTCTTCGACTGGGTGCTCAACAACTTTCTGTGGCTTTGCAGGCACGTCATTCCTTATTCGCAGTATTTCAACATGCCCGAGTTCGTTTCAAACGGTTTTGACGTCCCCTGGGACACTTCGATCCTTCCCAGCTTATTAGTTACATCAGCGTTTATTATCCCCTGTGTTTTGATGGGATACTTCGCGCTTCGGATTCGCGAATTGGAGTCGAAATGACCAATATGACATCTCAGCAGCGTAAGCTGGTTTACCTCATCGGAATCGTAGTATTGTTGATTCCAATCATCTGGCTAAGCCTTCCGTCCGACGGTAAGGATGCGCCGGGCGGCGTTCTTTCGCAACTTCGTAGCAAGTACGAGTTGGGTGAGGCCGATTTGGGTGACGTTGATGCATCGAGTGCCGCGATGAATTTCGCGCTGCTCGGAATGCGTGGTATGGCAGTGAACGTGCTCTGGAAGGATCTCGATCAACAGAAGGACACCAAGCGATGGGCCGAAATGCAGGCGACCACCGAATCAATCGTTCGGCTACAGCCGCACTTCGAGCGGGTCTGGGACTTTAACGGCTGGAATCTGGCTTATAACACCTCCGCTGAATGGGATGCCGTACCGGACCGTTATTATTGGGTTAAACAGGGTGCAAAGTTTTTGAAGCGTGGCGTCGAACGAAACAAGCGATCCACAGAACTCTACTACCGAACCGGTAAAGTCGTTCAACACAAAATCGGATACGCTGACGAAGCCACCGACTATCGAAAATTTTTCCTCAGTGATCCCGACCCGGCATTCAAGGGTGGACCTGATCCCGTTATTAACCCGGATGGGAAGGACAATTTTCTTGTTGCACGGGAATGGTTCGAAGCCGGCTGTGCTCGCGAACTGGTTCGAGCACAGCATATTCTTGATCGCAGTTTGTTTCGTTCGACACCCGCACGCTGTCTTTTTGATTATGCACAAGCACTTCAAAAAGAAGGAAAGTTCGGCGAAGAGACTCGCGCAGCGTGGGATCACGCCCGAAAAGACTGGACTGAAGTTTATGGTCACGAAACATTTCACGCTTTGATCGGGCCGGAAGAGTCTGACATTATGCTGGAAATGACCGATGAAGAAATCAAGCAGCAGGCGGGAACTCCGGACGACGCACTTCGAGTTCGGAGAGCGGTCGACGCCTATCAGAAAATGACGAATTACCGTTATTGGCGAACCCGAGCTTTTGCGGAGGCCGAGCCTGAAATGGCAGAAGCACATCGTCGTCTCTTCGATGCAAAACAAGCCTATAAGGCCCAGGAATTTGAAAATGCTCGAACTGCGGCATACGAGGGGATGGAAGGATTCGACAAAATTCTGAAGCGGCCTGAATACGCATCGCTGACGGACGAAGACGTGTTGTGCGAAGAATGCCTGCTGGGTTGGAAAATCTGGGACGATATCTATCAGGTCTCTGGCGACAAAATCCCTGAGGAATTTCCGCTCAAATGGCTGGTTCAAATGAAGAACGAAAACCAGATGATCATGTTGAACGTCAACAAGCAGTTTAAACGGCTGTTCCTCGAAACTAAGTAAGGCTCGTGATTCCATCTTGATGAGCCTGATGGCGAGCGTACGCAATTTAACGTATTTGATTTGAAAATCTGGTCGACTTGATCCTTGAGGCTTGTGTTGACCCGCCAAGCATCGGATAATCGTTACAGAGAGCTAACAGTCGGTGCTAGCTTCTGACATCGGTTTTTTTTGGAACGAATTCGACGTAGTAAGTTGTGATGCCGTTGGTTACGTCGTTTTTTCACTCAGAATATTGATCGTTCGAAGTTTGGTTGTGAATGCTTGGTTTGATTGATTTGCGAGATTTTCCTTGTCAATCCAGAATTCACGGTTTTTTCACTTGAATTCTCGGAAGTTCGGTGGTCTAATCACCACAGTCAGGTCGAGTCCAACAAGAGTTTGAAGGGTTTTCTGCTTCTGTCTTATTTCGGAAGCAAGCCAGTAACAATGAATAGTCAATCCACCAGTCGCCGCAATCTTCTGACAAGCAGCACGCAATGCTGTTTGTTGGTGCTTGCGTTTTCTGGCTTGGTTGCTCCTTCAGATTCCGCTGCCGCTGCGATGATTACGTCTGAGTATTCGACTAACTCGGCTCAGATGCTCAGTGAGATTGAGGGTGGTCATAATCAGTTGGGTGGGTTGTCGGTGTGGTTCGACGTTGCTCTTTTTGGTTCGAATACACCGGGCGTTTCTTCAGCCAGTTCTGGTTCGGCTGGTTCACAGCTTGGCAGTATGTTTTCAAATGGATTGGATTCTGAAGAGCAGTCAGTTTTCAGTTTGTTGCCGAGTTTGGATTTTTGTGTTTTCGCTTCGTCTTCAAGCGGTGGTTCCTCTTCGGGGTTGAGCTCAAGCGGTTCATCGAGTGGCCACGGTGGTTCATTTTTGGCAGCGATTCTGGTTCCGCAAACACGGTTCCCGGTTCCTGTTTTAAATCATTTTTGGCGGGGGGCAGATTTTCTGTTTGTGCCTCCTGTCGTTCCGGATGAACTGTTAAGACCGCCACAAATTTAATTCGCTTCGAGTCAATCATTGGCTTGTTCTTGTGGGCGAGACAAATTAGTCCGCTTACGCGAAACGAATGAGTGAGTTGTTGCTCACAATTTGTGTTGGTTTCTGGAGCGTTGTCTCCGAGTTTATCTAGTTCAAAAAAACGATTTAAAAAAGGTTAGATTAATGAATCTCATGCAAAATGTTCGCCGTATTGGCTTGGTTGGTTTGATTCTCGTCGCTGGCAATGTTTCAGCATTCGCTGATTTGGTCAACATTATCAGTTGGAATGCCCAGACAGCTTCTAGCCCCACGGCCGTCGCAACTGTTAGTGCGACCAGCGGAGCAGGTAACACCGCCGGTACTGAAATTTCTCTGACGAATGCTGTTCTGAACGGACCTATTGATGGCGCCGGTAATGCAGTCACCGTCGCTCCGATTTATCTCTCGTTCGACCTTCGCTCGACCAACGCGAACACTGGCAATTCTGGCCACTTGCTGCAGGACTTTGCTGGTTCGTTCACCATTAAAGACGCCAACGGAGTTGTTCTTGTTAATGGTGCCAGCATTACTGGCGAGATTTCTCAGACAACTGGTCGTAGTACCATCACTCTGAATACGTTTTTTGCTGCTGATCCTACTGGTACGCTCATTACCGCAACCAATGTCCAACCATACGGATACGTTGCTCCATTCGGCGTAGACATTAACCTTGGTAGTGCTTCAGGCTTGGCTGCTACGACGATCAATGGCGTCTCAACAACGACCTTTACCACCGCTAAGTTGAACGCAGGTGACGTTCAAGGGACACCTGGTACAGCTCCATCACCAGTACCAGAACCTTCAACGTTCGCGTTGTTGGGCTTGGGTGCTGCTGCTATGGCCTTCGGTGCTTACCGACGTCGCGCTGCAGTCTGATTTTTCAGATTGTGGTTTGCAGCTAATTGAAAAGGGAAGCCGCTCGGAAACGAGCGGCTTCTTTTGTTTTGATTGCTGCCAGTTTTCGGATCGACCATTTATAAGCAGGTTCATCGTTCATGCAGCGCGAAACGAGTGGGGCTCGGTCAATCATTGCGTATGTGGCGCCACTGGCTTGCTACATGATTCCAACGATGTTCGAAGCATCGAAGACGTTTGGATTGAGCTATGAGGTGGCCTGCACGTCGAAAGGATTGCTCGCCGCATGTGCGTTTTTGGCGTGTCACCGTCATTATCCCGCGTTTTCCACAGCCGGTTTTCGATTGGCTGTCGTTGCAGGGGTTTTGGGTCTATTTGTCTGGGTCGGGCTCGATCGGCTTCAGGCGAGCGTGCCAGGGTTGCAGCGAATCGTTCAGATGATTCAGGGAAGCCGCGTCGGATACAACCCCTTTGCGGAAGGGGCACCGGCAACCTGGCAAATTGCCTTTGTGGTTGTCCGGTTGCTGGAGTTAACGATCATTGTTCCGTTGATCGAAGAAGTCTTTTGGCGAGGGTTTTTGTCCCGTTTTCTCATCGCGGAGGATTTTGAGAAAGTTGAGCAAGGGACGTTTACCCCCTTTAGCTTTTTTGTCGGTGCGGTCTTGTTTGCTTCGGCTCATACGGAGATCCTGGCGGCGATAGCCTGGTGTATGATGATAAATGGGCTTTATGCGAAGACAAAAAACGTCTGGGCGTGTGTGCTGATGCACGCGGTCACCAATGGTCTGCTCGGCATCTATATTCTGACGACGAAGGAATGGCATCTTTGGTAAGAAATTTTTTGATGCTGGCTTTTCTCGGAAAATAGTGGTATTTCTGATAGTGATTCTTTCAAATCCCCCTAAAAGCCGAGTTGATTCTTCGCTTATTCCAGGACACTTCGAGTGGAATCTGTGGCCGCATACCTGTTGATGACGAATGTCTCTCATCAAGAGTGGCAAGCGCCTGTCTTCACGTATTCTCAGGTTATTGGTCGACTTCCTGACTGCGATATTGTGATTCCAAAAGAGCATGTCCACGTCTCTCGCCACCATGCCGAAGTCGGGTTTGATAAAGATGGGCTATGGATTCAAGATCTTGGATCTTCTGGTGGAACACAATTGAATGGTGTTCCCCTGCTTCCGTCAACCAGAACACGAGCCGAAATTGGTGATCGCGTATCGCTCGGCGGGTTGGAACTTTATTTTGTGTCGCCTGATGCCAGTATCCTTGAGGAATTGGTCGGCGATACGGAAGAGGAAGGTAAGACGCGAAGTACGGTTCAGTTTACCGCGAAATCAATCAAAACCGTCGGCGATGTACGTCTCGCCAGTTTAAGCCCGGCGGAACTGGAAATCGTCCGATGGATTTGCCGTGGACTGACCACGTTTGAAGAGATCGGACGAAAGCTGTTTCGCAGCCCGCACACGGTGCGAACTCAGTTGGGAAGTGTTTTCAAGAAGCTGGATGTGCATTCCCGTGAGCAGTTACTTGCGCTCATGCGGAAGTGCGAAATTGCCTGGACGCAACCTGAATCGAGCGGTGCGGATGACACCATCGGGCCGATAAACCGTGACCATTGAACGGTTTGATGGTCTGCGCAGCTTTTCGGGCGGGACGGCAGCTTTTTCTTCGCACGGGAGGAAGCCACATGCAAGCCCTGATTATTCGTCAGCCCGAGGCGCAATCGAGGGGACTTCTCTGAATTGAAAACAAGATCCCTCGCTTGCGCGTCGGGCTAACGTTTCAGGTTGTTTTTTTGTGAGGATGGTTTAACTCTTTATCGTCAAATATCTTGTGTCGAATCGCAGAGATTGTGTGAATCATCCGTAGCAGAAGGGAAAAAGCCGCATGCTACGGAGATTGATTCGCAAAATTGTGGTGAACGAAGAGAGTGGACGATATTGGACTCGAACCAACGACCTCCACGATGTCAACGTGGCGCTCTAACCAACTGAGCTAATCGTCCTGAAAATTCACTTGTTGCCAAGGGAAAGACACAATAGAAGCCCGTCGTCGCGTGGTCAAGCCTGCGACGGCTTCGTTTCAAACGGATCTGGTGAGAATCTTCGGTCTCGATTAATGTTGTTACGAGTACAACGAATTTCCCGAGGGTCCGTCTCATGCAGGATCACAGTCGACATTTTTCATCACTGGTGGTGACGCTTGCCGGGGTCATCGTGATGGTCTCCGCGCCTGGTTGCGAAATGTTGCATAACGCGGGGTTTCCTGGACTGAAGCCGTATATCAAAACGAATCCCGCCGAGGTGAAGAAAGAGCAAACCTGTCGGGACGATTTCCAGTTGCACCGGGATCACAAGGCGCTTTATTGGTTGCTTGCAAATCGAATTCAGACAGGAATGCAGTTGCACGAGGTTGAGCAGGTTTTAGGTGAACCTGGCGAAAGGGAAACGGACATGAGTCGCCTGAAGTCCGACGGTGTCTACCAGACAACCGACCTGGTTTACAAATGGGGACCGGACCAGACGGGACATAGTGTTGTTTTGTTCTTCCGCGACGGTCACCTGGTTAATTTTAATCGGGATAGTTTTAAGGGTGACTGAATTGGTTTTGGCGGGTTGCTGTCATGGGGCGTCGATGAATTGGTGTGGTTAAAGAAATGGGACTGATGGGACGAATGGGACCGATGGGATGGATGGGATGGATGGATGGGTCGGATCGGACTGATGGGACGGATCAGTTTGGAAACAGGTCCTATAAGTCCCATTCGTCCCATCAGTCCCATTTCTTTTTCTTTAGTCCCATTTCTTTTTCTTTGAAGGTTTTTTCATGCCACTTTTCGGTTCTCACTTGAGCATTGCGGGGGGCTATTACAAAGCCGTTGATACCGCTGCCGAACTTGGCCTGCAAACTGTTCAGTTATTCACAAAAAACAATAATCAATGGGCGGGAAAGCCACTTTCAGACGATGATGTGCGATTATTCCGCGAAGCGCTTCAGCGGACTGGAGTTCAGCGTCCCTGTGCCCACGACAGCTATTTGATCAATCTGGCCAGCCCCGATGACGTACTTTGGAAAAAGTCCGTCGACGCCCTTGTGATTGAACTAGAGCGGGCGGAATCGTTGGGGCTGGAGGGGGTGGTGATGCATCCCGGCAGCTTTGTCTCGTCGTCAGAGGCAGAGGGGCAACGACGGATCATTGAGGGACTGAATGAGGCTCACCACAGGACGGCTGGGATACGGTGCCAGTACTGGTTGGAAACCACGGCCGGTCAGGGCTCAAATCTCGGTCATCGATTCGAGCAGATTGGGTATCTGCTCGAAAACGTTCGCAATCCGGAGCGACTTGGTGTCTGCGTCGATTCCTGTCACATATTTGCGGCGGGATATCCCCTGGAGACGAAGGACGAGTATGCGGCGACGATGGACGAGTTTGACAGGCACATCGGCGTAAACCTGATTCGAGCCTGGCACTTGAACGACAGTAAGAAGCCGCTCGGCAGCCGTGTTGACCGCCACGAGCATATTGGTGAAGGATTTCTCGGTCTGGAACCGTTCAGGCACATCGTGAACGACATTCGGTTCGCAGACACGCCGATGTACATGGAGACGGAAAAAGGGGAACGTGACGGGGTCGATCTGGACGCTATTAATCTCGCCACGTTGAATAGTCTGATTGCAAAGCCTTCAAAAAAGAAAAAGCGTTAAATTGAGGCCACCTCGATAATACTTGGTTCGCTAATGATTCTCGGCGAAATTTCTCATTAAGGCATTTGTGTCACGGCTTTGGACTTCTTCGGGTCTGAGACTTGACTCATTGAGTCAAGTTTCAGGGTTTCTTCCAAAGTAGCCATCATCGCTCTGAGGCAAAGCAGCAGTGTCTTCGTCTTTCCAGCTTCAGATGCCCGAAGAGCACTGCTTGACCTGACCGGGATCAAACGTTAGCCCGACGCGCAAGCGAGGGATCTTCTCTTCGTTTGCATGGGAATAAGATCC